>JAGNKU010000003.1 GCA_017999985.1 Phycisphaerae bacterium | reverse complement strand
TCACGCTGCGCTGAGATCGTCGCCCACCTTCGAACGTACTCCACCCCTAAAAACCGAGCCCCGTCCGTCGCGACACATGACGCGCTACACCCCGTAAGCAATTGCCGTGCCGAACAGAATTGGGACATCGTACCGATTTCCGGTTGACGTCCGACGGCGCCCGGAACGTGTCTTCACTGCCGTTCGCGGCTCGGTTGGCGGACGCGCGCGCGGACCCTCCCTTGCGCTTTGGGCTCGGATTCCGGCGCGCTGCACGCACCCCCTCGCTCGCGCTCGGGGCTCTGATTCTGAACGCGCCGCGCGACGCCCTCGCTCGCGCTTCGGGCTCGGATTGCTCGCCTTCGTCGCTTCCCCCCTCGGTGGCTTCGTAGCTTCGTCGCCGTTCTGTTTCCTGTTCCCTGTTTCCTGTTCCCTGTTCCCTGTTCCCTGTTCCCTGTCCACCCCTCCTCCCCCTGCCTTCCGCCGCACCCTTGCGTCCTTCGCCGGCGCGCGGACAATGGCGGCGCGGATGCGAGGCCCACGGGGCGACGGGTGCGGTTCGCACGCGGTGGCGGAAGCCCCCGGCGCCGCGGGCACGCGTTCGGCAGATCGTCACGGAGGCGCGTCATGACCCGCGAGGATTACCTGAATCACCAATTCGCCACGCTGCGCCGCGAGATCGAGGGCCAGCAGACGCGAATCTTCTGGATCATCATCATCGGGCTGCTCGGCATGCCCGCGCTCGGCTATTTCCTGCTCAGCTCAACCACCTACATGTGGCTGACGCTGCCGTTCTTCGTTCTCGTGCTGGTCATCCTGTACCTGGCGGAGCAAAACCACATGATCCGCGCCGGACGGTACATCCGCGAATACATCGAGCCAGAGGTCGGGTTCAGCCCCACCTGGGAAGCGTGGCTCGCGCAGCACGCCGAGCTGCGGCTGGTCGACAAGCACTTCTCGTCGTGCTTCGTGGTGCTGTTCTTCCTGTACTACTTTCTTGCAGTCGTCTTCGCGCTCGACCGGCTGGTCTCCGAGGCGCTGCTGAGACCGTCGGACCCCGGCTGGTACTGGGTTGCCGGAGCGGCCGGCGTGTACGCCATCACGACCGTCTGGGGTGTCGTGACCCTCGTGCATCACTGGCGATCGCTGATTGCGCCGAAGGCCAATGCGAAGGAGCAAAAGACCTAACCACCAAGACACGCGGACACCAAGCCGCCCGAGATTAGCGCCGACCGCGGCTCAGCCGGCGCCACGCCGCACCCGAAGTCCGATTCGGGGTCGGCAGCGACCGCCGGCCACGCGGGGCACCTTGGGGTCGCTTGCCCTCGCCTGCTTGCGCCGACAGCCGACAACTCAGTAGCAGAGCTGACCTGTATCGTCACCGCCAGTAAATAATTGCACACGCCTGACAAAGCGTACTGTAGGCCAGTCGCTTTTTTCTCGTGCGCGGGAGTCCGGGTTATCCGACTTTTCAGATGGCCCATAGAACATGTCAGCTCCAGAAAGCCCGGCGTTCCGGCCCGGGCTTCACAAAAGTATGTTGGCGGATTGACATCATTGGACACGATCGGTAACATGTCTATCAATGTGCAGTACCCGTTGCGGTTGGGCGTGTGGGTGACGCATGCGGTTGACGGTGCGCGACGCTGCCAAGTTGCTCGCGGTCTCTGAGAAGACCGTGTACCGCTGGATCAACCAGCGCACCGTCCCAGCCTACCTGATCAACGGCCAATACCGCTTCAATCGCGCCGAGCTGCTGGAGTGGGCCACGTCCCGCCGCATCCGAGTCTCGGTGGACATCCTCGAAGAGCCGGAGAGCAGCTACACCGCCTGTCCGGGACTGGTCGAGGCGCTGGAAGCGGGCGGCGTGTTCTACCGCGTCGAGGGCCACGACCGCGAAACGGCGTTGCGGGCCGTCGTGGGCGTGATGCGCCTGCCGGACGAGGTGGACCGGGCGTTTCTGCTGCGGGTGCTGGTGGCGCGCGAGATGCTGGGGTCAACGGCGATCGGCGACGGGATCGCGATTCCGCACGTCCGCAATCCGATCGTGCTGCACGTGCCACGCCCGACGATCACGCTGTGTTTTCTGGAGCGGCCGGTCGACTTCGGCGCGCTGGACGGGCAGCCCGTGCGGACCCTGTTCACGCTAATCAGCCCGACCATTCGCGCGCATTTGCACGCGATGTCGCAGCTCGCGTTTGCGCTGCGCGACACCGCTTTCAAGGACGCCCTGCGCCGCGAAGCCTGCCGCGAGGAGGTCTTCCGCGAGGCGCGGCGCGTCGAGGCGTCTTTCGTGGAACCGGCACCGGCATCACCCGCGACGGAGAGCGAATGACCAGGACGGCTGCCAGGCCCGGTCCGCACGTGCACGCGGGTCCGACGGGACGTACCAGGGCGCATGCGGAGTGAAACGTGAACACGCCGATTCGATTGCGCGATTACTTTGTGAACGAGGCGCTGATCCCCGAGCTGCAGGCGGAGCGCAGTGACGCGGTCGTCGCGGAGATGGTCGCGGCGATGGCGGGGCCGCTCCAGCTCGACGAGGCCACGGCCGGCGAGATCGCGCGGCAGGTGAGCGCGCGGGAGCGCCGCGGCAGCTCGGCGTTGGGACGGGGGTTCGCGCTGCCCCACATCAAGCACGCGGCCGTACCGCGCATCGCGTTCGGCATCGCACGTTCGATGAAGGGGGTGAACTTCGCCGCGCTGGACGGCAAGCCGGTGCAGTTGTTCGCGCTCGTGCTGGCACCGGAAGACACGTCGCCGGAATACGCCGCCGTGCTGACGGGTCTGCTCGCCTTCTTCGAGAACAAGCAGAGCCGGCGGTTCCTGCTCACGGCCAGCACGCGCGAGGCCCTGGTGGCGACGGTCGAAGAGGCCTGATCCGGGCGGGCGCCGGTCCTACCCACCGGGGGGTTTAATACGACAACTCGATGTGCGCCGGCGCGGTGGGCGGCGGCAGGACGAGGGTTTCGCCACGGAAGCCGGTGACCCCTTCGCCGTTCAGCCGGGCCGATGCAATCGGTTGCCCGCGCGGATGCCGCACAACCAGGCGAATCGCGCGCGGCGTGGTGCGTGTGGGCGGCTCCAAGTGCACGCGGATGACGTTGCTATCCGCCGGCGACTCAAGCGTGAATGACACGGGGCCGAACGTGGTAGGCGCGTTGCGGACGACAACGCGCTTGCCGGGTGCCAGCCAGGCGCGCGGGATCGCGCGGCCGATGACCAGCTCGTCGCCCTCTTCATGCAGCAGCATCATGCGCAGGAGGCGGAGCTGCTGCGTGCCCGAGTACAAGTGGGGCGTCGTCGGCGTCGGCTCGCCGGTCATAAGCTGCGTGACTTCGACGCCGCAGTAGGTGTCGCGGCCCATGCCGTAGGCCAGGGTGCCGTAGAAGCCCAGCAGGACCCGGTCGATGTCGTCGCGGCGCAGGCAGTTGAGCCAGTAACCATACGTGTAGGCGTGGTCGATCCCGTCGTCGAACTCGCACATGCCGATGATCAGCCCGCCGCGGCGCTCAAGGCCGCGAACATAGAGCAGTGCCCGGGGGTCGGCCGCCGGCAAGAGTTCCGCCTCCAGCAGCATGGACGCGACCAGGCCGTAGTAGCCCTTGCACTTGTACTGGTACTGGATGAGGTGTCGGCGGGTGTCGGGCTCCAGTGGCATGAGCGTGGCGCCGTCGCGCTCAAACTGGGCGGCGTCCATCGAGGCCATGATGTCGCGGCGATAAGCATCCGCAGCGGCGGCCAACCGGCTGGCGTCGTCCGCCAGGCCCACTTGTTTGAAGACGTCGGCGGCGTGGAGCAGGCCGAGGCAACTGTAGACGTCGCCGTAGTAGCTGAAGGTGGGGTTTTGATAGTCGGCGTAGGGAGCGAACTTGATGAGGCCGCGGGTCACCGGGCCGCGCTGGTCGTGTTCGGCGAGGGCCTTCTGCCGCTGGTCGAGCAGCCAGGCCGTCATGCGCTGCATCTGCGGCGCGACGCGGCGTAGCCAGTCGGCGTCGCGGGTGAAGCGGTAGTGCTCGGCGAGCGCGAAGAGCAGCGCGCCGTGATCGGGCAGGCCATAGTTCACATAGAACAGTCCGTCCGGCTTGAGAAGCGTGAGCATCGATTCCAGGTAGCGGCGGGCGTCGTCGTGGCGGGCCCAGAGGTCGAGGGCGTGGCAGTAGAGCGCGGCGCTGTAGCCGAAGACGGCCTCGTAGAAACCGGCGCCGTCGTGCGGCTCGAAGCGGCCGTCCGTCTTGTCCACGTTGAGGTAGTTGTACGCGAGCCAAGCCCGGTAGGCGTCGTTGACGCGCGGCTCGGGCACGTCAACGGACATCGCGCTATTGAGCAGATCGGTCCACGTGTCGGTGACTTCAGAACGACGCTGCGCGAACTCAGCCGGCGCGATTTCCGCGCGGTGACGACCCGCGAGCGGCGAGGGGACCTCGAAACACAGTGTGGCCGATCCGCCGGGTGGAAGATCGAGCGTGCGGTGCAGCGGCGGAAAGTCCGGCGACTCGGGACGGATGTGCAGCGCGACGTCGACGCGGCGCGCCGCGGTGCCGGGGTTGGACGCCCGGAGCTGCACGCAGGCCCACAGGTCGCGATCCGGGCTCTGCTGCTCCGACCAGCCGAGCACGGTTTGCTCATACGACAGGCCATCGTGCTCCCACTCGGTGATGACGATCGGCAGGTAGCCGTGCAGCAGGCGTTTGCGCACGGCAGTGGTCCCGAAGCGTGCTGGCGGCGTGCCCAGCTCGAAATACGCCGTGGGGCCTTTCTGCTCCCACCCATCGCCCGGTTCGGCCAGTTGGACGGTGCCGTCGTACTCGACGCCGATCTCGTAGGGGTGGTCCTTCACGCCGACCGCCTCGCGGGGCTTGTTGAGGGGCGGGAGCTGGGCGGCGACAGTGTCGTAGTCGGGATCGCCGGGGCGTTCGAGAATGGCCGTGCCCAGGGGATCGGCGTCGGACAACTCGCGCGCGCGGCGTTCGGCATCCGTGATCCTGAGGCGTTCGGTAGGCAGCGGCTCCACACGGACGCGGCGGATGCGTGAGACCGCTTCCGGGCCACGGTCGCCGTAGTCGCCGTTCAGATCCGGTGTGTCGGCGTCGACGCCAAAGCCCTTGCCGACGATGAGCAGGGTGGGTGGGCCCATGAGTTCCGGCGGGCGCGGCAGGAACAGCTCGGTTTTCCACGTCGTGCCGTCGGAACTGGTGACAAAACGCAGGCAATCCTCGCCGAGCTCGATCCCCACGTGGTGCCAGGCGGCGAAGCGACAGCGTGTCAGGTCGCGCTCGTGACGCTGGCCCCGGGTGGTGACGCACACGTAGTACCGCCCGTCGCCGCGGGGGATGACACCGATCTGGCACCAATCGGCGGGCTGCCAGTACAGGAAGAGGGACGTGCACCAACTGATGCCGTTGCCGGGCTGGAGAACGCAGCTCGCGCGGATGTGATCGTGCGTCAGGGGACGCTGCAGGTGCGCGTAGGTGTTCTCGGCGGCGCGGATTTCGACATCGCCGTCGCGTAACTCGATCGCGTTACCCGCGGACTTGTCGACGGTCCACGCCGGAGCGAGCGCGGGGCCGTCGAACGACTCGTCCACGAGAGCGTTGCCTGGCTGAGCGGCGGCTATGGTCAAAGGCCAGGCAAGCATCAACAGCACGGTGAGGAACGCGCGGAGCGTGGTTCTCATGGCCGGTCCTCCAGGACGCGGGCGCCGGATCGGTGACAGTGCGCGTATGTGTACCCGCGCGCCCGGGCCACGACAACGGGCGGCGGATTGGGAAATGGCAACGCCGCACACCGAACCAGCGTTAGGCGATCAGGGCAAGCTTGAGCCGCGGCGTGGGCCGGGCCGCGATCAGTTGGTTGGCGATCGACCAGATCTTCGCCTTGGCGCCCTCAATCAGGCCGGTCATCGAGCCCGTTGTGTCGAGCACGAAGCAGACCTCGATGGTGCGTGCCGCGGCGGATTGTGACCCGAGCGCGGCCGCGGATTGCTGAGCCTGCAGGCCGGTGCCCGGAAGCGCGAGCAGCGCGACTACGACTACGCGTGCGCGGAGCAGCGCGTGACGGTTCATGGGATGTCCCTTTCAAACTGCGGTGTGATGCGCGGCGCGTGTGCCGCCCGCTACTCGACGATCTCGTACACCGTGTCGTTCAGGACCAGTTGCACGTGCGTGCCGACGGACAGCCATTGGGCGGCGTCGGGGTGCTTGTGCAGCAACGCGAAATACTCGTCGGAGTTGAACTTCACCTGCACGGGCTGGACGTTCGAGCGGCTCTGCACCTGGGCATCGACCCAGAGCGTACCGTTCTGATAGAAGGTCCGGCCGCGGATGAACCGTGTCTGCTGGGCCTGGAGCGCCTGCTGGACCCGCGCGCCCTCAGCCGCGACAGCGCCCGTTTGACCCTGGAGGACGTGGAAGTTGGCCATCGCAGGGGCCGCGGCGGGCGTCTCGGCCCCCTTCAGCGCGTCGAGGGCCTGCGCGCCGCCCACCGCCGCGTCGCCGCTCGCGACCTTGTTTACTTCCTCGTACATCCGGCCGGCCCGCGCGCGGATGGTCTCATCGCGGTCGATGAGCTGCAGCGTACGGACCGACGTCGGGACGTCGCGACGGGCCTCATCCTCGACGATCAGATAGGCGGTATATGGCGTGACGATGCCATACTGGCGCGCGAGCGCGGCGGCCTCGTCGCGGAGCTCCTTGTTTTCGCCGTGGAGGCGAATCTGGTCCAGCAGGAAGCCGACCCGGCGCGTGGCCCACAGGCGCGGGATGAAGCTGTGCTCGGTCGACTGCCGCGCGAACCGGGCGTCGTAGCTGAATGAACGCGGTTGACCGTTGACCGAGCCAGCGAGCGTGAGGGCCGTATCGCCGGCCCCGGTGTAGCGGCCGAGCACCACGAGCTGCTCGCCCTGGAACAGGTCGGGCAGGTCCGTGGGGTACAACTTTGCCAGCCGGAGGTCTCCGCCGACCGTCAGCTTCAAGTTGGCCAGGACCGGCTGGCTGATCTTGGTGTAGAAGCTCGAGACCTTGAGCTCGATGTCCTCGTCCGGCAGGACGTACTGGCTGACGGCGCGCGTCGTCTGGGCGACCTGGTCAAGCAGGTGCGTGTTGACATCGGTGCCGATGCCAAAGCAGAAAATGCGGATGGAGCGGTCGCCGACGGCCTTGCCGACCGTGGCAAGAATCTGGTCGACGTTGGTGTTGCCCACGGTCGGTTGGCCATCGGTGAGGAAGACCACGAAGTACGGCCGGTCGCGCTCGCCGGAAGTACTGGCAGGCTGCAGCGCTTTGAGCAGGGCCTCCTCGATCGCAGTGCCGCCGATCGGCCTGAGCTTTTGGACGAACTCCTCGGCCCGGGCCAAGTTCGTCGCGTTCACCGGGACAAGCTGCTCGAACAGCGGCTGCGTCTCGGTGGCAAAGCGGACGATCTCGAAGCGGTCGCGGTCGTTCAGGTTCTGCAGGCAGAAGCGCAGTGCCTTCCTGGCCTGCTCGAGCTTGTTGCGGTCGGCCATGGAGCCGGAGGTGTCCACCACGAAGACCACGTCCTTGGCGACCACTTGCTCGGCGGCCATTTGCCTGGACGGCGACACGAGCAACAGGAAGTAACCGCCGTCGGCGTCATGGCCGTCGTGGAACGTGAGCAGGCTGAGGCCGACGTCGGCGGCGTTTTCGGCCGCGAAGAAGAGCTGAAAGTCCGTGTCGGGTTTCGTGTCGCGCGCTTCGAAGCCGACGACCGCCCGCCGGTCGCCGTGGCGCTGGATCTCGACCGCGTGGCTGGGCGAGTAGAGCGACTTGATCGGCTGCTGGCAGTCCAGCTCCACCTTGATCGAGACGCTCTGCAACGGGGCGGCGGAGAATTTCTCGGTGTTGAGCGGATAAAGGTACTGCACCATGCCGCTGTCGCTGCGCAGGAGCTGCGTGTACTTGAGCTGGATGCGTTTTTCGCTGCGCGGCTCGATGGGGAAGATGCGCACTTTGAACAGGCCCTGACCGGCGTATTCGAGCAGGGCCGGGTCGCGCGCCTTACGAACGATGTCCTCGTAAATCTGCCGGGCCTTGTCAGCGTCCAGCAGCTCGGCCTCGACCTCACGGCCGTTGATGTCCATGGAGAACCGGTCGATCTGCGCGCCGACGGGGATGGGGAACAGGTACGTGCCCTCGAGTTGCTGGTGGTTCGGGTTGTAGAACACCTGGTCAATTTCGGTCACCGCCAACTGGTCAGTGATCCGGGCGGTCACGTGATGGTACTTCACCTCGAGTGGGGCAAAGCGGTAGTGCGGCGGACGTGGCGGATACGGGTGCGGGTGCGGCGGCAGGACTGGCGGCGGATCGTGAATCACGATGAAGCCGTCCGCGCGGGCGGTCGCGTCGGTGAGGCCGGTGATCAGCCACGCGAGGGCACAGAGGCAGGCGCAAAACCGGTGCATGGGAAGTCCTTTCAATTGGCCGTTCGTCATTCTGCACAGTTGGACGCCTGGGGCCACCGGAAAGTTCCACGCGTTTGCGGACCGAGGCCGCCCGCGTGGCTGAGAGCGGGCTGCCGTGACCGGGTATGCGGACGCGATGGCGAAGACGGCTGCCGATACCCGCCCTTGACGACCGGGGGGCGGGCGCTATGCTGCGCGGGTGTCTCTGGGGCTGCTCGTTCGTGTCGTCCTGTTCCTCGGTGTGACCGCCGCGCTGCTTTTCGGCAGTGCCGGTCGGCTTGACCTGCCGTTCTTCTGGGCGTTCTTTGGGGTGGTGATCGCGGCGTGGCTCCTCGCGCTGTCGGTGATCGACCGCGGGCTGATGCAGGAACGCCGCCAACCCGGCCCCGGCGGCACAGATCGGCAGCTGCGCTTCTTCATCCTGCCGATTTTCGCCGCCCTGCTCGTCGTCGCGGGCCTGGATGCCGGCCGGTTCCAGTGGTCGTGCGTGCCGCCGTGGGTCCAGCTCCTCGCCCTGGCAGCCGTGGCGGCGGCTTATGGTCTGTCCATCTGGGCCATGGCGGTGAATCGCTTTTACTCGCCGGTCGTCCGGATTCAAACGGACCGCGGTCACCAGCTCATCACGTCCGGTCCGTATGCGTACGTCCGGCATCCAGGCTACGCGGGGTCTCTGCTCGTGATCCTCGCGACTGGCCCGGCGCTGGGATCGTGGTGGGCGTTGCTACCCGGGTGTGCGGCGGCCGCGTGCCTGCTGCGCCGCCTGCTCATTGAAGACCGCTTTCTGCATGCGCACCTGGACGGGTACGTTGAGTACGGCCGGCGCGTGCGTTGCCGCCTGGTGCCCGGGTTGTGGTAGAGGGCGGCAGTTCGCCGAGGCGAACCGAGCGCGCGGCGCAAGCGCGCGACGCGGTCGCAGCGCGTAGCCGCGACGGCCGGCACAATCTGGCGCGTGTGCAGCGAGGCAAGGGTTTCGAATGGCTGACAGGCTGATCACGATCGACGGTTCACAGGGCGAGGGCGGCGGGCAGATCCTGCGCTCGGCGCTCGCCCTGGCATTGGCGACGGGCAAGCCCTTCAAGATCCAGCGGATCCGTGCCGGCCGCAAGCAGCCAGGACTGCTGCGCCAGCATCTCACCGCGCTGCAGGCCGCGGCCGCCATCGGTCAGGCCGATGTGGTGGGCGGCAAACTCGGTGCGTCGGAGCTGACGTTCGTCCCCGGTGGCGTGCGTCCGGGCGAGTATCACTTCGCGGTCGGGACGGCCGGCAGCGCCACGCTCGTGCTCCAGGCGGTTCTGCCGGCGCTGCTGTGCGCGGCGGGGCCATCCACGCTACATCTCGAGGGCGGCACGCACAATCCGTGGGCCCCGCCGTTCGACTTCCTGACCAGCGCGTTCCTGCCGCTCATCGAGCGCATGGGGCCGCGTGTGCAGGCCACGCTGCTGCGCCCAGGTTTCTACCCCGCGGGTGGCGGCGCCTTTCAAGTGACGGTCACGCCAAGCACCGCCTTGCGGCCGCTGGAATTGCTCACGCGTGGGGAAACGCAGCGCGTCAGCGCCACGGCGAGGGTTGCGCGGCTCCCCCGCCACATCGCCGAGCGCGAGCTGACACTGATCGGGCAAACGCTCGGCATCGGCGACGAGCACCTCATCGTCGAGGAAGTCGCGGACTCACGGGGGCCGGGCAACGTGGTCGTGGTCGAGATACGGTCGGCGCACGTGACAGAGGTTTTCACTGGCTTCGGCGAGCGGGGCCGCCCCGCCGAGGCGGTTGCCGACCGCGTCGCCCAGCAAACCCACCGGTATCTCGCAGACGACGTGCCGGTCGGCGAGTACCTGACGGATCAGCTTCTGCTGCCGTTCGTGCTGGCGGGCGGAGGCGCTTTTCGAACGGCGGGACTATCGCGTCACGCCGAGACGAACGTGCGGGTCATCGAAGCATTTCTGGACTCCGGGTTCGACCTCGGGCGGGACGAGGGCGCGGGAATCGTTGTGCGGGTGAAGCAGTAGCCGACTGAGCACACGCGATCCGGCGGGCCGAGCAAACGCCGGCCAGTGCTCATGGCCGCGGGATGGACAGTTGCACGGGCAGCGGCTGATCGGGGCCGATCCACATGTTGGTGACCTTGTAGGCCAGGCCCTCCACAGGGGCGGACGTCGTGCTGCGCAGCCGAACGTTGATGCTCGCGCGGGCGGGCAGGCGCAGGCGCTGCGGTCCGACGCTGCCGCTCCGCTCCAGCTCCAGATCGAGTTCGCAGGCGTTGTCGATCCGGAGCCAGACATCGTCGCCGGCACGATGGTGCGGGGCATGAACGCGGACGGACGCGGCGAAGAGCGCGGCCACTTCCGGCTCACGGCCGTAGAGACGGTTCTGACACCAGACGGCGGTGCGTCGGTCCACCAGGGCAGCCTGAACCGCATCGAGCGAGCGTTCCTGGGCGAACACGAGCGTGAGCGTGCGGTGCTGCTCGGGCGTCCACGGCGTGGTAGGCGACGGGTCGTGGATGTCGGAGTTACCCAGCAACGTCAGGTTCTTCTCCAGCGCGTACTCGTGGGCCTCGCGATAGTAGTCAAACTCGTTGCAGATTTCGATTCCCTTGAGCCAACCCTTCTCGTAGAGCCGGGTCTGTTCCTCGCCCCAGCGGCCGCGCTCTACGCCCTGCCAGCCGGGGTGGTTCCAGAAGATGAACGCCTTCTGCTGGGCGGCCTGCTCGAACTGCGCATAGAAATCGGTTGTGTTCAGGGGCGTGATGTCGGAGAGGAAGATGGCGTTGAAGTGACCCGGCGGCGTGTCGTGCGTGATCTCGGCGCCGCGGATGAGGAGGAGGCCCTGCTGCCGGGCGCGTTCCGCCATCAATTCATACGAGCGGTTGAGATTGTCGCTGACGTCCTGCTTGTGCGGGCGGTATTCGATGTGGTCCGAGATGGCCAGTACGTCGAGGCCCTCGCGCCAGGCCTCGTTGACGCGTACGGTCGGCCACACGTTTCCGTCGGAGAACACCGTATGCGTATGGAAGTCGCACTTCAGCGTCACGTACCCGGGTATGTCCGGGAAGCGGATTTCACGCCGCTCGTCCGCCACCAGGGCACCGACGCCACAGGTCAGGACCAGCATTGCTACGAGTGACTTTCGGCACAACGGCATGGCACACTCCCTACGTCGGAGCCCAGCTCGCCGGGCCCCGGCTTCACAGCTCCGTGAGAACCATTGGCGCGCTACGCACACCGCGCGCAACTAGCGCGACCTTAGTTGCGCAACGATGGCACGTCAAGCAACGTCTATCCCGCTGTAACATGCGTCTCACGACGATGGGCGGCAGCGATGGAGGGCAGACGCGGAGTGTGCTCCGCGGGCCGCTGGACGCGCGTGCGGACTGTTCCGGGCCGCGTCAGCCCGCATGCTGGGCTGGCGGGTATCGGCTCATCAGCCCCGGCACGCCGGCGCCGACGCAACAATCCACGACATCCCCGGCGCGACCGCGCGCCACGTGCAGGGCAATTCGCAGGGTTGCGGCGGCGTCATGGGCCTCGGCGGTGAAACTCCCCGCGACGACCGTCGCCGGCGCGAACGTCCGCAACCGCTGGACCAGTGCCGCGGGCGAGCAGGCCATCTGGTACTGCACGGGATGCGGAAACACCGTCGCGCGGCCGGCGAGGGTGTCCACTGCCAGGTAGTACGGCGCGGTCTCGAAGCGCGCGGCGACCGGAGCCCGGAGGTGCGGTTCCTGCGTGGCAATGATGACCTTCATGACCAGCCTCCCGCAGGCCGCGGCCCGCGCATGCTCACAGGTGGAAGTGTCCAGCCGCCTCGGGCTGGTAAGGCACTTCCAGGATTCGGATGGTGCGCCGGCCGCCGGGCACCTGAAACCGGATGACGTCGCCGGCCCGGCAACCCAGGATGGCTGCGCCGAGCGGGGCGAGGACCGAGATGCGATTGTGGTTGGCCACAGCGTCCTCGGGAAACACGAGGGTGCAGCAGCTCTCATGCTCCGTCCGCGGGTCGGCGAGGCGCACCTGGGAGTGCATGGTGACGACATCCGGGGGGACCTCGTCCGGCTCGACCACCTGGGCCTGCCGCAGTTCGCGGCGCAGCAACTCCAGATTCTCCCGGTCCTTCTCGTACCGTTTTTCCGCGATGCACAGCCATTCCCGCAGCCGTCGTGCATCCTGTTGCGTGATGAAGATCGTCCGTTTCGCCATGTCACTGCTCCGGTATGCGGCCCCGCGCGGCGCGCCCTGATCAGCGCCGCCAACGCAAGCCGCTGCAGATTTCCAAACGCACCCTACACGGCGGAACCACCGGTGAGTGCCGCCTGTGGGCGGCGGCGCAGCATCCAGCGCCGCCGCAGGCGGGATTTGACGCACCGCGCGGCGCGCTGCGCCGCCTCACCGAGGGCCGCGCCCGGGTGGACGCGGGTGGCCGACACATTGACCGCGCCGCCGGGCCGCAGCCGTACCTGGATGCGACATTCCACGTCGACGCCGCCGCGCGGGCCGTGTACGTCCTCGAAGCTGACCTGCAGCGCCGCGATCCGGCGGGCCAGGCGGCCCAAGGCGTAGTGCAGGCGCGTGTGCACCAGTTCACGCAGCGCGTCGGTCAGTACCATGTTCTGCGCGGTGATCTCGATCCGCATGGTCGGCTCCCTTCTGCACAGTGGGGCGCGGGCCGGCCCGCCGCAGCGAGCGCGCCGGAAGAAGCCCCGGAGGGCGACCGCGGCGTCGACGCTGACTCGCGGGCGGGCCGGCGACAACGGCTCGCGTGCGCCGGCGGCTGGTTCCCGCCGGCGCCGCCGCCGCTGCTGATCTATAGGCACTTTCGCCATTGTTAACAACACAGATAATATCGCATTAATCATTCGGTTTAATCGACGTGTTCATATTCACGGCCACGGCGGGCGTGACCGCGGCAGGCCCGGCGCGGTTTCCAGACGGGCGGGCCGGTGCTAACTTGGTCGCGCCGGCCCGCGCCCCGCGGGCCACGAAAGAACCCTTGGCGAGGTGAGACTTGCCAGAATCGGAGTTCATGCACACCGCGTTGCTGCTGGGCGCCTTCGGCGTGCTGCTGGCGTTCAGCGCGCTGTTCAGCCGAGCGCTGGAGCGGCTGGGCATTCCGGTGGTGCTGCTGTTTCTGGTGCTTGGAATGCTGGCGGGCTCGGAGGGCCTCGGCGGTATCGCGTTCGAGGATTACCGGTTTGCCTTTCGCATGGGCACGGCGGCGCTGGTGCTGATCCTGCTCGACGGCGGGCTGTGCACCAGCGTGGACGCTGTCCGCCGCAGCTTCGTGCCGGCGGGCATTCTGGCAACGGTCGGCGTGGTCGGGACCGCCGCGCTGGTCGCCGGCGGCGGTTACTTGTTCGGGCTGGCCTGGCCCGCGGCGGCGCTGCTGGGCGCCATCGTCTCGTCGACGGACGTGGCCACCGTGTTCGCGGTATTGCGGGGCGGGCGTCTGAACCTGGCCCCGCGCGTGGCCACGACCCTGGAGGTGGAGTCGGGCGCGAACGACCCGATGGCGGTGATCCTCACGACGATAGTCACGGATTGGATCATGGGGGGCCCCCTGCACTTGTGGTCCGTGGTGCTGCATGTGCCGCTGCAACTGGGCATCGGACTGCTGGTGGGCCTCGCCGTCGGCTGGTTGACCCGGCGGGTGCTGTTGCGCGCCCGGTTGCCGGCATCCGGGTTCCTGCCGGTGCTGACGATCGCCGCCGCCTTCCTCGAGTTCGGCCTGGCGACGCTGGCGCAGGGGAGCGGCTTTCTCGCGGTGTACGTGGGCGCAATCGTTCTGGGCAACGGGCCGCTGCCGTACCGCGCTGGCTTGTACCACGTTCATCACGCGCTGGGCTGGCTGAGTCAGATCGCGATGTTCCTGATGCTGGGGCTGTTGGTGTTTCCGTCGCAGATTTGGCCCGTCGCCGGAACCGGCCTTGCTTTGGCGTTCGGCTTGACGTTCGTGATCCGGCCCCTGATTGTGGCGCTGTGTGTACTGCCGTTGCGCTTTCCGGCGAAAGAGACCGTGTATCTCGGGTGTGTGGGGCTGCGGGGCGCTGTGCCGATCATCCTGGCCGTGTTTCCCCTGCTGAGCGGGGTGCCGGAGGCACTCAACGTCTTCAACATCGTGTTCTTTTTCGTGGTCATCAATGCGCTCATCCCCGGGGCCGGGATTCGCTGGCTCACGCGGAAGCTCGGTCTGCAGGTGCCGGAGACGCCCCGGCCCGCCGCTGTGCTGGAGATCAACTCGACCCGCCTGTTACGGGGCGAGCTCTTGTCGTTTTTCATCACCGACGTGCTCGCGGTTTGCGGCGCGCGGCTGGCGGAGGTCGTTTTCCCGCCGGGGGCGTCGGCCGTATTGCTGGTGCGCGGCGACGAGCTGATTGCGCCGCGCGGCGACACGCGGCTGCAGTCGCAGGACCACGTCTACGTGTTCTGCCGGCCGGAGGACCGTGCGTACATGGAGCTCCTGTTCGGACGCCCGCTGGAGGACACGGTGGAGGGGGGCACCCCGCAGCCGGGGCGAGAACGCTGAATTCGCTGCACACAATGAATGGGGTTGCCCATCCGCCAGGAGCGAACTGAACTGCCGACGTGGACTGGCTGGACCATCAGCACCTGTTCCACTCATGGAGCGTAGTGCGCGCAGGCCGCAGCATGACGGCCGGTCGCCGAGCGGGGGGCTGCATCTGCGGATTGACGGGCGGCGCTACCCGCCGCAGGCGACGGGGAATTACCGCGCGTGAGCAACCCGCGCGCTGCTCGACCAGCCCGGCGCTGCGCCGAAGTCACTCGATCAGGACAAGCCCGAAGTAGTGTTGCGGGTCGCGGCGGCTGCGCACGACATTGATGGTGAAGCCGTGCCGGCGCGCCGTGGCGTAGACATCGATGCCGCAGGCTTCCATTGCCGGGCGCGCCTGTTGCGGGTGCCGGCAGCCCTTTTCGAACGCGCAGGTCGCGCACAACGGACACGGGCCGGCGCCCAGCCCCAGTGCCTTGTAGTGACCCGCCAGGAATACCGCGCGTTCCAGCTTGACGGCGATCTTCTTCGACGTGCCGAGGGCCGCCTCAAAAAGGATGGCGTGCTTGTACTCATCGAGCAGGCGACGCGTCTGCTCCGGCGTCGGCGTGTGCGGCGGACACATGCGGCTGGAACCGAAGCCGCCGCAGCCGAATTGGCATTTCCAGCGCACCCAGCCACCAGTCACCACGTCGGCCGGGCGGACGAAGACCGCCCGTTTCGCGCCCAGCCGGACGGCGGTGTCGCAGAAGGCCGCGAGCTGGGCAGGTGGCCGGCGGGTGTGCACGGGAGTTCGTCGAGGCATAAGCGTTGTACCTCCTGCGGCAGGGCCGGGCGGAGCCGGCGACGCGCCGCCTTTGCGCTGCCGGGGCGCCACCCTATCATCTGCGCCGATTGCGCGGTGGTCGTCAACCCGACAAAGGAGAGCGCTCCATGGCACAGGGCCATTCGTACCGGGGCAGCGTGCGGTATGTTTTTCCAATCCTGTTGGTTGCGGTGGTGGTCAGCGCGGGCTGCGCTGGGCGCGTGGGCGCGCCGACCACACCCGACACGCCGCAGCACGCAGTCGATCTGCGCGACAACTTCAAGCTGTGGGGCCTCGACGTGCGTCCGCAAGGCGCGCGGAATACCTGCTCGGTGTTCGTGGTCACCGACGCGCTGGAATACGCGCTGGCCGTCCGCAGGGGCGCGGGGCCGCGCCTGAGCGTGGAATTCCTGAACTGGGCTTCGAACCAGGCGGCCGGCGACGCGGATGACGGCAGCTACTTCTCCGATTTGTGGAACGGCTATGTCGCACACGGCATTTGCCCGGACGCGGACCTGCCCTACCGGCCGGAGTTCGATCCGCAGCTCGCCCCCAGCGCGGAGGTCCGGCGACGCGCCGCGGCGCTGCGCGACCGCAGTCTGCGCATGCACTGGATCAAGCCGTGGGACGTAACCACGGGCCTGACCGAGCAGCAGCTCAGCGAGATCAAACAGACGCTGAGCCGGCAGTGGCCCGTGTGCAGCGGCCTGCGCTGGCCGAAGGTCGAACGCTGGGAGAATGATGTCCTGCAGATGGCACCGCCGGAAGGCGTGCGCGACGGCCACAGCGTGCTGCTGGTTGGTTTTCGCGACGATCCGGCCCAACCCGGTGGCGGCGTATTCATCTTCCGCAACACCAGTAAGAACACGCGGGACGGCTGCATGACGTATGAGTACGCCCGCGCGTACATGAACGACGCGCTGTGGATCGATGTCCAGGCCGTGGCACCGACGGGCGCGCGCGCCACACCCACGCGGCAACCGCGCTAGCGGCGCTGGTCGAGCCAGGGGCGCGCGAGGCGAGTGAAGGTGATGGACTCGTACGCGTTGGTCACGCCACGTTCCCACAGTACGCCGATGCTCTCATCCGGCAGCACCGTGAGATCCGAGTACGCGGCCGGACCGGCGCAGATCAGCCGTTCGTCGCCGAAAGTCCGACCGCCGTCGCGGCTGAGGCGCGCTACGAGGTTGTTGCGGTGCGGACCGCGGGGGCCGGTCCAGACCAGCAGGTCGTACTCGGCGGCGTACGCCGGGCAGCGCTCGATCGCACAGCACACCGGCGTCACCGTCTCGCCGGGTTGCGGCGCCGACCACGTCAGGCCGCCGTCGTCGCTGATGACGCGCCAGCGATGCGGCCCCTTCTGCTGGCGAATGTCGAGCAGCAGCCGATGGTCGGGCAATTCAACCAGTTGACACTCGTCGCCCTCGACTTCCGGAACGATGCCGCCGCGCTGCCACGTGCGGCCGTGGTCCGCGCTGAAGGCGACGAACACGCCCCATGGCGCGTAGCGCCAGAACGGCACCACGAGGCGGCCGCGGTGATCCTGTATGGCGCCGCCGGGGCCGGGGACGCTCGTGCGCCACTGCGGATCGGCCAGGTCGCGCGTGATCGCCGTCAGATCGGCTGGGTCGGACCACGTCAGGCCGTTGTTGGCGCTGCTGCGCGCGAGCACCTGCACATCGTCCGTGCCCGCGCTTGCCCGATGCGTGTCGCACCTGGGCTTGGCCCGCAGGTAGATGAGCCAGAGCTCGCCGGTATCGCGATCGACGACCGTGGCCGGGTTGGCCGCCGACCAGTACTCGCCCGGATCCTCGATGACCTGCATCGGCAGCCAGGTCGCGCCGCCGTCCGTGCTGCGCTTGAGCACGAGGTCGATGTCCTGGCCGTCTCCGCCGGGGTCGGCGAGACTGTGCTTTCGCGCTTCGGCAAACGCGAGCAGCGTGCCGTCCGGCGCGGCAGCGAGGGCGGGAATGCGGTAGCCGAAGTAGCCATCCTGGCCGGCACTGAAGACATCGATATGTGTAAGCATCTCTGCACCAGGGCGCGTCGTCGTCGGTTGGGTCGTTGCTGGGCCGAGCGGCAGGAACTCGACGCCCTGTGCCGCCAGCCGGAACCGCCGGGCGCGGATGGCGCTATTCTCCCCCTCTTCGTAGTAGGCAGCGAGTACACTGCCGTCCCTCAACTCGACCGTCGACGCGTACGCTCCACCCACGTCGTCGAGCCGATACGGCCCCTGCCAAGTCTGTGCCTCGTCACGGCTGACGTGCAGCTCGGTTTGGGGCAGCCGGTGCGTCAGCAGGATTTCGCCAGTGCTGAGCCGCGTGAAGTGCGGGCAATGGCCCGGGAAGCCAATGGGCCGCACGCCCGACCAGGTGCGCCCGCCATCGGGGCTGGTCGCGTAGTGCATGTCCAGCCCGTGCGTGCGCAGGGCGGCGTACAGCGTGCCGTTTTTCAGCCGCACGAAATCCGTCTCGGCGTCGAGCCGCGCGCCGCTGTCCTTGCCGATGGGAATCGGCGCGGTCCACGTCCGGCCACCGTCGGTGGAGTGGATCACACCGCCGTAAGCCGTGTCGCCGTCCCCGCGGTAGATGCCCAGCAGACAGGCCCCGTCGGGCAGTTGGCGCACCGGCGCGGAACAGGCCCAACCCGGTACGACGACGCGCAGTTCACGGTCCCATCTCTTTCCACCGTCGGTCGACCCGACCAGGCAGACGTCGCAGCGTACCTGGCCCTCCTCGCGGCGGTAGGTGAAGAAGCTGCACAGCGCGGTGCCGTCGCGGAGCTGGCTCACGTGCGGGTCGCGGTCATCCTGGGGACCGTCGAAGAGCACCTCCGGCGGGCTCCACGTGGCGCCGTCATCGCGCGACCGTACCAGGCAGAGCCGGCCGCCGCGGGGCCAGCGCTCGTTCGGGAGCGACACGTGCCCGTAGCCGCCGTAGAACACGCACAGCAGGTCGCCGTTGGCGAGGCGGCAGACGTCCGGAAACGCCTGATAGTCGCCGGCAACTTCGCCGCGCGAGATGACCTTAGGTGGTGGTGGCGGCGAATCGGCCGCTGCGCGGGCCGATGAACTCTGCCCCGTCGCAGCTAGCCCGGCGATGAGTAGCAGTACTGGCGGCCGCTTCATGCACGTTCTCCTGACAAGCTGATGGCGCCGGGCATTGTACGCACAAACGTGCCTCAGGCCGACGTGCGCGCGAGCCCCACTCACGGACTGCGCCGCGGCTCGGCGCGGGGACGAGATACCGCATGGCGTAGCGAAGCGGGTGCGCGCTGCGCGGTCCGTGCGGCGAGCGTGGCGCCCCACGCGGGCGGCGAGCGTCGCACCCTATACGCCGGCGCTCAGGATGGTCATGGGGCAGGGCACATGTACCGGCGTGGCCGCGTCCGCGATGCGACGCCGAAAGCGGAGATGCCGCCGGCGCGGCCACTCCATCAGTGGACGCCAGACGGTGGTCGTGAGGCGCCGGCGAATCAGCCAATGCCACAAGGCACGCCGCGCGCGGTCGCGATGACCACTGTTCGAGTGTACCAACCAGAATGCGCCGCGGCCAGCGCGCTGGTTCAAATGCCAAGCCGCGCCGGGCACCGTCGGGTTGCGATTCGGGCGCGGGGTGCCGCCGGACACTGCCGATGGTCGCGGAATCTTGGCGCGGAGGTGCACACGACCGGCTCAGGGGCCGCACCGAGCGCCGTAGACGCCGGCCTGCGTGAAATCGAAGGGCTGGAAGCCGGTCGAGAGCGCGGGTGAGTCCGGTGCGAGACGGAAGTCGCGCGCCGCGGGGTCGCGGAATCCCGGATCGGCAATGAGCGAGTGCTGGTCGCGACCGGCGGCTTGCCACTCCTGCCAGCTCAGGTCGGCGAATTTCGCGGCCGGCCCGTCCGGCACCCAGTAACAGTTGCGGTCCATGACAACGTTGATCTTCGTCCAGGGGCCGTCAAGCAGGACCCCCTCGACGCCGTAGACGATGTTGTGCTCGAAGGTGAAAGAGCGATGCGGCTCCACGCGCGTGCACTGGAGCTGGTACAGGCGGCTGAACGCGAAGATGTTATTGCGAATGACGTTGTCGCGACCGTAGTGTTGATGGAACCCACCGGTCTCCACGTCGTAGACCAGGTTGCATTCCATGCGGATGCCGGTGCTGCCTTCGTCGGTGTACAGCCCCCAGCCGCCGTACGACGCGCTGTCAACGTCGTGGATGACGTTGTGGCTGACGCGCGTGCCCTCGGACGGTCCGAGCGTGTACACGCCGCCCATGTCGCTCAGGATGCCCTGGCCGATGTGATGAATGTGGTTGAACTCGATCACATTCTGCTTCGCCAGGCTCTCCGCATACCCCCAGCGCCAACCGACGGAGACGCCGGTGTAGTACAGGTCGCTGATCTCGTTGTGGGTGACCTGGTTGTCACCACTCTGGCCGATCCACACGCCGACGGCGCACGGGAAGATGCGCCCCCCGGCGCGGATGACGTTGTTGTCGACGACGATCCGGCCGGTGCGCTCGGCTTCCTGGGGACGGATTTCGGTTTCGCCGATGCGGATACCGCCGGCGCCCAGATCCTGCAGGCAGGTCCGCTCCACCCGGCAGTCCCGGCAACCACGCCGGAACCAGATGCCGTAGCGCCCGGTATGCTCCAGTGTGCATGCGGCGATGTCGACGTGCCGGGCGTCGTCGAGCATGATGACGGCGTCGATCGTGGCGGCGGCCTGGCTGGGCTCGAACCCGTGCGGCGGCAGCGAGTAGCCGGCATGTCGAAACGTGAGTCCCTCGAACCGGATGTGCTGAACCAGCTCACCGGCGTCGGGGCGGCCCGCCGCGACGATGAACCTCTCCGTCACCGGCGCGACGACCGTGGCGTCGGCGAGCACCTCGCCGTCCCGGGGGATGTACAGGAGACGGCCGCCGCGGTCGAGATACCACTCGCCCGGGGCGTTCAACGCCGCCGGCACGTTTTCCAGCCGATAGCGCGTGTCCTTCGTCCAGGGGTTCCACGGCTTCATGCCCTCGCCACGCGTAACGAGGGCGGCGCGGTCATGATCGACACGTTCGATGAAGCGGCGGGTGATGTCCCACTTGTGGTACGCGACCAACTGCACGTCGGCGAGTTGCGCCGCGGACAGTCCGTGGAGAACGGACAAGTCCTCCGGCCGCGCGGTCACCGTCTGGCGCGCGTCACGGGCGAACGGCTCGCCCGCCGTGAGCACGGCCTCGTTGACATCCTGCATGAGAAAGTAGCCGGTGTCCGGCGACTGCGCGCGGGTGGCGCGGCGACCATTCACGTAGAGTTGCTCGAAGTACCACCGGCCGGCGACCACCTCCGGTACCTGGGCCACCCAACGCCCGGATGCGTCCGTGGTGAACCCGGCGATGGTTCGGCCGCCATCGAACACCGGTCGCGCGCCGGTGCGGGCCCGGTAGACGATCGGGGCCGCGGGAGTGCCGGTATCCGCCGGTGTGAGCACAAGCGGTTCAAGCAGCGGGTAGCGCCCACCGGCGATCTCAACCGTGACCGGGCCAACCAGCGCACCGTCCGATTTCAATCGCCGGATCGCGTCGCGCGCACCTGGCAGCGAGGCCAGCGGCCCGTCCGTCCGCGCTTCAGTGGGCCTTGCCAGCCGGCCGGACCAGGTGTCGTTGCCATCGGGGGCGATATGCAGCGTGATGGCCGCCAGCGCAGTCGCCGGTTGCGTCGTCGGGTGTTCGTCGGGGCAGCGCGCGGGCAAACGTTGCGGGTGCTGGCCCGCCGCGCAGGCCGTCACCAGGCCACACAGGGCCGCACGCAGCATTAAGCGTGCTGCAGCGCGCGGCAATCGTGCCCCGCGCGTGCCCGTCGTCAGCAGCACTTTCATGCCGTGATCCTTGCCGACAGCGCGTGCGGCGGATATGCACGCCTCGCCGCTAGGTCAGCGTTTCCCACGCGATCGGAATCCGCTTCAGCGCGTAACCCGTTTCCCGCAGGTAATCGCCGTAGACGGTCATCCAGTGGAACCCGGGCATCCGTTTGGCCACGGTCTGGCTGTCACACGTAAAGCGGATGTCGATCTGCGAGCGGCAAATGTCGAGGAAGGGAGCCTCCACGATCTCGCCGCGCAGCCCGACCCAGCGCTCGAGCCTGAAGTCCGGCAGCACGTTGGTGACCACCTGCCCCTTGGCCATCTCGACCTTCGGCGCCGCCCCGTAGTCGGACTCGAAGTGCGTCAGGATCCGCGCCGGCTCCAGTTTCTGCCCGCTCATCCGCCGCGGCGCCGTGCAGTGTGCCAGCGTGATCAGCCCATCGTGCGGATAGGTGGGGTCGTTCAGGAACACCGGCCGGCCGGCGATGTTCGCCAGCAGTACGCCGGAGGGGATGACGACGAAATCGGATTCGCAGAACGCCAGGTACCCGGCATCGTTGAGCGTGCTGAGCGTGAGGCAGGCCGTTGTCTCGGCCAGCGGCATGATCGTCGACATGCAGTCGTTGATCGTGATAGCCCGGCACCCGGCCTCCTGCATCAGGCGACGCAGGATGTCGTCGAGCAGGAAGGCGTTGTGGACGAAGGGCCGGTCGGTCTCGAGCGTGCTGCCCGGCAACTGAAGGTACTCCTCGCCGCGCTGCTTGGCGCGCTGCACCGCCTGGTCGTCGGAGCGGGCCTGCTTGATCAGCTTGCCCAGCTCGTCGTAGGACACGGTGCGGATCTCGAACTTCAGCTTGTCTTCGACGAGCTTGGGCACGACGCCCGCAGGCTGGGCCCAGGCACCCGGTCCGCCAATGGCGAGGATGCGCGTGCCCACGGTGTTGACCAGGCCGCACAGCGACCGCAGGCGCCACAGCAGCTCATCCTGGCTATCGATGACGACGTCGTCCTCGTCGAGCGCGCTGACCGCCAGCTTGTCCGTGTGTTGCCGCAGATAGCGCGGGCTGATGATCTCGTACCAGAGATACACCGGCCCGGACTTGTGGCGGCAGAAGATGATCAGGGGCTTGCCGAACTCGGCCAGTACATCGAACGTGTCCATTCCGCCGCCGGCAGCGTAGACCAGGATCGTGTCTGCGTTGGCCAAGTCGCCGACGCCGGCCACGTCGCCCGCGCCGCGGATCGCGGCCGCCGGCTGAAACTCGACCGGGAAATCCGCCTGCCCGCGTAGGGCCTTCAGCTCGCCCTCGATGCGGCTCACTTCCGCGCGGGCTCCGTCCGCGGTCTGGATGCCACCCCAACTGCGCCAACTCGTCCGCTCACGCCGCTCGGGCGTTTCGTAGACCAGGATTGGCTTGACGCGCAGGGCACGGCGGTCGGGCGGCGCAGGCTCGTCGGCGCGTCCGCCGGCCAGCGCCGGCCACGATAAATGGGCCAGGGCGATACCGCCCAGGACCGCACCCGCGCTGCAGCCGAGGAACTCGCGGCGGGTGAGGTCGGCGATGCCTTGATGCGCATGGTGACCAGGACAACAGTGTGGCAGACGGAACGCGACCGGCGGGCTCGGGTGATCCATGTCTGAATCCTCGCAGAGTGACTGGAAGAATTGGACGGGATTATACCGCGCCGGTGCATTGCCGCGACCGCCCAGCGGAACTTGCCGCGCCGCAGCAGCCACCGCGCGCCTGTCATGCGCGGCGCCCTGACACACGGGGAAATGCCATGCGCGGGGTGTCCGGCGCGGTAGAATGGGGTCGGCATGCGCCAGGGAGCCGCGCGAAGCCACGCCGGGCATGGCCGGATCAGCAGCGGCGGACCAACCGCGGGTGAAGCTGGTCCCGCGCCCGAGCCGATCTTACATACGTGGAGCGCACGAATCGTGTCCAGGGCGGCGCTATACGTATTCATCGTCTGCGTCACGCCACTGGCCGGTGCGCAAATCGCGCTTGAGACGACGGACGGCTTGCGCGTCGCATTCGACCAAGCCAGCGGAGCGGTGACCGGCGTCGAGATCGAGGGTGAAACCGTACCGCTGTTGCCGGGATCACCCGGCGCGGCGCGCGTGTGCATCGGCCAGGCCCTGCCGCCCGGGGAGCTGCTGGCGCTGAATTTCACGACCGATGGTGGACCGTGGACCAGCGCGCATAACGCGGACTGGAACTCGGCCGGTCCGTATGTCACGTGGGTCGCGGACGAGGGCGGCGGACACCTGCGACTGGGCGACGGACAAACGACCGGCGCGGGTATGGCCATGGCGGCACCGATCGCCGTGACCGGCGGCACGCATGTCCGCATCGGCTGGCGAGCCCGGACGGCCAGCAGCGCCACGCTGCAAATCCTCTGCGTGCGCGTCTACGACGCGGACGGCGTCGACATCACCGCCAGCGTGGCGGCCCCGCCGGGCTGGGGCTGGACCAGTACGTCACAGGCACACGCCGTCTGTGGGCTAAGCTGCACCACGGTGGACATGTGGGAAGCGTTTGAATGTGCTTACGCGGTGCCGCGTACGGCTGCGGCGCTGCGCGTGTCACTGCGGTACTGGACTGGCGGCGACGCGTTCGTGCACATCGATGACCTGCAGCTCGACGCGACCGGCGGGATTGGCTGGACCGAGGCGCTCGTGGCGGCGGGGCCGCTGACGCCCGTTCCAGGTGGCTTCGAACAGGTCGTGGAGTTGCCCACGCATGAGCTGAAGATCGAGACGCGCGCGGTCGTGGAGCGCGGTGCCATCTGGATTGACATCGCCGCGCAGGACCTGTCGGCCG
Source organism: Phycisphaerae bacterium (assembly GCA_017999985.1). Taxonomy (NCBI): domain Bacteria; kingdom Pseudomonadati; phylum Planctomycetota; class Phycisphaerae; species Phycisphaerae bacterium. The sequence goes on along the minus strand of JAGNKU010000003.1, from coordinate 346,770 downwards.
AACCGCAGGACCGGCCGCTGGTGCTGACGTGGGCGTTGCCGATCGACGCGACGAACTGGTCGTGGTGGGACGATCTCGACACGGCGCGCTACGTTGGACCGGGCGAACGGTGCCGGAATACGTTCGTATTGGCCGGGCACGACGTGGGCTTCTATCCGCTGGGCAGCATGACGAGCACTACGCGCGGGGTTGCGTTGGGCGTGGCGATGGGCCCACCCACGGCGCAGCGCTGCGAATACGACCCATCTGCCGGGCTGCAATCGGTCTGGGAGCTGTCGCTCACGCCGCAGACCCTCAAGCTCGGTGCCGGGCGCGCCGCCGTCGCGCTCCTCTTGTTTCGGCACGCGGCGGAGTGGGGGTTCCGCGCCGCCGTGCAGCGCTACCAGACACTATTTCCGGATGCGTTCGTCAAACGTGCGACACGCGAAGGCGCGTGGATGTACCCGATCCTCCCAAGCCAGATTCCCAATCCCCAGGACTTCGGGTTCGCGTGGCTGGAGACTTGGGGCCTGACTGCCGAGGAACGTGCCCTGTGTGCGCAGCTCGGGATCAGCATCTTCTACTACACCGAGCCGTGGCTGGCGTGGCAGCCGTGGGGGAGCGATCCGAACAAGCCGCCGTACGCGGAGCGCGTTGCGCGGCTCGAGACCTGGGCCAGCGGCGGGACGGGGCTGGCGACATGGCAGCCGGAGGGAGGCGTCGGCGGCTCCGGGCACGTGGTGCTCGGCGACGGGATGAGCACGGGCGCTGGACTGGCGACGGCCGGCCCATTTGTCGTGCCGAGCGGCGAGTCAGTGAGCATCACCTGGCAGGCCCGGGCCGCATCGACCGAGACGACACAGATTCTGGGAGTGCGGCTCTACGACGCCGAGGGGAACGACATCACGGCCACGCGACCGGCGCCGCCGGGCTGGTTCTGGTCGCCCGTCTCGGCGGCCCACGTCGTGTTCGGGTTCAATGTGACGCAGCCCGATGCGTGGGAGCCGTTCACCCGTCAGTACGCGGTGCCCACGGGCATCGGCAGCGCGCGGCTCGCGCTGCGTTACTACAACAGTGGTCATCCGTACGTGCACGCGGACGAACTGCGCGTCGTGGCCACCGGCAGCGGCGCCGTCTGTCTCGACCTGGCGTTCGAGTCGGAGGACGGGTCGTGGGTCTCGGCGCACAACGACAACTGGGACAACGCCGAGCCGACCTGGTTGCGCGTGCCGCGGCAGCAGGCCGCCGAGGCGGTGCTCGGCGCTTCGCCGCGCAACGCCGGGGGGCAGTACCTGATCGACTTCGACGACTACTTCTGGCACGAGTGGACGCCCGGCGTATGGAACCAGGCCTGGCCGCTGAACCCGGATCCGGACCTGCCCGCGCCCAGCGCTTTCAGTCTCTACCGTGAAAGCTGGGTGCTGCACCGGATCGAGGAGACCGATGGCGCCTATATCGATTCGGTGACGGCGGCGTACGGCGTGGGTGGCTGGGAGAACCGCCGGACGGAACATCTGGCGGTGAGCGACAGTGCGCTGACGTTTTCGTGGGCGGATGGCGGCGCGGTGCAGCTCGCGCCGCAGGCACACGCCGAGTTTCTGGATCCGATCGCGGCGGAGGTGCGCGGCGGCGGGCGACTCATGATGCTGAACCTGTTTCCCGAGGCGATGCGCTTTCATGCGCAGAATGCCGACCTGCTGGGGTCGGAGGTGTGGCAACTCGTGGAGGCGAGCTCGGCCAGCCGTCTGCGCCGCGCGCTGGCGGGGCAGAAGGTGGTGAGCAACCTGCTGCAGTGGGGCTGGGGCAGCCCGACGTACATCACGTACGAGCAGATGGAGCAGTTCATCCGCGGGCAGCTCTTCTGGGGCTTCTATCCGGCCGTGAGTTCCGCGGGCGGGCCGATGAACGGCGGCGCACCCGACCGCTACTTTCTGCATCCGGAGCTGTACGAGCGCGACCGGCCGCTGTTCCAGTTCTACATGCCGGTGATCAAGCTCCTCGGCGCTGCCGGCTGGGAACCAGTGACGGGCGCGAGCGGCGCGCCGGCAGTGGAGTTGGAGCGGTTCGGGGCGTTCGGACGCGGGCCCGTGTACCTGACGATGCGCGGCCCCAATGGTGGTGCGTCCGGCGTCACCAGCGTGCTGACGTTGGATCTCCCGGTCTGCGGCCTGGCGACGACCGCGTGGCAGCTCGCGTGCCGTGCGGTACTCACCGGCACACCGCTGGACTTCGTGCTGCTGGACGATCCGCCGCGGTTGTGCTGCACCGTCGTGCTCGCGGCCGGCGAGGTCGGCGTGATCGAGATCACCCCGCAGCCGGTGCCCAACGGCGATTACGACGGCGATGGCGCGATCGGCCCCACGGACCTCCTGCCGGCGCTCTGGTGTCTCAGAGGTCCGGGGGTCGCGTTCACGCCCGGGCACAGTTGCCTGACAGCAGACCTGGACACCGATACCGATGTGGATCTGGCGGACTTGGCGGGATTTCAGCAGCGATACACGCAGCCGGCTGGACCGAACTGACGCACAGGCATCTCGGATATCGGTGCACAGGCGAGCACGGGCGGGACTGCACTCCGACAACGACCAGCGGTGAGAGTTCTGCACGCCGGTGAGCCAAGGTGCATGCGCCGGCGGCCGGCACTACAATGCGCGCGAGGAGTAAGACCACCATGTTGGCGCGTTACCGGATGTATCGGGGCAAACGGCCGCCGGCGGATCCACTGCCGCGCGGCACACGTATGGATACACGCTGGCACACTTCGCACCCGTTGCGGCCGACCGAGGAGCTGGCGACCCAGTATCTCGCGGCACCGGGCGACAAGACGTGGCGCGCGTTCCGGACCGCGTATCTCGCATTGCTGAAACAGCGGTTCCGCGCGGATCGCGCCGCGTTCGACGAATTGGCACGCCAGGCCCGAGAGGCAGATGTCTTCCTTGGCTGTAGCTGCCCCACCCAGAAAAACCCGCGCGTGGATCGCTGCCATACGTACGTGGCGCTTCAGTTCATGCAACGCACTTACCCGGACTTGCAGGTCGAGTTCCCGCCGCTGCCGAAAGCATGAACCGCCGGACCGAAGCCTGCGCGGGTGCGGCCTTTACTGGAGAGGTGCAACGGATGAACAAGTGTGTGTCGCTGATCGGGGCAGTCGCTTGGATGGCGACGTCGTGGTGCGTGGCTGACGCCGACGGGCAGGACGTCATCATTGCGGAGAACGGCATCAACCGGGCCGCGATCGTGGTCGCGGCGGACGCCACTGAGGCCGAGCGGCATGCAGCCGCGGAGCTGGCCAGCTTTCTCAAGCAGGTCACGGGAAGCGATTTTGCGGTCAGCGACCAGGCCGCCGCCGGGCAGAATCGGCTGCTGGTCGGACCGGGTGCGGCGAAGCTCGCGGACGCGGCGTTCTCCACGGAGGGACTGGGCGCGGAGGGGCTCGTGATCCGGACGGCCGGGCAAGACCTGATCCTGGCCGGCGGGCGGCCGCGGGGCACGCTTTACGCGGTGTATACGTTCCTCGAAGACACAGTCGGGTGTCGCTGGTGGTCATCGAAGGTCAGCACGATTCCGAAGAAACCAACCCTCCGCGTCGGGCCGCTGAGCATCCGCTTCGTGCCGCGGCTGGAGTATCGCGAGTCATTCTGGTTCGACGCGCTGGATGGAGACTGGGCAGTCCGCAATAAGTGCAATGGGAATTCGGACCGGCTCGATGCGGCCCGCGGCGGCAAGCACACCTACGAAGGCTTCGTGCACACGTTCTACGGGCTCATTCCGCCGGACCGGTATTTCAAGGATCATCCCGAGTGGTTCAGCGAGATCGGCGGGCAGCGAACGGCGGCGAATGCCCAGCTCTGCCTGACGAACGAAGAAATGCGGGCCGAGCTGGTGAAGAACTTGAAGGAGCGGCTGCGCGCGAACCCGGCGGCGACGATCGCATCTGTCTCGCAGAACGATTGCTTCAATCCCTGCCAGTGTGCGCGGTGTGCCGCCGTGGACCAGGAAGAAGGCAGCCCGGCGGGCGCGTTGTTGCGCTTTGTCAATGCGGTGGCCGCGGAAATCGAGCCCGAGTTCCCGAACGTGGCGATCGACACGCTCGCCTACCAGTACACGCGCAGGCCGCCGGCGAAGGTGCGGCCGCGGCCGAATGTGATCGTGCGGCTGTGCAGCATCGAATGCTCGTTCAGTGTGCCGCTGGCGGATGAGCGCAACCGGGCTTTCCGCGACGACATCGTAGGCTGGTCGAAGATCTGCGACCGGCTTTACATCTGGGATTACACGACGAACTTCAATCATTACATCCTGCCGCACCCGAACCTGCGTGTGCTCGGCCCGAACGTGCGGTTCTTCGTGGAGCACGGCGTGCGCGGCGTGTTCGAGCAGGGCGCGTATCAGTCGTACGGCTCGGAAATGGCGGAGCTGCGCGGGTGGGTGCTGGCCAAGCTGCTGTGGGACCCCACGCTGGACGCGCAGAAGCTGATCGACGAGTTCCTCGACGGCTACTACGGCCCGGCGGCCGGCCCCATTCGCGAGTACCTGAAGCTGACGCATGACGCAGTGGCGGCGAGCGGCGATGCGCTCGGCTGCTTCTCGCCGGCGGATGCCAAATTCCTCTCGCTGCCGATGCTGAGCGCGGGCCTGAGGCTGCTCGGGCAGGCCGAAACGGCCGCCAGCGAAGACGTCGCGTTGCGGCAGCGCGTGCAGGTGGCCGAGCTGCCGCTGCTGTACACGCTGCTGGTGCGTTGGGAAACACTGCGGAAGGATGCGGAGGCCGGCGCGGCCCCGTGGCCGGTGGACGACAGCATCCGGGCGGTTTTCGAGCGTTTCATGCAGATCGCGCAGGCCGAGCACGTCACGATGGTCGCGGAAAGCCGGCCACTCGAGTGGCTGCGTGGCGTGGTCGAGCAGGTGGCGAGGCAGCCGGCGTCACAGCCGTGAGTCAGGCGGGCCGGAAGCTGGTCGTTTACCATGGTGCCGGCGCGGGCGAATGGTGCGCCGGCGGGTGCTAACGTCACGCGGTCGCCTGCGGATGACGCGGGAGATGGGAGTCGCACAATGAAGATGCACGGCGGTTTACTCGGTCACACCAACGCCCGGCTTTCCCTCGCGGGCGCGCTACTCATCAGTCTGCTGGTCCCGCACGCGCCGGGCCGAGCGGAGCCGCCGCAGGCCGAGCCGGCGGCGCCGGAGTACCCTAACGATCTCACAATCTGGCCGAACAAGACCAGTCGTGCCAATTCGGATGCGTGGCTCGTGGCGCACCACGACTCGTTGCGCAAGATGCGGCCGCGCGTGCTGGTGCTGAATTTCTCCAACGGGTTCGGCATGGAGAAAGCCGAGAAGATGGCCGGGCAATTGGCGGCGGCGCTGACGGAGGGGACGCGTTACCACGGCTACAAGGACGAGAAGGCCGAGCCGTTCATTGAATGGCAGATCGCCAGGCTCGTGGACCTGCGGGACGCCGATCCCAAGACGCCGACCCCGGATGGCAACTCGACGAGATATCCGCGGGCGGCGGCGAAGGGGATGAACTTCGCGTACAAAGAGCTCTACAGCGAGCAGTTCGCGGAGTACTACGGCTACACCGATCCGCAGGAGCCCAAGCGGTTCCTGAAACTCAATGAGCTGGTGGCGCGGGGCATCATCCACGAATTGTGGTTCTTCGCGTATCAGCGCGAGGCCGGCGCCCCGTACGAGTGCACGGAATGGAAGCCCGTCTACAACGAGCGGTTCGAACGTGTGGGGGACGAGCACCGGCACGCCGGCAACGGCGGCGACCCCGCGGAACCGTGGTTCGGACGCAGCCTGCGAATCAGCTTCATCAACAGCGAGCGCGGCATCGGCTGCAACGTCGAAAGCCTGTCGCACGCGATGGAGGGCACCGCCAACAGCGCGGTGATTCCGTACTACCGCAAGTACTTTTACGAGTTCGCGAGCCACGACCTGGACAAACGCTGGAAGCTGCCCTGGATCTCGTTCTACCCGCTGTGGGGCGAGGGCAAGGGCATCACCTACCCGGACGAGAAGACGGCCGTCGTCACGGACGGCAAGCAGGAATACCGGATCGAGAACTACTACTGCGTGGGCGGCAACGTGCACTTCACGCCGAACAGCCGGCGGCACTACGACCTGGACAGCCCGTTCGCGGTGCGCGCGACGATTGAGCACTATCGGCTGGGGGACGGCCCGGATGGCCATGACCTGGCCGAGCCGTGGACGTGCGCGAAGTTCGCGCGCTACCGCGAGCTGGCGCCCGACTGCATGGGGCCGTGGCTGATCTACTGGCGGCAGAACATCCCGGGCCACGGGAATGCGTGCAAGGACGACGAGGGCCAGCCCATGAAGAACTGGTGGCCGTTCCTGTTCTACTAGCCGCAGCCCACGAGAAGGCAAATCTGCTGCGCGTCACGGCGTAGGTCAGCGCCGCGGCGTGCGGATCGGGTCTCGCGCCGCCGGTTGCGGACCGCAATGCCGGTACGCCGTACCTAGATACGATCGCATGTACCGTTACAGTACCGATACACCTGCTGGCGGCGGGCTGGGGCCTGATTCCCATAAGCAATCCGGGATTGCGCGGGCGGCAAGTGGAAAACTTGCGCGACCCCCTTGACGCTGGCCGTTACGCTTGTTAGCATGGCGTGTACCGTATCAGTTACGCGGGCGCGTAACGCAACTGCCGCGTCGCAGGGTTGCCCGTCCGCGCCTTAAGTAGATGAAGACTATGGCTTCTGTACGCAAGATCGCGGACCGTGCGGGCGTGTCGATCGCGACGGTCTCGCGCGCCCTCCACAACGAACGCGGCATCAGTCCCGACACGCGCAGGCGAGTATTGGCGGTGGCCAACAGCTCCGGATACTTCCGCGCGACGCCCCAGCGGGGCGCCGCCCTCGTGGGGTTCGTGTACATCGGCGAGCAGACCCTCTCGCATCCCTTCGACGCCGCCGTGCTCGACGGGCTGTCCAAGTGTCTGCAGCCCGACGGGTACAGCGTCGTCATTCTCAATCCGCAGCGGCGCCGGCAATCCGACCTGGAATACGCGGAACTGATCGCCGGGATGGGCATGCTGGGCGTAGTGGTGCGCACGATGTCGGAGTCGCGTGACGTGTGCGCCGCGATGGCGGAGCTGGGCTTCCCGCACGTGGTGATCTCGGAGCGGTTCGAGGCCGGCCAGCGGATCAGCTATGTGGATTGCGATTCGCGGTCCGCCAGCATCCGGGCCATCGAGTACCTGATCTCGCTCGGGCACGAACGCATTGCGTTCGCGACGCACAACGTGCCCGACCACGATCATCTGGACCGCTACAACGGCTATGTCGAGGCCCTCGCCAAGCACGGCCTGCCGCTCGAGGAGGATCTGGTCTTCCGGCACCCGGCAGACGTGGCCGGCGGCGCCACCGTGCTGAAGATGACGATGAGCATGCGGGACCGGCCCACGGCGATTTACTTCGCGGACTGGCTGCTGGCGATCGGCGGTCTCAAGGCCGCCCACGGGCTGGGCATCCGGGTGCCGCAGGACCTGTCCATCATGGGTGTCGACGACACGGACCTGCGCCACACGGTGCACCCGACGCTCACGGCCGTATGCCAAAACGCCTTCGACGTCGGGGCCAAGGCCGGGCAGGCCCTGAAGCAGATTCTGGCCGGGCAGGCGGCGACGCCGCTGCAGATCACGCTGCCCGGGTTCTTCGAGATCAACGAGTCAACTGGAGCGCCACGGCCGGACAGCGGGCACGCGGGTGAGGTCACGGGGCCCGGGGGGAATGGCAAGCGCGGCACACGGTCTTCTTGAGCAACGAGACGGAGCGAGGCATGGCAGGCGTCTTTCGGGTAACGGGGTCCAGAAGTCGTTGCAGGGGCGCGACGGGCTTCACGCTCATCGAGCTCCTCGTCGTGGTGGCGATCATCGCGCTGCTACTCAGTATTCTGTTGCCGGCGCTGTCCGGGGCGCGCAACCAGGCGAAGTCCACCGTGTGCTTATCGAACGTGCGCAGCCTCGGTCAGATGACCCACACTTTCTCGCTCGAGCGCCAGGGCCGGTTCCAGATCGCGTCCACGGCCAACGGGCTGGTCCAGGCCGACCCGGGCAAGACCAAGTTCATGTACGGTGACGGCGGCGAGCTGCTGTCCTGGCCCGTGGCCCTCGCACGCGGCAGCGGCCTGGGCATCCGCAACAATTGGGATTGGGGCGCGCGGTCCACGCGGCCCGACGCGGCGTCGAAGCGCGACCGGATGAGCAACCAGTTCCCCGTAGCCGTCTGCCCGGCCGACCAGGTCCAGGTGGCGACCCCCTACTTTCCGCGCGATGCCTCCGGACTGATCGGGCCGGATCCGAACGGCGGCGGGGGCAACGGGGTCTCATACTGGGGCCGGCTGAGCTACGGCCTGAACGAGGACATCGCCGGTATCGAGGATACGGCCACCCCGGTGCGCTTTCCGGCCTGCTGGCGCTCGACAAACGAGGCCGGCGAGTGCTACGAATGCGTCGGCGGGATTCAGTATGGCCCGAGCAGCCCCTGCTACCGCGCTCCGGGTGAACGTCTCCGCGGCCGCATGGAACTGATCTACCAGCCGGCGACGGTGGCGCTGCTCATCGATGCCGGCGCGAACAACGGCGTCAAGCCCGGGCAGACCGCGAACGTGGGCGACGACGCCAATTTGTTCAATAGCTGGCAACTGGGCGCGCCGAACGACGACGCCGTGGGGCCGTACCTGGGAAATTGCGTGCAGTTCATGGGGCCCCGGATCCCGACCAACCGGCACCCGGACGGCGCCGTGAACATCCTGTACGCGGATTGTCACGGTGACCGGGCCAAGCCAATGGGCGAGTGGTCGCGGGCGACGACGCAGCGGCCCGCGCTCCCGAAGCGCTACACGCCGCGTGTGCGCGTTTCGCCGTACACCAACGGCGGCGCGCGGGACTAGGCAACAAGCGGCGCGGCGTTTGGTACGCCGGGCCGAGTCGCAAGGACACCTTGATGAGGAAACAGGTGTAGGTCACTTCAACCTGACTCGGAACCATCCGAGGCGCAGCGGTGGCCGCAGGAGGCGCGCCGCGGCGAAGAGAGACACGCGAGAGGAGCAGACATGCGAGGGACAAGAACAGCGTTGTGGTGCCTGGTCGGCGGGCTCGTCCTGCTGCTGGGCAACCCGGTGGTGTCGGCAAACCTGCTGTACAACCCGGGCATGGAGATCGACGGGGACAGCGATATGCTGCCGGACGGCTGGGTGAAGGCGCTGTACACTGAGCCGAACACGGGCAGCACGGCGTGGGCCGAGATGACCAACGACCCCAACGAAGTGCACAGCGGCCTGTGGTCCGAGGAGCTGGGCGTCACCGGCAAGGGTTACGCCGCGATCCATCAGACCGTGCCGGCCTACCCGGGTGTCGCGTACACGTTGTCGGCGTACATCCGGTACGGCGGCTATTGGACGATCAACGATCACCCGAATGGCCCGCCGGGCGACCGCGCGTTCATGAAGCTCGAGTTCTACGACGCCGACTGGAACATGCTGAACAACGGCTCGCAGACGTACAATTTCTACTACTGGTACACGTTCCTGCCGCGCGAGATGACGCGGATCGCACCGCCCGGGACGGTGGCGGTGCGTGCGGTGCTGGGCATGCAGCATTGGGGCCAGCCGGCGCCGAACGCCACGACCCACTGGTTCCAGTATGACACCGCAAACCTGACCCCCGAGCCCAGCAGTCTGGTCATGCTGGCGCTGGTTCTGTGCCTGCGGCGCAGCCGCTAAGAGGGTGAAATGAAAACGCTAGCCACCGCGCTGGGCGCGCTGGTCTTGGGCCTGCCCGCCGTAGCACAGGTCTTTCATCAGAATTTCGACAGCGTCACCGGCAGCGGTGGCGGCGTCTTTCTAAGCGGCAGTGGCTCCGGTGGTCTGGACGAATGGGACTCCGGGCTGCTCAACGAAACCGTGTGGGGCTACACCGCGCGGTATGCAAAGGCTGACATGGAGGTGCACGGCCAGCCGGGTGCCGGCGTCAACGGGTCCGGGGCCGCGCAACTCATCGTCAGCAACGTCAGCCACGACCTGCTGGATGAGCCGTTTTCGACCGCCACGGGCACCGGCGGCGGCGTGTTCCTGACGAGCGACGGCACCGTCCCGAACGTATCCGGCAACACGCCGAACTGGGACGACGGAGTCGCGGCCGAAAGCGCGTTTTTTGCCACGCGTGACGGCGGCACGCTGAACGGCACGGTCGCCGCGCAGGCCGCGCTGAACAGCGGTTACAGCGATCACGCCGGCGAGATCGTGGTCCACGGGGCCTCGGGCGCGTGGTACGGCGGGCTGAGTTTCTTGGTGCCGACCGGTTTTCCCGGCGGCGGCGGAGTGCTCCAGAATTCCGGGTTTGACTGGAACTTCTGGTGGCCGCCCCCCACCGGCTGGCAGTGGTCGGGCAACTGCACGACGGGCTACTGCTCGGTCGTGATCATGGACCCGGTCAGCTCGGGCTACACGATGCCGCCGGTCTCGCCGCCCTACATCATCAAGACGTGGGGCACAAGCGCGCTGTGGCAGGACGTGATGGCTTCGCCCGGGCAGACCTGGGAACTGACCTGCTACTCGTGGCATCGCGCCGCCGAGCCGCTGTACGGCGGCAAGCACCTGGACATGATCCTGTCGTTCCTGGACGTGAACGGTGTGGAGCTGGACAGCGTCAGCGAGGTCATCCTGGACGAGAACACACCCCTGGAGCAGTGGTTCCTCAACACGCCGTTGCAGCTGTCGGCACCGCCGGGCACATTCTACGTGCGGGCGAAGTTCCAGGTGGATGGCGCGGGCGGCGGCTCCGTTTACATCGACAGCGTGTCGCTGGAGGCAATCAGCGGCGCGCCGCAGTTCGACTACACGGCGTACAGCCTGACGGCGCGGGTGCGCGGGGTGGTCGACCCGGGCCAGGGTGAGCAGTATGGCACCTACAACCTGCGCATCGAGGACTCGCGCCGCAACCGCCTGGTCTTTCCGTCCGTGGGGGCGGCCACGGGTGAATGGGTCACTCTGGGCGGCACGCTCGATGAAGCCATCGAGATGGACGCCAACTCCCAACCGGCGACGGGCGTCTTCAACCCCAGCAGCCCAACGCTGCGCGTCATCATCGGGTACGACAGCAGTTGGGGCACCGGTGGCGCCCTGCAGGTGGATGACATTTACTTCAGCAATTCGTTCACGCACGGCAGCAACTGGGCGAACACGATGCGCTGGAGCGATATCACCCCGCCGGTCGTGGCGGACCCCCGGCAGCTCGCGCTGTGGGCCGATGTCGCGGGCACGCAGCCAGGCGGCGCCTACCAGGTGCGGGTCGAGGCCTACCGCATCGTCCCGCCGCTGAATCAGAACTTCTCGACGGTGACGGGTACCGGCCAGGTGACGCAGCTCGTGAACGCGGGTGGCAGCTCCGGCAGTTCCAGCGACTGGGACAGCGGGCTGCAAGATGAAACCGCCGTCGCGGGCACCAAGAGCTGCGTAGTCACGGTGCCAAACGGTGGCATCTGGGCCCGTGGCGTGACGACGGGCGGCAACCCGGGCGGGGCGGCGGTGATTGAAGCCCACGAGATCTCGCGGAACGACTCGGCGTCGTACTGGTGGGTGCAGGCGAATTTCGGGTACCAACTGCTCGCCTCAACGAACCTGGCCAACGTGAACCTGACCGCGACGATCAAGGGCACGTGGTCCACCAGCCTGCTGGAAAAAGCCGGCCACTATGAGCTGCGGATCCTGGACGCAGACCAGGACTACATCGGTTTTGACGTGCTCGCCAACAACACCTGGCAGAGCGTGGGCGGCCCGCTGTCCAACACGAACGTTGCGGGTCCCTTCGGCAGCGGCGACGGTGTGTTCGACCCGAACAAAGGCCCGTTCACCGTGGCCGTCTACATGAAGGGTACGGCGACGAGCTGGGACTGGGGCGGCAAGCTGACGATCGACAACTTGTACATCACGCCAGCCGCCGAGGGGTATGAGCTGGAAACGGGCCGGCTCTGGTTTGCTGGCACCGCGGACGGCAACTTCCAGCGCATCGGCGGCGAACTCGGCGCGGCGGAGAGCACCGTGCCGCCGGTCGGTGGCGTGCTGGCCAGCCCCGTGGTCTACAACTGGGACCGCGGGATCACTGGCGAAGGCGCATTTTACGGCACGTCGTACGGCACCCTGGGGCCAGTGAGCGTGCAGGGCTGCGAGGGTTGCGGGACGCTGGGCACGAAAGGTGGCCGCCTTGACGTAAGCGGCATCACCGGCACGTGGTTCTGGGCCGGCTCGGTCTGGCGGGACGTCGTGATCAGCCTCACGGATCTGAGTCGTGTGCGTCTGACGTGCGACCTGAAAGGCACGTGGGGCGTCACGCCCGGACCGATCATCCTGCGGGCCGAGGACACGCAGGGGCACAACCTGGAGTTCCAATGCGACGCGGACAACCAGTGGCACGCCGTTGGCGGAACGCTGAACACGGCCACTCCGGTCGGCACCCCGTTCAACAAGAACCGTGGGAAGTACAACTTCACCATCATCCTCTACACACACGATCAGTCGTACGAAGACGCGAATGCCACCGTCTGGTTTGATAACTTCAAGCTGGAGTACAACGACCCCACCAACGGCTGGCAGACCGTGATCTTCGAGGACTTCGAGGATTGCATTGGGCCCACGCCCGGCTTCCTCGATGACTCTGGTCAGCCGGACGGGCTGCGCATCGGGGTCGGCATGGAACAGGGCAGCGCAACCTGGGGCGCCGGCGGTGCGCTGACCGCCGACAACCTGTCGTTTGCGCCAATCCCGACGTCCAGCGACCCCGATACGGACATCGATCTGGTCGATTTCGCGGCCGTGCAGCGCTGCTTCAGCGGCGCCGGCACGCCAGCCAGCGCGCCGTGTCAATTGTATGACGCGGACGGCGATGGTGACGTCGACTTCGTGGATGTTCAGGCGTACTTCCTGTTTGCCAGCGGTCCCGAGTAACGACCGGCTGGGCAGAGACACGTGGTGGTGATGGAGGTCGCGGGTCGCGTTTGTTCACGCGACCCGCCCTCGCTGTATGGAGTAGTGCGTCTTGACGCGTGCGTGGCGAATTGTGCTCATCGTCGGCTGGCTAACGCCGGCGCTGGCTGCGGCAGAGAATCTGCTGAACAATCCCGGGTTCGAGCAGCACAGCGCCGGCTGGCCGACCGGCTATGGCGGCTGGGGCCACATGCAGAGCGTGGCGGCCGCTGAGCTGGGCTTCGCGGCGCACGGCGGGGAGCGCGTGCTGCGCGGGGCGGGGGTGTACAACGACGCCTATCACGCCGGCGGCGTGCACCAGTTTGTGCCGGCGGCCGGCGGGCAGACTTTCCGCACCGAGTGCTGGGTGTACAACCCGCTAAGTGCCCCCCTGACCGGCAGCAGCTCGCTGTGGATCAAGCTCGAGTTCAAGAATGCCAGCGGCACAATCCTGGCGTCGCAATCCCTGAAAGTTCTGGACGCGAACACGCCGCCCGCCGATGTATGGCGGCCGGCGCCGGGGCCGCAAGGCGTTGCGCCGGCCGGTACGACGACCGCGGGCATTGTGTTGGTGTTCATGCAGCCGAACGTGACAGACGGCGGGATGGGCATTTTTGACGACGCGGTGTTGGAGCGCGTGGAGGCCGGGCCAATCACGTATGACTTGGCCGTTCGCGGGCCAGCCTTCGCGGGCTTCGGCGCGCAGCTCTGGGGGTACTGCTACAACGCGGTCCAGCAGTATCAGGCCCTGCAGAATCTCAACATCCGCTACATCCGGATCGAACGGGAGAGCGCGACGTGGGCGCAGATGCAGTCCACCCGGCAGGTCACGGACCAGCTCGGGATCAAGTGGATCTACATGATCTGGCGCGCTCCGAGTCAGTTCGTGGACGCCAACGGCCGCCTGCTGGACGCCCAGCTGCCGGCGTTCGCGCAATGGTGGGTGGCGCAGGTGTACGACCTGTACCTGCACGCCATCCCAATCGAATACATCGAGCTGATGAACGAGCCGGACAGCGGCGGGCAGTGGAGCACCGGCATTACGCCGGCACAGTACAACCTGCTCGTCCAGCAGGTGCGGGCGGGCCTAGACAGCTACGACGGCGCCGGGGGGACGCCGGACCTGCGCGGCGTCGGCATCGTCGGCCCCGGCACGTCGAACCTGAGCAACGCGCCCTATTACCTCAACGCCCTCGATGTCGCCGGTGTGGCCGCGCACGACATCTGGTCGGCACACGCGTGGGGCAGCTACGACAGTTGCGGACCGGCGTGCATCCAGTACGCGTGGCCCGCGTATGGCAACGCCGCGACGGCCCGCGACCCGAACCTGCCGCAGTTCGTGACCGAGTATGCCACGCACAACCGCACCTGGTTCGGCGTGACGTACCCCAACGCCGATGACTATGGCGAGTGGGACCCGAACGCCGTGTTCCCCTACTACAGCGTGACGAACACCATGCCCTACGCGGTGCGGGTCTTCGGGAACACGCTGGGTCTGCTGAACGCCGGGACAAACGCGCCGTTCATCTGGCAGTTGCTCGACTTTCCGTCGGCGGTGCAGCAGGTCGGGAAGGCGTGGGGTTTGATCGACTTGTGGGCCAGTCCGAAGCCCGTGTACGGCGCCTTGGAGACGCTCTACCCGGAGATCCCGGTGGGCGGCACACCGCTGGTGGCCGCCGGTGAGCATCCCGGCGTATACACCGGGGCTTACCTGCTCGGCAACCGGCTGGTGATCGGCCTGGCCAACGAGACCGCCACGACCCAGACCGCCACCGTCCGACTGACCAATGTCGCGTGCGTCGACGTTCGGTCCGCGACGGCCTTCGTGCAGACCTACGCCGGCGATCCGGCGATCGGCGAACCGGATGTCGGCGAAGCCCAAGCTCGCAGCGTGGCATTCGACGCCAACTTCGAACTGACGGTCACCCTGCCCGCTTTGAGCACGCTCACGGTTGTCGCGACCGTGACACAGGCGGAGCTGGACTTCGACGGCGACGGCACGGTGGCCGCGGGGGACCTGTTCGTGCTCGCCGCCTGCCTGTCCGGCCCGGCGGTGCCACCGGGCATGGGTTGCGTGTGCATGGATGCAGACGGCGACGCCGACACAGACCTGAGCGACTATGCGCTCCTGCAGCGTGCGCTCGCGCCGTAGACCTTCAAGACACAAGGGACCGTGATGCACGCCTGGAGAATCGCGCTCGTGTTGACTTGTGCCGCTACCAACCACGGTTGCGCCGCGCCGCGCGGCGCGGCGGGCGCCGCCGCCGACGGCGCCAAGCTCGACGCCACGGTCCGCATCGAATTTGCCGAGCCGGTAACCACCGAGTTTCTCGGGATCGGCGTGCAGTGGGCGTCGTACCCCTGGCATGACCTGTCACCGGAGGACTGGGCCAAAGTCTTTCGGCGGGTTGAGTTCCTGCGCCTGCCGCTCAGCCGCGTGATGCTGGATGCGTTCTGGTACTGCCGCGGCTTCGATGCGCGCGGCCAGCCGGTGTACGACTGGAACACGCTGTACATGCAGAAGCTCCAGCGGCTGCTCGATTTCTGCGAGCGGAACGGAACGACGGTGCTGCTCGGCGAGTGGGCGCGTCCCAGCGGTCGCGAACTCAACCTGGCAAGCGCCGACCCGCGCTGGACGCAGATCGTGGGCGAGTCCATTGCCTATTTTCTCCGGGAGCGCAAGTACACCTGCATCCGCTACTACAACCTGATCAACGAGCCGCACGGGTCGTGGAGCAACATCACGCCGGAGGACTGGCGCGCGGCCCTGCTGAACCTGGAGCAGGAACTGCGCCAGCGCGGGCTGGAGCGCGACATCCGGATTGCCGCACCCGACGGCGATCGCGACTTGACGACGCGCGCGCTGCGCGACCCAGCCCTGCGGCGGCTCACCGGGATCTATGACGAGCACTGGTACGTGTTTCGCGAGGAGATCCGCCGCGGACTGCTCGAACTCTATGCCCGCGAGCAGTTGCGGCAGATCAACCGCGCTGATCCCGGCAAGCGGTTCATCCTCGGCGAACTCGGCATCATGGACGGCAAGACCAAGCGCGACCAGAACCCGGACGTCTTCCGCTTCTGGTATGGCCTGGCCATGGCGGACGCCGCGATCCAGGCGCTGCGGGCCGGCGTCAGCGGCGTGATCGCGTGGGACCTCGACGACGCCATGTACTTCCTGGGCGACGGCGAGGAGTGCATGAACAGCCTGGACGAGCAGCTTCCGGCCGACGCCTACGAGCGCCGCAAGATCTGGGGGATGTGGAACATCCTCGGCGCGGAGCACGGCCACCCGGAGGAGGAGCAGCTCCGGCCCTGGTTCTTCGCGTGGGCGGCGCTGGCCCGCACCTTCCCGGCCGGCTGCCGGCCGGTGGAGGTCGAGGCCACGGGCATCCCCGGCTTGCGCGTCGCGGCGGCACAGCTCGCGTCCGCAGGCGGCTATTCGATCGCGATCGTCAACCACGACCAATGGCCGCGGCGCCTGCGGATCGAGGCCCCGGCGGCGACGGACGCCGTAACGCTCGAAGAATGGAAGTACATCGACGCGGACAATGACAACCGCGTGGATTGCTGGCCCGAGACCGTGGACGCCAACGGGCATGACATCTTTCCCGGCCCCGCGGGCCAGCAGGCGGATGTGCGGCTCGCGGAGGGTCTGACCGTGGAGATTCCCGCCGGCGCGCTGGTGATCCTGACAACGGGTGCAAAGTAAGAGGCCCTGCGTGCGATGACGACGCTGAATGCCCTGGATTACTCAATCATCGGGCTGTACATCGTGGGCCTGGTGGCGCTGGGCCTGTGGTTCCGCCGGCTCGCCTCGCGCAACATGAACTCCTATTTCCTCGCCGAGAAGAGCCTTCCGTGGTGGATGCTCGGCATCTCCGGCATGGGTTACTCCCTCGACCTGGCCGGAACGATGCTCATCATCTCGCTCCTGTACATCTTCGGGCCGCGCGGCCTGTTCATCGAGTTTCGCGGCGGCCTGTCGCTGGCGATGCTCTGCCAGATGATCTGGACCGGGAAGTGGCATCGCCGGTCCGGGTGCATGACCGTGGCGGAGTGGATGACGTTTCGGTTCGGTGACGGGCAGGGCGGCAAGTTTGCCCGTGTCGCGACGGCGATCGTGTTCATCGTCTTCACGGCCAGCATGTTGACGTACCTCGCCGTGGGCACGGGCATGTTTATCTCGCAGTTCGTCCCCTTCACGCCGTTCCAGTGCTCACTCGTGCTCGTCCTGGCGGCGGCAGTCAGCACGGTGGCGTCGGGGCTGTACGGCGTCGTGTTTGCAGACTTGTTCCAGTGTGCCCTGATCGTGATCGGGATCGTCATCATCAGCGTGTTGGCCATCGCGCGCATGGACGATCCGGGAACGTTCGCGCAGCTTGCCCAGACGGTGACCGGGGCGAAAGAATGGGCGTATTCCTTCCCGAACTGGCAAGCCACGGTCCCGCCCGGCTACGGGCAATACGAGCATCTGTTCCTCTACACGATGGTCTTCCTGGTCATTAACAAGCTCATTATCAGCGGCTTTGGGACCGGCCACGAGCCGCAGTTCTTCGCCGCGCGCGACGAGCGCGAATGCGGGCTGCTCGCCTGGCTGTGGTCCACGCTGATGCTGGCACGCTGGCCGTTCATGATCGCCTTCGCCATTCTGGGCATCTACCTCGTCCAGAGCTTCTTCCCCGACCCGGGTCAGATCGCCCAGGCCACCGCCCTGATCAAGGAGCACGTGCCGGCCAATCCGGCGACCTGGCGCGAGGTCCTCAGCCAGATCAAGCTGCACCCCGACCAGCACACCGCTTTGGTGGCGTCGCTGCAGCAGGTGCTAGGCGCTGGCTGGGCCGACCGGCTCGAATTGCTCAGCTACGAAGGCACAGTGAACGCCGAGCGTATCGTCCCCGCCGTCATCATCCACACCATTCCAGCCGGCGTGCGTGGGTTGATCCTGGTGGCCCTCATGGCCGCGTCGCTCTCGACGTTCAACGTGACGGTGAACAAAGCCGCGGCCATGTGGACGAATGACCTGTACAAGCCGTTCCTGCGGCCGCTGGCGAACACGCGCGAGCTGCTGATGAGTACGTACGCGTTCTGCGCCGTGCTCATTGGCGTCTCGTTCGCGGTGGCGTACCTGGTGGCTGACATCAACTCCATCTGGGGCTGGATCACGATGGGCCTGGCCTCTGGGATGGGCATGCCCCTGCTGCTGCGCTTCTATTGGTGGCGCTTCAACGGGACCGGCTTCGCCGCTGGCATGTTCGGCGGCCTGGTCGCCGCCCTGCTGGTCATGGTCTACAACACGAAATACCCCGAGCAGGCCTTGAGCGAGGTCACCCAGTTCCTGGTGCTCACGCCGATCTCGCTGGTCCTGGCGATCCTCGGCACGTACCTCGGCGATCCGACGCCCGCGCCCGTGCTCGAGCGCTTCTACCGGATGACGCGGCCGTTCGGTTTCTGGGGCCAGCATCTGCAGCTCCTCACGCCGGAACTGCGGGCCGCGACCCGCCGCGAGCACCGCAACGACCTCATCGCGCTGCCGATCGCGTTCGTGTGGATGATCACGATGTACCTGGCGCCGATGCAGTTCATGATCGGCCGGTATGCGGCCGGCTGGATTTCGACTGCGCTGTTTGTGCTGAGCTGTGCGGGCCTGTATGTATTCTGGTACCGCAACCTCCCGTCCCCGTCCCCGCGCACGGCTACCGGGCCCGATTCGGCAGCGCCTGTGGCCGCGGAGGCATAGAAAGTCGTGTCATGAAGTTAGAGCGTTACGAAGGCAACCCGATCCTGCGGCCGAACCCGGCGCACCCCTGGGAATCCATGGTCACGACCAATCCCGGGGCGTGGTACGACGAGCAGCGGCGCGAAGTGCTGCTGCTGTACCGCGCCGCGGGTTTCGACGAGCAGCACGTCATCCGGCTGGGGCTGGCCCACAGTCGCGATGGACGCCACTTCGAGTGCGAGCCCGACCCGGTCTTCGAGCCGAGCCGCGACGGGTTCGACGCGGGCTGCGTCGAGGATGCGCGCATCGTCAAGATGCACGACTACTTCTACATTACCTACGCCAGCCGCCCGTTTCCGCCGGGGCAGTACTGGCTGAATGATCATGCCCCCTACCGCGCGCCGAAGTGCCCGCCGGAGTTCCCGCGCCGGTTGCGGTCGAACGCGACCGGGACCGGGCTGGCGATCACGCGGGATTTCAAGAAATTCATCCGCGCGGGCCGGATCACCGACGCGCTGGTTGACGACCGTGACGCAATTCTGTTTCCGGAGAAGATCGGGGGCGAGTTCTGGATGCTGCATCGGCCAATGGAATGGATAGGCCGCGGCTTCGGGACCGACTACCCGTCCATCTGGATCGCACACGGGCAGGATCTGCTGAGCCTGCGCGATTCGCGCTTGCTTTGCACGGCCAGGCAGCCCTGGGAGCAGAAGATGGGGGCAAACACGCCACCGCTGCGAACCGAGTACGGTTGGCTGACGCTCTACCACGCGGTCGGCCCCGACAGCCGGTATCGACTCGGTGCCCTGCTGCTGAAGCTCGACGAACCGACACGGGTGCTGCATCGCACGCCGGACTGGCTGCTGCAGCCCGAGATGGATTACGAGGTCGACGGCATGTACGCCGGCTGCGTGTTTCCGTGCGGCAAGGTCGTCATCGATGGCGTGTTGCACGTGTACTACGGCGGCGCGGACCGCTTCGTCGCGCTGGCGACTTGCCCGCTGGATCAACTGCTCAAACACCTGCGGACGTGCCCGCCGTAGCCGGGCTCCCGGCCGGGGACGTGCACGGCGCGGGCCTGCGTGCCGCATCGCGACGTGGGCTCAGCGCGTCCGGCCGTACCACTCCCAAAGCGCGGTGAACGCGAACCAGCCAAGGCTGATACCCAGCGCCCATTTCCAGAGACCCGGCCAGGCCTTCAGCCCCACCCACGGACCCGGCGCGTCTTCGACCGTGTGCACGGTAAGGTTTGTCAGTTGCGCACGCTCGGGCGGTGGTTCGAAACGACTCAACACGAGCGTCATGACGACGGCGCACAGGAACGACAGAAAGCCGCGGTAGGCGAAGTTCCAGTCGCTCCAGATGTGCAGCCCGACCACGAGCAGGAGGGCGGTGATCATCGCCACCAGCGCCGCCCGGGCCGTCGCGCGGCGCGAGAAGATGCCGACGACATAGAGGGCCACGACGACCCCCAGTAGATCGCCGAAGAAGTCCTGGACGAACGTCACGGCGGACTGCGCCCGGGCCACGACCGGGAGGAGGGCCAGCGCCACGAGCATCACGGCGGCTTCGAGCACGCGAGTCACGAGCTTGATTTCGCGCTCCGGCGCGCCGCGCTGGATGAACCGCGCGTAGATGTCGCGCGTGAGCAGCGTGCTGGACGCGGTCAGCAATCCGTCCGCGGTCGAGAGCAGCGCGGCCATGATGCCAGCCACCAGCAGGCCGCGGACGCCCACCGGGAACATCGTGAGCATCACTTCCATGAACGCCTCATCGGCCACGCTGTTGGGCGAGAGCTTGCGCATCCCCGCACCGACCGCGAACGTCAGGAAGCACGCGATGTTGGCCAGCACGGCCAGGAACAGCAGGCTCTTCTGCGCATCGCGCTCCGAGCGCGACGCGAGCAGGCGCTGGACGGTCCCGAAGTTGCACGCGATCCACGAGAGCCCGGCCACCGTGGCCCAGACCAGGATCGCCGGCGCCGCGAACATGGTCTTGAAACGTAGCTCATCGCTCAACGGCGGGACGAGGCTGCCGACCGGCACGCCCGCATTACCCGGTACAGTGAGGGTCGCGAGCCCGCGCAGGCCGCCGACCTCCGCCAGGACGCGCCAGGCAACAACGAATAGCGTGACCAGCAGGATCGCCCCCTGGTACACATCGAGCGTGAGCACCGTGCGGAGTCCACCGACCACGACGTAGAACGTGCAGACGACGACAATCGCGCCCACGCTGACGTACAGCCGCCAGCCAAGCATGCGTGAGACCAGCAGCGCGCCCAGGTACACCGCGCTGGTCAGGATAATGACCAGAATCGCGGCCATCAGCAACGAGAACAACGCCCGGCACTGCGGGTTGAAACGCCGCTCCAGGTATTCCGGCGTGGTGACGATCCGCGTGCGCCAGTAGATCGGCACCAGGAACATCGCCGCCACCCAGCTCGTGAACCAGATGTGCACGGCGATCCACTGCGAGAGATACATGCCCCAGAGGAAGGCCACGCCCGCCATGCCCATGTAAGTCGGATCCACGGCGAACGCGACCAGCGTCAACCCGGTCTGCCGCCACGTGAAAGTCCGGCCGCCGGTGAGAAACTCGCTGGTCGCGCGCCGCGCGAAGCGCCGGGCCAGCAACGCACCGGCGAAGAACACCGCCACGAAGTAACCGATGACGATTGCCGAGTCGAGCGGGTGAGACACGTTGCCTCCGGTCTAGCACACGCACCACGGCGCGCCGCCTGGGAGCGCGCCGGCGACGTTCGCGTGCCGCCCGCCGGGAAGCTGACACGCCGCAGTCGACATGCGTGGACTCCTGATCCGAGCACTCCCGGGCACCGTTGCCCGGGCGCGCGGCGGTGAGCCGCGCGGGCATCATAACAGCCGGCCGGGTACTTGGCGCGCTGCCAATTCGCCTTGCCCGCACGAATGCGGTGCACGCCCGATAGGTGTGGCGGCCCGGCGCGGTAGCCACGCGCCGCGCGGTTACCGGGCGATCGCGGCGTCGGCCCATCCTTGACTCTCCGCAGCCGCGCCGTAATAATCACCAGGAGTTATGTGGAATTTGCTTGCCGCCGATCGCCGGTACTTCTTTTCTAGCTTTCGCGCCCCGCGCGGGAGGCCGGTGAGGGCATAGTTCCACGAACCAGACTTAGGAACGATGACCAGCGACGCCGGCCCACGCGAGCCGGCGTTTTTTATGGCCGCACACGGAGACCGCCGACATGACCGCGGAACTGGACAGCTTGCGGGCCGCACTGGACCGGCTTGACGACGGCATCGTCGCCGCGCTCGCCGAGCGCCAGCGGCTGGTTGACAGCGTGGCCGGGGAGAAGCTCCGGCAGCCGGGCGGGTTGCAGGACCCCCGGCGCGAACAGGAAATCATGGCCCGCCTGTCCCGGCAGGCAACCGCCGGCGGGCTGGACGAGCGGTTCGTGACGCGGCTGTTTCGCGAGATTCTCAGCCACTCGGTCCGCCGGCAGCAGGAGCACCTGCTGGACGCGCAGTCGCCCGCGCGGCGGGCGGCCAAGGCCGTGGTCGTCGGATTCCAGGGCATCGAGGGCGGGTACAGCTACAGCGCCGCGCGGCAGCATTTCGCGGCCCGCGCCGTGGCGGTGCGTTACCAGGGCTATGACTCGTTTCGCGCGCTGCTGGAGGCCGTGCGTGACGGCGGGCTGGACTGCGCCGTGCTGCCGATCGAGAACACGACCGCCGGCTCGATCAACGAAGCGTACGATCTGCTCGCGTGCATGAACCTGGCGCTGGTCGGCGAGGAAGTCCTCAAGGTCGAGCACTGCCTGGTGGCCATCGAGCCACTGGCGCTCAACCTGGTGCGCCGCATCTACTCGCATCCGCAGGCGCTGCAGCAGTGCAGCGTGTTCCTGGCCTCACTCGTCGACTGCGAAGTCCACGCGTGCGCCAACACCGCCCTGGCCGCGCGCCGGCTGCAGGACGAACGGGACGTCTCGGCGGCGGCGATCGCCAGCGAGGAGGCGGCGCGGCTGTACGGCTTGACCGTCCTCCGGCGCGACATCGCCGACCAGCGCGAGAACTACACGCGGTTCGTCGTCGTCGCCCGCGAGCCGGTCCGCTACGACCCGCGCATCCCCTGCAAGACTTCCATCATCTTCACCACGCGGCACGAGCGGGGCGCCCTGGCGGCGTGCCTGAACGTCCTGGCTGAGCAAGGCCTCAGCCTCAGCAAGCTCGAATCGCGGCCGCGGCCGAACACGCCCTGGGAATACCTGTTCTACGCCGACTTCGACGGCAACGTCGCCGAGGAGCCCGCGGCACAGGCATTGCGCCAACTCGCGGCGCGGGCGAACTACCTGAAAGTCCTCGGCTCGTATCCGGCCCGCGTGCCGAATGGCCCGCGGGCCGCGGGGCTTGCACCCACCGCCGCGGTGGAACCTCGCGCCGGCGGTGAGACCGGCAACGTCGCCGGAGCAGCCCAGCCGCCGGTGGAGCGCGGCGACGAACCACGCAGCGCCGGCCCGGCGCCGGCGGTGCTGGCAACGCTGGGCAGGAAGCCGTACCGCCTCGTCTCACGCATCAACCGGCCCGAAGACACGCGCGTACAGGTCGGCAACGTAATCATCGGCGGCGAGCGGCCGGTCATCATCGCCGGACCGTGCTCGGTGGAGTCGCGCGCGCAAGTACTGGCGTGTGCGCAGTGCGTGCGGGAACTGGGTGGTCACGTCCTGCGCGGCGGCTGCTTCAAGCCGCGCACCTCGCCGTATGACTTCCAGGGGCTCGGCTACGAGGGGCTCGACCTGCTGGCAGAGGCCGGGCGTGCCTGCGGGCTGCCGATCGTCACGGAAGTTCTCCACCCGGCCGATGTCGCGGGTGTCGCCGCCCAGGCGGACATCCTCCAGATCGGAGCCCGCAACATGCAGAACTTCGCGCTGCTCAAGGAGGTCGGGCGCGTCGATCGGCCCGTCCTGCTGAAGCGGGGCATGATGGCGTCGATCGACGAATGGCTGGCCGCCGCCGAGTACATCCTCGCCCAGGGGAATCAGCAGGTGATCCTGTGCGAGCGCGGCATCCGCACGTTTGAAACCGCGACGCGCAGCACGCTCGACCTGTCGGCCGTGCCGGTTGTCCGCGAGCGGACGCACCTGCCGATCATCGTGGACCCGTCTCATGCCTGCGGCACGTGGCGGTGGGTGGCCGACCTGGCGGTGGCGGCGCTGGCCAGCGGGGCCCATGGTGTGATGATCGAAATCCACCCCGAGCCGGAAAAAGCCCTCAGCGACGGACCACAGTCGCTCAACTTTGGGCACTTTGGCAACCTGATGCGCCGCGTGCAGCGCGTTACCGGGTCGGCGGCGACGCGGCCAGAAACGCAGTTGCCAGGCGATGCGCACAGCGAGCCACCCGCCTGATCGCTTCCTCGGCGGGGCGTGCGGGGCCACGGACCTCGGTGCACATCCGGCTACATGACGATGCGCTGGCCGGCGGCGTCGAACTTGGCCACCTTGCCCTGGCGATAGGCCCAGCTTGCCATGATCAGCGCTGTCTGGGTCCAGCAGGCCAACTCTGCGGCGCTGTTCGTCGCCTGGTCGCGCTTGCGACAGCAGGCCAGCAGGTTCTTCCAGTGCTCGATCATGTCCTCGCCCCGCTCAATCGGGAACTTCTGCGGTGCCTTTTTCAGCTCGGCGTTGTACGTGAGCACGATCTCGTTGCCCTGGATGGTCAGGCTGCCGTTCCACCCACGGATGATCGGAATGCGCGCCCCGCTGCCCCGGTCGCCGGTGCCCTGGAAGTCGTTCGCCTGTGTGCCGATGAGCGAGATCGTGATCTGCTCGGGGTACGTCGCGAGCAGGCTGAACGTGTCGGGGACTTCCCGCAGCTCATAGTTGTAGCGGTGGATGCCGCCCACGGCGACGACGGTCTCGGGGAACTTCACGCCGAGGATGTCGACCACCTGCGTCAGGCAGTGCGGGTACAGGTCAGTCGCCGGTCCGCCCGCGTAATCCTCGAACAGGCGCCAACGAAAGAAGCGATCGACGTTGAACTCGCGTTTGGGCGCATCGCCGAGAAACGCCTCCCAGTCCAGGTCCACGCCGGGCTTGGCGTTCGGATCATCCACGGGCATGCCCTTCTCGCCCCAGTCGCCCGTACGGAAGAAGCCCGTCTCGCCGAACAGCGGCTGCCCGATCGCGCCCTCCCTCACCAGTTGCTTCATCTGCCGCCAGGCGCCGTCCGACATCGCCTGCGTGCCAAGCTGGAAGACGCGGCCCGACTTCCGCACTTCCTCCGTCATCCGCTTGAGCAGGTCGAACTGCCGCCAGTGCGTGACCGGCTTCTCGCAGTACACATCCTTGCCGGCCTTGACCGCGTCGATGACGGCGTACCCGTGATGGTGGTCCGGCGTCGCGATGCACACGAGATCCACGTTCTTATCAGCCAGCAGCTCGCGGTAGTCCATGTACGGTTGGGCCTGGTAGCCCTCGGCCGCCGCGGCGAGTCGTGGCCGGTACACATCGCAGACCGCGGCGATCTCGACGTTCTCATGCCCCTGCGTCTTCAGCCAATGCACCAGTTGCAGATGGGCATTGCCGCGCCCGCCAACGCCGATGAATCCGATGCCGATCCGGTCGTTGGCGCCTCGCGCCCGCGCCGGGCGGGCGTGGAGCGCGACGGCGGCCCCGGCGACCGCGGTCGTGCGGAGGAACTCCCGGCGAGTGAGACTGCCCTCTTCGCGGCGTATGGCCTGTGACATGTGCACCGTCTCCCTTTACTTCGTTTCCAGGGTCAACCAGAGCTTGAAGGTTTCGTCAATGCGCTCCGCGCTCACCGCACCGTCCCACAAGGCGATCCCGTAACGCAAATGGAGCGGCCCGTCCGCTTTCAGCGTCAGCGGCTCCTTGTGCAATTGCATCGTCGCCGACAGGTAGGCGAACGGGTCCTTCATCGTGAACCAGGTCGCCGGCTGCCGGACGTTCGTGGGGTGATCGAACATCGCCACCGTTACCGACTGGCCATCCAGCGCGGCGGTGTACGCGCACCACCGGGCCGGGGTCAAACGCTCGTCGCCGCGAAACACCTCCCCGGCTGCCTTGGCCGCGTTGATGAACGTGCCCTGCTTGTCCATCGCGGGGACAAAACGCATGCCCAGCCCGAAGTAGTGATTGCCCGTCAGCGTGCCCGTGGCCACGCCCGGCGGCAGCGACAGGCGCGTCCGCCAGGTCAGCAGCGTGACGTTCGAGGCGGCCACTTCCCGCGAACCGTATACGCGGATCGTCCGCTGCTCCTGCAACATCAGTTTCCCGTCCGGGGCCTGCCAGTCCAACGTCTCGCTGAACGCGGCGCTGACGACACGCTGCGCTGCATCGGGTGCGCCTGGCTCCAACTCCCGATGCAGCTCCTTGCCGGAGCTGTCAGTCTCCGACCAGAAGTCGACGCCGTTCACCGCCAGCGCGAACATGAGGCCGCGGTGATGAACGTGATCGGGCGGGGAATCGAGCAGGACGTTCACGCCAGCGGGCGTAAACAGCTCTTTGATGTATGGCTTGAACGGCGTCTTCGCGTAGCGGTATCGCAGCACCGGCCGTTCGCCAACAGTTACCGTCACGAATTGCGGCTCGACCCGCAGTCGCAGCTCAGCGTCAGCCGGAGCCGACGCGGGCACTTGTGCAGCGCACTCCGCCGTCGCGAGAACCAGCGCAACCAGACCCACGGTTTTGGAAATGACGCAGCGCGCCGTGAAATTCACCATGCGCCTCCGATCAGCTCATCCCGCACGCTCCGCGCCGCGCCAGCAGACTACCGCAGCAGCGGCCTGAGGTGCGCGATACTGCGCTGCGCCTGCTCCACCGTGCCGCACTCCACGCTGAAAACGATGTCCCGGCGCGCCGTGCCGCGCACAATCTCAATCACGCGCTGCCACGCGATCACGCCGTCGCCGCAGGCACAGCCCACCGGCGTACCGGTGACCTTGCCGCGCTGTGCCCCGGACTGCGCGACGGAAATATCCTTGGCGTGCAGGTGAACCAGGCGCGGGGCCACGCGCTCGAGCCATTTCAGCGGGTCGTGACCGCACAGGTAGCTGTTGCCGGTGTCGAAGTTGATCCCGAGCGCGGGCGACTCGACCAGCCCGTAGATCCGGTCCAGGCCGGCCGGGTCCTGCGAGTACTGCTGGTGCGGCTCGAGGCCGATGAGGATGCCGCGCGGCGCGGCGACGGCAGCGGCCTCGTGCAGGACGTAGCGCATCAGCACGTGGTCTTCCTCGGCCGTCGTCCAGGTCGGCTTCGGACCTTCGTCGGTGTTGACCACCGGCGCCCCGCACTCCGCGGCGAAGCGTATCGCCTGCTTGAGATACTCCGTGCTGATTTCGGGTTTGCACAGCGGACAGTGCGCCGAGAGCCCCGACAGCTTCACGCCCGCCTTCTCGCAGGCCCGCCGGACGCGATTCGGATCGTCCAGCATCGAAACGCTGTGAAAGTAGCCGGCCTCGCTGAGTAGCTCGCGGCCCCAGTGCACCATTGGCTCGACGTATTCGTAGCCGAGCTGGGCCGCCTTCTCGACACCCCACTCAAACGGCTTGTCCTCGTGCCGCACGAACTCCAGGTTGATGCCAATG
This sequence comes from Phycisphaerae bacterium, assembly GCA_017999985.1. Classification (NCBI taxonomy): domain Bacteria; kingdom Pseudomonadati; phylum Planctomycetota; class Phycisphaerae; species Phycisphaerae bacterium. Next base: position 319,511 of record JAGNKU010000003.1, on the reverse strand, counting down.
CCCACTCTCACCATCGGCGTGGCCCTCGTTTCAACCGGCGTGCCCGAATCCGGTGCGCTGGCCGCGCTACAGGCTCCACCCGTCGCGGTACTCGGTCCGCACGTACTTGTTCGCCTCAGGCAGGTTGATGACCTGCATGTTCGCCGCGTCCCATTCGATCCGGGTGCCCATCCGCTTGGCGATGACCCCGAGCAGGCAGATCTCGGTCAGCGTAGCGGAATACTCGAAATGCGCACCGGCGGGCCGGCCTTCCTTGCAGGCGCGCACCCAGTCCTGCTCGTGTCCGTCGGCCACGCGCGGAATCGTCTGCGCCGGTCGCTGGTACTCACGCATGCGGCTCTCGGGGATCAGCCGCGGGCTGTTCCCATACGTGCCGCAGATGATCTTGCCTTTCGTCCCCTTGAACAGCGCTCCGCCATCGCTGTCGCCCATCATGCGCTCCGGCTCCAACTCCTCCGGCCGCGGCGCCCGCAATCCCTCGTACCAGGTCAGCCTCACGGGGGGCAGGTTCTCGCGGGCGGGGAACTGGAACGTGACGATCCCCGCGATCGAGTGCGTTTCCTCGGTCTGACCAAGCGTGGTCGCCTCGACGCTGGTCGGCAAGCCGAGCTTGAGCGCCCAGAAGGCCGGGTCGATCTGGTGCGCGCCGCGATCGGCCATCCAACCGGAACCGAAGTCCCACCACGCCCGCCAAGCCATGGGGTGGTAGCTGGGATGGTATGGCCGCATGGGGGCAGGCCCGATCCACAAGTCCCAGTTCATGTCCTTGGGCGGCGCTGGCGCGTCCTTGGGCCGCTCGGGGCTCCTGGGGCTCCAGCCGGCGTGACCCCACGGGTAGTACGAGTCGTTGCACCAAACGTCCACCTCGCGGACCTCGCCAATGGCGCCGTCCGCAATCCATTCGCAGAGGAGCCGCACCCCGTCTTCCGAGTGCCCCTGAATCCCCATCTGCGTGATCACCTTGGACTCGCGGGCCGCCTTGGCCAGCGCGCGGGCCTCGTAGATGTCGTGCGTGAGCGGCTTCTGCAGATACACGTGCTTGCCGGCCTGGAGCGCCGCCATCGCGATCACCGCGTGTGTGTGATCGGGCGTCGCGATCATCACCGCGTCGATGTCACTCTGCTTTTCCAGCATCTCGCGATAGTCGGTCCAGACCCGCGCGTCGGGGAACTTGGTGATGCATTTGGCCGCGTACTCCGGGTCCACGTCGCAGAGTGCCACGATGTTCTCGGTCGCAAGGTTGTTCATGTTGACGCTGCCCATTCCGCCCACGCCGATCCCGGCGATGTTCAGTTTCTCGCTCGGCGGCTTGGTGCGCCCGCGGCCGAAGACGCGACCGGGCAGGATGGTGAATGCGGCGGCCGAAGCGGCGGTGCCCAACAACGTGCGGCGTGTAATCGTGTTGTCCGACATGACAGGCTTCCTTTGTCTCAGTCAGCCGGCTCCCGGGCGACCCGGCTGAACAGACCTTCACCGCCGGGCGCGATCCGCGGCCAGATCGTCGCCCGTCGGCCAGACACCCCCACCACAGGTCGAGCGCTACTTCGCCGGCTCGACGATGATGTTCCGATACGCCACCACGCCGTGGTCGCCCTGCAGCATCAGCGGCCCGGCGGCCTTCTCGCCGCCCGGCAGCTCGCCGCCGGTGGGCCCCTGCAACTCGACGTTTTCCTGAATCACCTTGCCATTCAGCGTCACCTTCACGAACTTGGCGTTCTCGGTCTTCTTGCCGGCAGCGTCGAAGCGCGGGGCGCGGAAGACGATGTCCAGGGCCTGCCATTCGCCCGGAGCCTTGCTCGCATTGGTCGCCGGCGCTTTCACACTGTAGATGCCGCCCATGTCGCTATGCTCGATCTTGTCGTCGGGCTTGCCGAAGCTGTCGAAGACCTGCACCTCGTACTGGCCCATGAGGTACACGCCGGAGTTGCTGCCCTTGGGCACCATCAGCTCGATGTGCAGCGCGCAATCACCAAAGGTCTTCTCGGTGATGAGATCGCTGCCGTGCTCGACCGGAGCGCGGAACAGAACGGCGTCATGAGCGCCGCCCTCGCCGGTGCCGACCAGCCGCTTGGGGTCGGCCTTGTCGAGGGCGACCTCGGAGACGACTTTCCAGGTGTCCTTGCGGTCTTCGGTACGCAGCTTCCAGCCATCCAGGTTGCGGCCGTTGAAGAGCACGGCCTTGCCCACCGGTTTCTCGCGGTCGGCCTGTTGCGCCAATGCGCCGGGCGCCGCAGCGAGCACGAGACCTGAAATGACCAAGAGGACGAGGTTGCGGAGGTTGAGTTGCGTGTTCATGGCAGCAATGTACCGTAAAGCCACGGGGTACGGGAAGAGCGCGGCGGGTGGCTTTCGCGCCGCGCCCGGTCGCCGGCAACCCTACTGGACGGACCCAATCCGCTCGTAGGTCCACACCGCCGACCCGGGTTGGGCTCTCAAGACCACGAGCAGCCCGGTCTCCATCAACTCCCGCCCGCTCAGCTCCAGGCCCGCATCCGTGCGATCCAGATCGGCCAGGCGGTACGTTGCGTCCGGATTCAGCCCGCAGAGCCTGAGGCGCGCCGCTTCGTAGATGCTCTCAGCACGTCTGAATACCTGCACAACGCCGCCGCCGGCCTCCGGGCGGTCGAACTGCCAAGCCATCCAAACGTCCTGCGCTGGGCTGTACGTGGTCAGCGGGTAGAAGTCGCCGGCGTAATGCGGCGCGATCTTCTCACGCCACTCGGTGACCAGCCGCCGGGCCGCGGCGAAATCCAGGTCCTTGCGCCGCATGTCGTAGCACATGTTGTTGAACGGGCACAGGCAACTCCGCACGCTGTAGGCGTCGAACTGGTTGTAACCAGTGCCGTAGAACGGGATCCACTGGGCGATGCCATACGTATGATTCTGCTGGCCGACCGGCTCGAGAATGTAATCGCTCCGCAACAACGGCACCGCCCGCCGCAGCGTCTCGAGGTCGTTGCGCCGCCCGCCGCTCGCGCACGTGTCGATCAGCAGGTCGGGGTGCCGCTGGCGCAGCTCGTCCCAGTACGCCAGGTAGCCGGCGACATGCTTGATTTCGGTGATTCCCTGGCGGTCCGGGGCGTCGTTCTTGCGCCAGTAGTCCAGCGGGTCCATGTTGAAGTCCTGGCGGTAGAGGTCGATCCCCTCGCTCTTCAGCAGGCCGTCCACATGGTCGGTGAGCCACAGCCGCGCGTCGGGATTGCCCAGGTTCAGCAGCGCGCCGCCGAGAATCCACTCGGGGTGCGCTTCGGCCAGCCACGTGCCGGCGGTAACCCGCTCCGGCTCGAACCACACGATCGTGCGGATGCCCTTGCCCCGGGCGTGATCACTGATGGCGCGCAGCCCGTTGGGGAAGCGCCGCGGGTCCACCTCCCAGGTGCCCGTATTCGGCCAGCCGGTCTTGTTTGAATACCACCCAGCGTCCATCCACCAGTAGTCGAGCCCGAGCTGCTCTTCGACGTAGCGATCGACGAAGAGCTTCTGATTCTCCTCGTTCGCGTTGATCATCTCGCCAAACTGGTGCGAGCTGCACGCCGCCATGTGCGGCGGCGGCAGCTTGCCGCCCGGGCGCGGCACGTTGTGGGCGATCATCCAGCGGCGCCAGACGTTCTGCGCGTGCGCACGGTCGCCGCGCCAGAACTGCAGCACGACCAGCGGCGTGCGCACCTCTTCGCCCGGCAACAGCTTGAAATGCGTCAGCTCCTGCCCGCCAACCACGTGCAAACCCGTACTTTCATCGCGCGTAAAGGTGGCCGCCCACTGCCCCGGCCAGCCGAGCACCACGATGAGCCCGCCACCGCCCCACGCGAGATTGAAATACGGCAGGTCGCTGTTGGTCGGGCGTCCCCCGGCCGCGGTAATCGTCTTCCGAGTCTTCGGTGGCAGCACAGTTTGGAGCGGCTGGTAGTCTCCGGCGGTGCAGGGGCTGCCGACATTGTGGTGCAGCACAAACTCGGCGTCGCCGCCGCGGGTAAGCCTCAGATCAAGCGCCTGAATCTGCGAGAGGATCGGCGTATCAGCCGTGCCGGCGTTCCTGAGATGCAGCGTCCATTCGATGGTGGGGAAGTCATCGTAGACCACGCCCACGCGCCGCACGACGAGCCCGCTCGCGGGATCGGTCCACGTCTCCGTGAACTGCGTCTGGTGATCACCGAGCGGGTTTGACGTGCGCTCCAGCTGGCACATCTTCAACAGATCGCTCGACGGCCGGCCATCGTAAACGAATGAAAACAGCGGCTCGGTGGGAACCTGCTCGGGTGCTGCATTCAGGTCCAGCTCGCCCAGCCAGATTACGCGTCCGTCGCTCAACGTGACGCGGGCGTCCGCCCAGTCCGCCTGGTCGCACGAGATGCCGTCGCCCGCGTCGCCGACTTCGAGGATGAACTCCGTGGCGCCGGCAAGTTCGACGTGCACGTCCGCGGCCGGCGTCGTCACCTGCATCACATCGGAGCGCAGGGCCTCCTTTTCACCGACGTGCACGGTGAACACGACGCTCCCGCACCCGGCGCCAGTGTTCTCGTTATGATCCACACCCGCGACCGCCTCGAAGGTCGTCCCCGCCCCCGGCAGTCGCACGACCAGCTTGCTCGGCGCGTGGCAGTAGAGTCCGCGCGTGTACTGCCGGTCGCCAAGCCGCATCGGTCGACCGTTGCGGGCATTACGCTGCACCGCGTCGTGGTTCGCGATGACTGTGATCCCAACAGGTGCCGGCACGTCCGTGTACTCGCCGGCAAACTGCGCCGCCGCCCAGCGCTGGGCTGTCGCCAGCTCCTCCGCACGCGGATGCGACTCCGGCGTCCAGGCCAAGCCGCCCAGCAGCACGAGTGCGATCAATCCCATCGCCGAGCTCCTTGAGAGTGATTCACGGTCGGTCGGAGGGCAGAATCACATCGGTCCGGCGTGCCGGCGGCGCAACCTTCAGCGACACAATCGCGCCATCACGATACTCACATTCCACGATCGTGCGCCGCGGCGCGTGCAGCTTGAAATGCACGTTCCAGTCCTTCGGCCAGGCCGGCAGCAGACGAATCCTGTCGCCGTCGCATTGCAGTAGCATCAGTTGCAGCAGCGTCATCAGGTTACTGCCGTGATCCTGGTCGGGCAGCCAGTCGAAGTTCGGCCCCCACATGGCGGGAAAGCGAAAGGCGGGATGGCTGTTGGCGCACTTCGCAAGCAGGTCCGCACGAGCCTCCGCGGTCAGGCCGAGCAGCGCCGCGAACGCACCGTCTTGCGTCCAGCCGACATGCGATTTGTCGTGCCGGCGGTGATACGCCGCGACGGCAGCGGCGTAGTGCGGCTTGTCGATTCCCAGCACGCGGAACGGGAAGAGCCCGTAGAGCTCGGGGGTCTCGACGTTGCTGCGTTTGTCTGTGTACTTCTCCGCCGGCGCCATGACGAGTTCGCCGTCCACGCGCCGCGTCGGCAGCGGCGGCGTCGCGTGCTTCATGCGGCGCCACAGCGCGCGGTCCTCGGGCGTGCCGACGGATCGCGGCAGTGCGAGCAATGCGTCGCACACGGCGTGCAGGCCGGCGACGGACGGCGCATCGTTGACGACATCCTCCCAGTACGTCTCCACGGCCTGCGTGGGAGAGATGATGAGCTTGCCGTGCTCGTCCCGCCGGAAACGCGTGTCGTAGTACCGGAGTGCGTTGTACGCCATGGGCAGCGCGTGCTCGGTCAGGAACCGCTCGTCGCCCGTGTACGCCGCGTAGTCGAGCATGAGCTGAGTCAGCTCCAGGCTTTGCTGCCAGGCATACTGCCACCACGGGCTCTGGATGACCGCGCGGTCGACGCCGGCGCGACTCCAGCCGTAGTCGCTGTTCGCATAGGTCGCAAAAGTGGTCATGGTCTCCGGGAAGTAGAGCCCGTCGGCGCGGTAGTAGACCTGGGCGCGGGCCTTGCAGCCCGGGACGGCCGCTTCGTAGAAACTGAACAGCGGCTGCATGAGATCGAAGTCGCCGGCCGCGAGCATCGGGTAATACGGCAAGCGCGTATTCTGCCACCAGTACGAGCCGCCCCACCGGCGCCAGTCGGGGTTGAAGGCCGGACCACCGGCGAATTTCGGCTCCACCGTGAAGATCGAGCCATTGAACTTCGGCGGAAACTCACCGCGTGAGGCGCCGGCGATCATCCAGCGCTGGAGAATATACGCATGGGTGATACGGGACGGCGGCACGGGGTCACGAGCGCCAGCGGCTTCGACCGGGTCACCCGCGACGAAGATCCAACTGCGATCCCAGAATTCGCGCCACCACCGGCCGGTCGCCGCCCGAGCGCCGGCTTCGTCGGTTGCATGTGTGGCGATCTGCTGGACGGCCTTCAGCCAATCCTCGGCCGTCGGCGTCCGGGCCGAATGCGTGACGATCCGGATTGTCGCGGCCGTCACGTCTTCCGCCGCCAACGCGGCCGGCCCGGCCTTGCGTAGCTGGGGGCTCTCCATGCGCCCACCAAAAGTCCGGCCAGTCAGCGGGTCGTCGAACCGGTCGGCGATTTCCTCGAGCCCCTGGTGCTGGAGCGTGAACGGCACGATCGAACGCTCGTTGCGATGGTACCAGACCACGGCTGACGGATCGTCCGCCAGCACGTCGGCCGATTCCCACGCTTCGCGCTGCACGATCTCATCCGGGGCATCGCGCATGGTCCAGGAGGATTGCAGCTCTTCCTTGTCCGTCAGCACGCGGCGCTCGTTGCGCCACATCTCAAGGGACGCCGTGACCTTCACCGGCGATCCGGACTGAAGCGCGATGTGGACAACAGGCGCCTGGGCGTCGACCAGCAGCGAGAGTTCGACCTGCTCCCGACCGGCGCCCGCCGTGATCGCGATGCGGCCCTCACGCAGGAGCAGTTCCTGGCGAAACGGCTGTCCGGCTGCGAACGGATTCGGTGCCAGTGACACGCGCACGCGACCCAGCTTGAGCAGCCGGTCGCATTCGCTCCAGGCATCAACGCGCGCGATATAGAACAGCAGGTCACCCCCCTGTTCGACCCAGACGTTCAGGCCCACCACGCCGTTGCCGATCGGCATCGCGCCCGAGGCGTCTGCGCTGGCCGACGTCCAGACGACGTTGTAGGCGTCGACGGTGGACGGTTGCGTGGGTGCGCTCTGGACCGCACAGCCCGCGAGCAATGCCGCCAGCATGTTCAATCCAAGCATCCTTCAGCTCCCAGGTCCGGCGGTGGGTGGTTTGCAGGCGATCGACGCGGCTCTGGAGGCACGCCTACACGCCCCGAGAACGGCGACCAGCTTGGGTGCGACCTTCCCGTGCCGGTTCTGGCCGCGTTCCGCCCCGGGTCAGTGTGCGGCCTTGTAGCCCATCTTTTCCAGGGCTTCGCCCTCGGTGGCCGCGAACTGGAAGGCCTTCGTCAGCTTCATGATCTCGAACAGCCGCATGAGTTCACGCCGCAGGCCGCAGATGATGAGGTTGCCTTTGATCGCGACGGATTTCTTGTGCAGGGTCATCAGCATGCCGATCGCCGCCGACGCGAGCAGTTGCACCTTGGTGAGATCGAGGATCAGCTTCTTGCGGTCCATCTCGTCCACCAGCCGGAAGAGCTCGCGGCCGACGGCGTCGATCTGCTGGGCCTCCAGGAGCCGGGGCTCCTGAATATCCACCACGGTTACGTCCCACATCTGCTGGATCAGGAGCTTGGGCGCGGCGCTCATGCGGGTCCTCCGTCGCGCGTCAGCGCGTGGCCGCCTGCGTGCGCGCATATCGTAGCGTCTGCCCGGCCACCGGGGCAATGTGCGGCTGGTCGCTACTCTGATTCCAACAGTTGCGCGAGGGCACGCGCGTCGCACCCGCGCGGCACGCCGCCTCCGCGTGCGCAACACCGGCCGTCACGTTGCCCACCGTGGCACCGGCACCTACGCCGGGAGTTCGGCCGGCAACTCACGGGCCGCTCCCGCTGCGACCTATCCTCGTATATGCGCGTCCCGTCCGGCGTGTTTAGCGGAATTTCAGCGCAATGCGCGGGCACCGGCTGGCCCCGCCGCGACGCGCTCCCCGCTGCACCCACCCCCTACCCACGCCCGTATATCCGCGCGCACTCGATCGCGAACCGGAACGTTTCCAGGGACACCGTGGGCGGAATCGAGTGGTCGCTGTGATAGATGTAGCCGCCACCGCGCGCCGCGACGGGCACCTTGGCGGCGATCTCCGCCTCGATCAGGGTCCGGTCGTTGGTCGCCAGCACGTCGGCGTCGATGTTGCCGATCAGGGTCAGCCGGTCGCCCCACTTCGACTTGTACGCCCGCACATCGTTGCCGGCCCGCGCCTCCAGCGGATGAATCGCGTCCACGCCCGCCTCCAGCAGCAGCGGGATCAGCGGCGACACGTCGCCGTCGCAGTGCCACATGAACTTCAGCCCGTGCGCCCGCGCGTACTCCCCGATCCGCCGCCACTGCGGGACGGCCCAGTGCCGCGCCGCGCGCGGCGAGAACAGCAGCCCCCCCTTGTAGCAGATGTCGCTCCAGAACCAGATCGCATCGAAGCGGTATCCGCGGGCAAACGTGCGGTCCAGCATCGCCAGCAGGAAGTCCGTGTACGCCGTCGTCAATTCCGCGACGAAGTCCGGCTCCTTGGCCATCGCCCGCAGGGCCAGCTCGAAGCCCAGCGTCTGATAGAGCACGAACCAGACCGGATCCACGGGCGTGATCGCAGTGAAGTGCCCGGCCGCGCTGGCGGCGCGATAGAACGCTTCCGCGGCGGGATTGCGGAAACGATCGTCGCTCACGTTCAGCCGCGCGCGCAGCCGCTCCCAGTCGCCGTGCGTCCGCAGCGCCGGCTCGACCACGTGCGGCGCGCTGCTGCGGTCCGTCCATTCCCTGACGACCTTGCCGTAGCCGTCGCGGACGATGCGGTGCTGGGCCGACTCCTCCAACGTTCCGCCCGGAAAGCCGAACGACGGGTCGAAGAGGTCGTTCACGCAGGCCAGATGATCCAAGCCGAAAAAGTCCTCGATCTGCCGCTGATCGGTGCCGGTGATGTCCGCGGGCAACCCCTCGCTGTGCCAGCGGACGATCGTCTCGGGCCAGATCGTCGTCTCCCAGATCGGGCAGCAGTCGGGTTGCTGGTGGTTGAGGGCGTCGAGTGTGCGTGTGCGTGAATCCACGGTTTTACTCTCACGGTGCGCCGTACCGGGTCCGGGCCAGCGGACAACCCGACACCCGCCGCGCCGCGCGCGATTCTCCCGCACCCTCAGCCCCGCGGCAAGCCAGGCGGTCGCTGATTCGCCCGGTTAGCCGCGTGGGCCGCCGGCTCGCCCGTTACAGGTCAATTTCCTGGCGTCCCGGCGTCAGCGGAACCTCGCAGGCCTGCCACAGCAGCGTCCCATGAATGCCGGCCGGCAGAGTCACCCTCGCGCGGCAGCGGCGGGCATCGAAATCAAACTCGATGGCCCCGTTGGGGTGCGGGAGGGCCCCGGCGATGCGCGGCCAGTCGCCGAGCTGGGGCTCAATTCGCACGGTGCGGAACCCGGGCGACGCCGGCCGAATGCCGGCGACCGTGGCGTAGAGGTGGAACAGCGGCTGGCTCGACCACGCATGGCAATCGCTGCGGCTGGGTTCGTACGTCTCGAGTGGCGTCCGGCAGCCTTGGGCAACCATCGCTTTCCAGCGCGCGAGTTGCGGCAGGATGCGCTGCCCCTGTCCCGTCGCACGCAGGGCCTCGAACACATAGAAGCTGAAGTAGTGGCTGGCGCGGTGCAGATCCGACGCTTCCAGCAACCCGCGCAGCACGCGCCACGCCCGCGCCCCCGTGACGACGCCGCTCAGCAGCGCCAGCGCCTGACCATGCTCGCTGAAGGTCGCATGCGCCAGCTCGTTGGCAACCAGGCCGCGGCGGCGGTCCCAGAAGCGTGCGACGATGGCACGGCCGGTCACGCGCGCCTGCTGGGTGTAGCGCCGGGCCAGCAGCGGCTCGCCTGCGAGCGCCTCGAGGTCGGTCGCAGCCTGCAAGGCCAGCACGTACAGCAGGTTGTTCAACGACGATACGCCCGGCTGGCCGTCGGGCGCGCAACCCATCTCCCATTCAGGCACCCAGTCGATGAACGACCAGCCGGGTAGACCTTCCAGCAGTCCATCGCTGTTGCGGTACGGCGCGCAGTGCTCCAGCATGCTGCGCAACCCGATCAGCCGGTCGCAGACAAACGCCGGGTCGTTGCGCCACCAGGCGTAGTCGCGCAGCACGAGAGCCCAGAGCAGCGCGAACGTGACGCTGTGTTGCGGCTCGCGACAGGGATACCGCTCGTTGACGAAGCCCCAGTTCACACGCGACGCATCCAGCAAACGAAGCGCCTGTCGCGCCAGCCGGTCGTCGTCAGTCGTTACGTACGTGGTGAGCAATTCGAGCCGCGTGTCGCCGACGTACATGAGCTGCTCGTAGTATGGACAGTCCAGGTACGTCTCGTGACTACACATCTGCAGGCCGCGCACGCACAGCGCGACCACGGCTGGCAGGCCCGCGTCGGGCGTCTCGAGCCGGCCGGTCATTTCCAGCGGATAACGGGTTTCATCGAGCGACAGGCTCTTGATGGTGAGGGGTGCCGCCGCGGTGACGACAGTGATCACGCAGTAGCGCCCACACCGCCACCAGTGGGTCGTGAAGCGACGCGTGCCGCCGTCCGCGATGAAATGGTCGGCGAAGCAGACAAAGCGCTTCCCCGCAATTTCGCCGCGGTGTCCTTTCGACCGGCCGTCAGCCGCATAGGGCGCTTCGCTCCAGCCCCAGGTAATCCGCGCGTCGCGCCCACCATCGACTTCGAGACACGGATACGCGCAGTAGTACTCGTCAAGGTCCCAGATCACGTAGAGCGTCGTGTGCGGCGGCACAGTGACCGGGTGCGTGCCCGCGACCACCGCCTGCCAGGCGGCCCGCTCCGACCACTGCAACGCCTCCGCCGACACGGGGGTGTCACGGTCCAGAATTCCCGCCCCGCCCGCCACTATTCGGCCGGCCCGGATGCCACGATCCAACTGGTCCGGCAAGGCCGACGGCGTCAAGCGCCAGCCGGGCGTGACCACACCCCACGGCTTGTCGCGCACCGGCTCGCGGACGACGACCGCCGCAACCGCGCCGTCATTGGTCCACGGGTACATACGCGCGTCCCACTCCAGGGCTGCGCCGACCCCGAAGCAGTCCGGATTGCCCGCGTCCACGGGCCGCTGGCCGACCAGCCGGACGACCTGCCACGGGGCCTTGCCCGTCGTCAGAGCGGCGTCGTACGGTCCTTCGGCCGCGAGGATGAACCCGCCGCGCCACGAAAGTTGCGCGAGGGGCGCAGCGTTCAGCAGCCGCCAGCACCAGGCCTCCAGCGTGTGCGGGCCGGGATCGAGCGCGACGCGGTAGGTCGCGTAATGCCAGTGGTCAAGATCTCCGCGATCCGGGCCCCGGCTGATGCGCTGGCCATCGAGCAGCAGCACATAGCGTTCGTCGGCGCTGACGTGCAGCAGCAGCGGCAGATCGGCCGCCGCGAACACGCACCGGAAACGGAGGAACACCGGCTCGTCGTCGGGGACCTGTCCGTGCCAGATCCACGCGGCGGCGTCGATGGGTTGGCAGCGCATGATATTGGTGTTGCCCAGGTGCTCGCGGGCGGGCAGGAAGATGCGGCTGACACGGCTGGCCATGCATGCACCTCGTGGCCGGGGAGGCGAGCGCTACTTCTCGGCTCGCACGGAACAAGCGGGATCGGCGGCACTGAAGGGTATTCCTTACCACCGACGGGCGCCTATCAGCAAGTGCCAAAGCGGCGCGCGTGCGCCGCGCGGCGTCATCAGCAGCGCGGCCGCGCGATGCGTTGAGCGCCAACACTGGCGCCCACACTGAGTCCGCAGCGCTGCCGGGTTCTCGCGCAACTCGATTCGTCCCCAACGTAACCGGTTCGCACGTGTCTACCAGGGTGCAGGAACGCAACGCTTGCGGCTGGTCAGGATGTGGGCGCGATGGCGCGCAAGCCCGGTGCCCTCATCCGACCGGAAAGGCGGTGGACGATGTGGCCCGAAAGAATCAAATGTGTTTGCCCGGCTTGTCACACGGCCTACCACATCCCGGCCAAGGCGCTCGGGCGCCAGGCCCGGTGCCGCGCTTGCGGGACTACCTTCCGCGTTGGCGAGCGCGTTCCGCATCCTCCGACCGAGGATGACGTCATCCGCTGGCTGCGGGAGGCGGAGGACGACGACGAGGCCGCCGTTGAACGTCGCGAGGCGGCGGACGAACTGCTGACACTCGGCGCCGAACCCGGCGCCGGCCCACTCTCTCGAAAGCGTCGCAGCGCGTGACCAATCAGGATGCGCGCGTTGACCACCACCGCGAGGCGCGCCGTGGCGTGTGGGCTCGCAGTGCGGCGCGCACTCTGCCGGACGGGGGTCGACCACACGCGGACGACTCATTAGACTAGGCCCTGCATCATGACAGCGGACCCGCGGCGGGTGCACGACGAAGCGTCCCGCGGGTCGCCGGGACTTCCCGCCGGCCCGGTGCGGTTGACGTGCCGGGCAGCCTGGACGCTGCCGAGCGACGCACGCAGGGCACGGATGCGCGATGTCCCAGGAGGATGCGCATGGAACGCGTTGGGTTCGTCCTGAAGGTCCGGCCCGAGTGCCTCGACGAATACAAGCGGCGTCATCGCGAAGTATGGCCGGAGATGCGCGCTGCGCTGCGGAGCACGGGCTGGCACAATTACTCCCTGTTTCTGCGCGAGGACGGGCTGCTTTTCGGATACCTGGAGACGGACAATTTTGCCGCCGCTCTGGCGGGCATGGCGCGGACCGACGTCAACACGCGCTGGCAGGCGGAGATGGCGCCGTTGTTCGAGCATACCGGCGGGCGCGCGGCCGACCGGGCCCTGCTGCGACTCGAAGAGGTGTTTCACCTGGATTAAGCCGGCGCCGGTGACGCGCGCGACCGCTGCCCAGCACCGTCCACCGCGACCCGCGAATCGAGGAGATGAACAGACATGCAGCGCGACCAGGTCAGTGTCTCGGCGGCTGCGTGGGACCAGATGCGTGATGGCCGTCCGGTGCGCCTCTACACACTGGCCAATCGCGCGGGTCTGCAGGTGTGCGCGACGGACTACGGCTGCACGATCGTGTCGTTGACGGCGCCCGATCGTGACGGACAACCGACCGACGTTGTGCTCGGCTACGATCGTCTGGCTGACTACATGGCGAACTCGGCCTACATGGGCTGCGTGGTTGGACGCTACGCCAATCGCATCGCCGCCGGCCGTTTCACGCTGGACGGCCGGACATACACGCTGGCCACCAACAGCGCATCGGGGGGGCTGCCGTGCCACCTGCACGGCGGCCGGCTGGGCTTCGATAAGCGGCTTTGGGAGTCCGAGCCGGTTACCGAGGCGGGCGCCGCCGGCGTCCGGTTTCACCGGCGCAGCCCGGACGGCGAAGAGGGCTACCCCGGCAACCTCGATGTGACCGTTGAATACTGGCTTACGGACCGCAACGAGCTGCGCGTGGAGTACGACGCGACCTGTGACGCGCCCACCGTCGTCAACCTCACGCAGCACATGTACTTCAATCTTGGCGGACACGACCGCGGGACGATTCTCGACCACGAGCTGATGATCGCCGCGGAGCGGCTGACGCCGGTGAACGCCGGCCTGATCCCTACCGGCGAGTATGTGCCGGTCGCCGGCACGCCATTCGACTTCCGGACGCCGACCGTCGTCGGGCTGCGGATCGATGCCGAGCACGCCCAGTTGCAGTATGGCGGGGGCTACGATCTCAATTTCGTACTCGACCAGCGCGACATACAACGCCAACCAGCCGCTACGCTGTGCGATCCGACGAGCGGCCGGCGGCTCGAGCTCTTCGCGACGACCCCCGGGCTGCAGTTCTATAGCGGCAACTTTCTCGATTCCAGTCACATAGGCAAAGGCGGGCATCCGTACCAGCGCCGGGCCGGCCTGTGCCTCGAAACGCAGCACTACCCGGACTCGCCGAACCACGCGCACTTTCCGTCGACGGTTTTGCGGCCCGGGCAGCAGTACCGGCACACGGCGGTGTACCGGTTCTCCACCCGATAGAGCGAAGGTGCACCTCGTGCATGGTCGATCGCCGCATTGCAGCACGCCGTACCGCCGCAGGGGGGCCGGCGCGGCGGACTGCGGACATCCGCGCGGCGTCCTGCCGCTGATGCTCGCGCTCGCCCTGGCGCCGTGTGCGTCCGGACAGACACCGCTCGAATGGCAGGACCCGACGTGCACGCACGTAAACCGGCTGGGTCCGCGCGCCGTGCGCTGCACCTTCCCGGACGCGGAGGCGGCCCGCAGCCGTGACCCGCTGCGCTCCCCGTACTTCGAATTGCTCAATGGCACCTGGAAGTTCCACTGGGTCCCCAAGCCAGCCGACCGTCCGCTGGACTTTTTCCGCCGGGAGTTCGACGACAGCACCTGGGCAACGATCCCGGTGCCGGCGAACGTCGAGTTGCACGGCTACGGGATTCCGATCTACACGAACATCACGTATCCGTGGGGCACCCCGCCCGACCCGCCGCACATTCCCGCGGACAACAACCCGGTGAGCTCGTATCGGCGATGGTTCGAGCTACCGAAGGCGTGGGCGGGGCGGCACATTCTCCTGCGGTTCGAAGGCGTGGCTTCGGCGTTCTACGTGTGGGTGAACGGCACGCGCGTCGGCTTCAGCAAGGGCAGCCGCACCGACGCCGAATTCGACATTACGCCGTACGTGCACGCCGGGAAGAACCTCCTCGCGGTCGAGGTGTATCGCTGGAGCGACGGTTCATACCTCGAGGACCAGGATTTCTGGCGGCTGAGCGGCATATTCCGTGACGTCTATCTGCTCGCGGTGGGCGACCTACATGTGTGGGACGTGGACGCGCGCCCCCGGCTCGACGACTCGCTGGAAGACGGCACGCTCGAAATCGACGCCAGCGTGCGCAATTTCGGGTCCGCGGTGCAGAAAGCCACCGTGACCGCGAAGCTGCTCGACCCGGCCGGCCAGCACGTGCTCGCACTGCACGCGGAAGACCAGGCCGTCGCGGCCGGCGAAACGTCGACGTTTGTGCTCCGCGGCGCGCTGGCGGCGCCAGTGAAATGGACCGCCGAAACGCCCAACCTGTACACGCTGCTGCTGACCCTGCACGACCACACAGGCATGGCGACCGAGGTGATTCCAGTCCGGATCGGCTTCCGGAACGTCGCGATTGTCGATGGCGAGTTGCTTGTGAACGGCCGCGCCGTGCTGCTCAAGGGCGTCAACCGCCACGAGCACGACCCCGATCTCGGTCAGGCCATCACCCGCGCCTCGATGATCGCAGACATTCGCCTGATGAAGCAGCACAACATCAACGCCGTCCGCACGTGCCACTATCCGAACCAGCCGATCTGGTATGACCTCTGCGACGAATACGGCCTCTACCTGATTGACGAGGCCAATATCGAATCGCATGGCATGGGCTACGGGGAGCGCACGCTCGCCAAGCGCCCGGAGTGGGCCGCCGCCCACTTGGACCGTACGGTGCGGATGGTGGAGCGGGACAAGAACCACGCATCGGTCATCATCTGGTCACTCGGCAACGAAGCGGGCTTCGGGCCGAACTTCGTCGCGACCGCGCAGTGGATCCGCGGCCGCGATCCGACGCGTCCCGTGCACTACGAGCGCGCCGGACTCGACCCGGCGACCGATATTGTCTGCCCGATGTACGCGGCCCCGGCGCAGCTCGCCGAGTACGCGCGCGAACCCCAGACGCGACCTTTCATCCTGTGCGAGTATTCACACGCGATGGGCAACTCGAATGGCAACTTGTGGAAGTACTGGGAGCTGATCTACAGCCAGAAGCACCTGCAAGGCGGCTTCATCTGGGACTGGGTCGACCAAGGGCTGCGCCAGCCGATCCCGCCGCGCACCACGCTGGTAATCAGCGACGAGGCCCGCGTGCGGCCCGCGGTGGCCGAGCTGCGCGGGGTATTGAGCGACGACGCGCTCGCCGGCAGCGTCGTCTTTGCGCCCGCACCCGCGCTCGACCTCACCGGACCGCTGACGCTCGAAGCGGTTGTCAAGCCACTGCAGCCTGCGGAGCACGCGCCCTACATTACCAAGGGCGACACGCAGTATGCACTCAAGCAGACGCGCGACCACCTGGAGTTCTTCATCTATACCATTGACAGCGACCGCCGCTGGATCAGCGCCCGCGCGCCGCTGCCCGTCGACTGGTTCGGCCACTGGCAGCGCCTGACCGGCGTCTTCGACGGCCAGATGCTCCGCCTTTATATCAACGGCCAGGAGCAGGCCGCGGAGCCGATGGTTGGGCGACCGCACTCGAACAGCGCCCCCGTCGCGGTCGGCGCCGACGCCGAGAACCCGAATCGCAGTTCCAATGGTCTGATTCGGGCGGCCCGCGTCTACGATCGGGCCTTGAGCGCCCCGGAAGTCGCCGCCCCGACCCGGCCCGAAGCCGGCGTCGTCCTGGACTTCGCGTCCGCCGCGCTGGCGGTGCAGCACGGTGCGTGGACCGGGCCGTCGCCGGGCCAGGGGTGGTACTGGGCCTACGGCGGCGATCTCGGTCCGCCGGGCACGCCCAGCGACGACAATTTCTGCTGCAACGGGCTCGTCAGTCCGGACCGCGTGCCGCACCCGGGACTGTATGAACTCAAGAAGGTCTACCAGTACGTGCACGCCCGTCCGGTCGATCTGGCGCAGGGGACCGTCCAGGTGACCAACTGGCACGACTTCACGACGCTCAGCGACGTCGTTGAAGGCTACTGGGAGGTCCGGGAGGACAACCAGGTGATCCAGCGGGGTCGTCTGCCTGAACTCGACCTCGCGCCGCGCGTCACACGCGATATCACGGTGCCCTTCACGCCGGTGACACCCGAACCCGGCGTCGAGTACTTCCTCGATCTCTCGTTCCGCCTCAAGCACGACGCGTGGTGGGCCCCGCGCGGCTACGAAGTCGCCTGGGAGCAGTTCAATCTGCCCATTGAGAGGCCCGCGCCGCCGCGCCCACTCGCGGACATTCCCGCGGTCGAGCTCACAACCGATGACGCCAGCGTGGTCCTGCGCGCCGGCGAAACCACCTGGACGGTCAGCGCTACCACCGGCCTGCTGACGTCCTGCCGGCGGGACGGGACCGAGTTGCTCGTCGCCCCGCTGCGGCCGCATTTCTGGCGGGCGCCGATCGACAACGATCGCGGGAGCCAGATGGCCGGTCGGCTGGGCGTTTGGCGCGACGCCGGCGCACGCTGGCAGGCGGAGACGGTGCTCGTCGACCGCGCCGCCCCGCGGTGTGTCACGGTGCAGGCGCGCGGCGCGCTCGCGTCCCCCGCGATCGAGCTCGCGCTGACCTACCGGTTCTACGGCACGGGCGACGCGGTGGTCGAACTGCGCTGTGAGCCACGTGCCGAGGGTCTGCCGGACCTGCCGCGTGTGGGAATGCAGGCCAGCGTCGCCGGCGCACTGGACCAGCTCACCTGGTTCGGTCGCGGCCCACATGAGACGTACTGCGACCGGAGCGACGCGCGCATCGGTCAGTACACCGGCGCGGTGGCCGCCCAGTTCTGCGTGGACTACAGCGAGCCCGGCGAAACCGGCAACAAGGTGGACGTGCGCTGGGTGGCGCTGCACGGTGCCGGCCACGCAGGGCTGCTGGCGGTCGGCCAGCCGCTGTTGAGCGTGAACGCCCTGCCGTTCACGACGGCCGACCTCGAGGGCCCCAAGCATCCACACGAGCTGGCGGTGCGCGACTTCGTGACACTCAACCTGGACCTGCGGCAGATGGGCGTGGGCGGCGATGACAGCTGGGGCGCGCTGCCCCACCCGGAATTCCGCCTGCCCGCCCAGGCGTATGTGTACTCGTTTCGGCTGCGCACGTTTGACCCCGCGGTCGATACGCCGGCCGCACTGGCGCGCGCGGCTCCCGGAGCCGGCGCGACTTCAACCGGACGACCCAACCACGGGGGCCGACTAGCGTCCCAGGCCTCCCGGCAGTGTGAGTAGAACCGCGGCGCGAAAGGAAGATTCATGGAATTCATCGGCTTGGTGGACATCATCGTCTTCGTGGTGCTGGCGCTGATCGTGATCGGCATCGGCATGTGGGCCGGCCGCAGCGAGAAGACCCGCAGCGAGCAGGGTGCCCAGGATTACTTTCTCGCCGGTCGCGGCTTGACCTGGTGGCTCGTCGGCTTCAGCCTCATCGCGGCCAACATCTCGACGGAGCAGTTCGTCGGCATGAGCGGCAAGGCGGCGGCGTGGCTCGGGATGGCCATCGCGAGCTACGAGTGGATGGCCGCGATCACGCTCGTCGTGGTGGCGTTCATCTTCCTGCCGCGCTTCCTGCAGAGCGGCATCTATACCATTCCCGAGTTTCTCGAGTACCGTTACAACACCTTCGCGCGCACCGTCATGGCCGTGGCCACGCTGATCATCCTGGTGGGCGTGCCGACGGCGTCCGTCATCTTCTCCGGCGCAAAAGTGGTCACGGGCAACTTCCAGGGCGCCATCCTCGGCCCGCTGGATTTCGGCAACATCACCGTCGGCTGTTGGATCATCGGTATCGTCGCCGCCATCTACGTCTTCGCCGGCGGCCTGAAGGCCTGCGCCTGGACGGACCTGCTGTGGGGCTCCGGCCTCATCATCGGCGGCGCGATCATCGCCTACCTGGCGCTGCGGGCGCTCGGCAGCGCGGACCCGGCGGCCCTGGCGGTCACCGCGGTCACGGACGGCGTGCAGCCCAGCGACCTGCAGGGCAGCAGCGGCTGGTCGCGGTTCTGGCAGCTCAACTCCGGGCCGCTGCCGGCAGGCAAGCTGCACATGGTCCGCGACGCGCGCGATCCGGAGGTGCCGTGGACGGCCCTCGTCGTGGGCCTCTGGATTCCGAACTTCTTCTACTGGGGACTCAACCAGTACATCACGCAGCGCACGCTGGGCAGCAAGAGCCTGCGCGAGGGCCAGAAGGGCATCGTCTTCGCCGCGTTCCTGAAGCTGATCATCCCCTTCATCGTCGTGATTCCCGGCATCCTGGCCTTCAACCTCTTCTGCACCGACCTGCAAAGCGACGCGGTGAACCGGAATGCCCTGGTGGTCTCGGCCAGCTCGCCGGAACTGTACGCGGAACTGTCCGACGGGCTGAAGCCCGCGGCCGACAAGCGCAACGCGCGCATTATCGCCCAGATCGAGGCAAACCTGCGAGCGACGGCACCGGCCACGGCGCGCGCGTACCGGTTCAACGACCGTTTCGCCGCGCTGCACCCCGCGGACGCCGCCCGGATCGCCGCACACAACGCCCGCCTCGTCGGCGGCACGCTGGACGCGACGGCCCAGGGTGCGGCGCTGGCGGCCGCAAACGACCGCCTGCTGAAAGCCGGCCCCGCGGGCCTCGCGGTCGAGACGCTGCCCGCGTATGACTACGACAATGCGTTTCCCACGCTTATCCGCCGGCTGCTGCCGGTCAACGTCGGCCTCAAGGGTTTCGTGCTGGTCGCGATCTTCGGCGCGGTCGTGAGCACGCTGGCCTCGATGCTGAACTCCGCGTCGACCATCGCCACGATGGACATTTATCACAAGCTGCGCAAGAACGCGTCCTCCTTCGAGCTCGTGACGGCCGGACGCGTGTTTGTCGTGCTGTTCGTGCTCATCGCCATGTCGATCGCCCCGTTCCTCGGCAGCCCGATGTTCGGCGGGATCTTCACGTTCATCCAGGAATTCCAGGGCTTCATCTCGCCGGGCATCCTGGCGATCTTCCTCTTCGGCGTCCTGGTGCACCGCGCCCCGCGCTCGGTCGGCACCGTCGGTCTCCTGCTGAATCCGGTGCTCTATGGCCTCTTCAAGTACAGCACCACGCTGTTCGGCGACGGCACGCCCAGCGTGCTGCGGGTGATCGCCGGCTGGTCTTTCCTCGACCGCATGGCCCTTTGCTTTGGCATCGTGATGGCGGTGCTGACGGTGATCACGCTCGCGGCGCCGCTCAAGCAACCCGTGGTGCTGCCGGTCAACGCGAAGATGGACGTGTCGCCGTCGCGCTCGGCGGTCGTTTTCGGCGTGGGAGTCTGCATCCTCACGGTCGTGCTGTACATCGTGTTCTGGTGACCGGC
Source organism: Phycisphaerae bacterium (assembly GCA_017999985.1). Classification (NCBI taxonomy): domain Bacteria; kingdom Pseudomonadati; phylum Planctomycetota; class Phycisphaerae; species Phycisphaerae bacterium. The sequence continues at coordinate 299,447 of JAGNKU010000003.1, read as the reverse complement.
ACAACGCCCTGCCGGCGGCGCGACGCTACGCGCGAAACTCCAGCGCGGCGCCCGGGCCCGGCTGCGTGACGATCGCGTACGAGGGCCCGTGGCCCGCAGCGTCATAGCGCGCCCGCACCGCCTCGGTCACCGCTGGCACGGCCGTCTGCTTGACGATCGCCACGATGCAGCCGCCGAACCCGCCGCCGGTCATGCGCGCGCCGTAAGCACCCGGCACGCCGCGGACGATGTCGACAAGCAGGTCCAGCTCGGGGCACGACACCTCGTAATCCCGGCGCAGGGATTCGTGCGACGCGTACAGCAGCCGGCCGAGGGTCTCGAGATCACCTTTGCGCAGCGCGGCCGCCGCCGCCCGCGTCCGCTCATCCTCGGTCGTCACGTGCCGTGCCCGGGCGGCCACAAGCGACTCGAGCTGCCGCCGGTGCGCCTCGACGTCCGCCGACGTCACGTCGCGCAGCGCCCGCACGGCCGGGTTGCGCTGGCGGAAATACGCGACCGCGGCCTGGCACTGCTTCTGGCGCACGGCGTACTCGCCCGACGCCAGTGCGTGCCGTACGCCGGAATTCACGACCAGCACCACCGCGTCGCCAAGCTGCAGCGGCACGTGTTCCCACGTCCGGCTGCGACAGTCGAGCAGAAACGCATGCGCACGCCGGGCCAGCACGCTGACATACTGGTCCATGATGCCGCACGGCACGTGTGCGTACTCGTGCTCCGCGCGGCGGGCCAGGTCGGCGAGCGGCTGCCCTTCCAGCGTCACGCCGCCGAGCGCCGCGAAGGCGAGGGCCGTGGATACTTCGAGCGCGGCGGAGCTGGAAAGGCCGCTGCCGACAGGCACGTCACTCGCGATAAGCACGTCGGCGCCGGGCGCGCCGGGGCGCAGGGCGCCGACCAGCGTTTCCACACCCGCGACGTAGTTCGTCCATCCCGGAAAGCCCTGTTTGGACCACCCGCCGCGCGGCCATTGCTGCTCGTCATTGAGTTCCGCGGCGACCACCCGAACCTGTCCGTCCGTCCGGGGCGCAGCGGCCACCCACGTGCACTGCTCGAGTGCCATCGGGAACACAAAACCTTCGTTGTAGTCCGTGTGCTCGCCGATGATGTTGACGCGGCCCGGGGCTCGCGCTACCACCGTCGCCGGTCGCCCCATGCGCCGCTCAAAATCCGCCTTCACGTCTGCTGCCGCACGCAGTGCCATCACATGTCCTCGCTACTCACTCACTAGTTGTTCCGGAACGTCCTGTCGCGGAATTGGCGCGGGCACCGCCCGCGGCGTCGTGATCATCCGTTGCCGCTACGGTGACTCTTGCACCAGCCGCCGCACCTGTTCGCCCGCCAGCAGCAACGCGCCGACGCCGTAGACATCGGTGTGCGCTGCTCGGACGCGCCGCGGGTCGTCGCCGACCGGCTGCACCCATTCGAGCATTCCGTTCGAATCGACGCAACGGACCAGCGCGCTCCACGCTCGCTCGACCACCGGCCGGTACTGCTGTTGCTCCAGGAGGCCGGCGTTCACGCCCCACGCGAGCGCGAAGCAGTAGAAGCCAGAGCCGCTCGTTTCGGCGTACGGATAGCCGGCCGGATTCAGCAGGCTCGCGCGCCAAAGCCCGTCCGCCTGTTGCAGGGCCGCGATCCGCGCGCTCATTTTCCGGAAGAGCTGCTCGTAGCGCGGGCGCGTCGGATGCTCGGCCGGCAGGTGTTGCAACACGCGTGCCAGACCCGCGAGCACCCAGCCATTGCCGCGGCTCCAGAAGACCTTCTGGCCGTTGGACTCGCGCTTCGCGATGAAACGGCCGTCGCGGAAGTACAGATGCTCGCCCGGATCATACAGGAAATCGGTTGTCTTCCACCACCGCCGGTCGAGCTCTCGCAAGTAGCGCGCGTCGCGAGTGGCCTCGTAGAGCAGTGCCAGTGTCGGCGGCCCCATGAACAGCGCGTCACACCAGGCCCACTCGCGCAGGTGGATTTCGTTGCGCCAGTCCAGGGGCTCATCCGCGGGTTGAGCGGCGAAGTCGTCGAGCGCGGCGCGGATCGGCGCCAGCATCGCCTCGTCGCGGTGCCGCAGGTACAGCTCGATGTACATCTGCCCGACGCAGTGGTCGTCGGCGAAGTACTTGCGCGGGCCCGGCTTCCATTCGGCTGCCCGCCCGATCTCCAGCGCCGCCCGCTCGAACGCCGGGTCGGCCGTGGTGCGCACCAGGGCCATCAACCCCGCGTAAAACGCTCCGTGCGTCCAATCCCACGCCGGATGCACCGCCGGATTCGCGAGTTGCCAGCGCCCCACCCGCTCCATCGTCCGCACGATCGTGTCCGGGTCGAGCGCGTTCGTGGTGCGCGGCGGCTCGGGGCGGTCCATCCGCAATGAGCAGGCGTACTGCGTGTAGTGTTCGTAGCTGCGATCGACACACATCCACAAGACGCGGGGACCGTCGGCGTGCGCTTGGCGGATTGCGACCGGGCGCACGTTGTCGTACTGCGAACCCGCGGTCAGCGCCGCGTGCTGCCACTGGCCGTTCTGCGCGGACAGCTCCCAGCGCTCGAGCTCGAACACGCCCTGCCGCGGCCGGGCCAGGTAGAGGCGGCGCGGGTCAGCATGATCCAGCACGATTCCGGCGGAATAGTGCGGCTCGCGCTCCACCCCGGCGCGGGCCGATCGCGGGAACCAGGCGCCGGCATCCGCGACGGGTGTCTGTCTCCACCCGGCTCCATCCCAGCACGCGTAGTAGTACACGTGGCGTGTCTCGGCCGGGAGACGCGTGTACGCAATCGCCGGGCGGCCCACCGCATCCGCGGCAATATCCCACAGCCATGCACGCACGCCCGTCGCCGGCCCGTCGTGGATGACGTCGCACGCCGACGGGTCAATGGGCAGCGTGTCGACGCTGCCGATCACACTTCCATCAGCACGGCGAAACACCTGTCCGTCAAACGAACAATAAAAGACGCTGTTGGTCTCCTCGTCACGGGGATGCCCGGTTGTGAACGCCAGGTGCACTATCTGGCCATCGCGGCTCGCCACCTTCAGGTACGGGCGGTTATGGGCGTCGGCCTGCGGCGCCTGGAACACGATGCGGCCCAGCCCGAAGGTGGCCCCACCGTCGGTCGACACGGCGAAGCAGGGTCGCCCGTTCGTACCGCGCCAGAACAGCAACAGCGTACCGTCGGCACGCATGACCGGATTCGGGTAGCACACCGCGTTGGGATGTTCAGGTTTCAGCTCGGCGGGGTTGTTCAATGCGAGTGTCTGCTCCGGCTCCCACGCGCTGATGTCCATCGCACGCTCCGTGATGCGCGTCCGCATGACCGTATCCGCGTGCTTGGAATAGAACACCCGCAGCCGCCCGTCCGGCAGGACCACCAGCGCGGGCGCCGCGTGGTCGTCGCACTCAAACTTCCGCTGGAGAATCACGGTGTCGATCGCCTGCGTCGTGAGATCCAGCGCGCCGACGACGATGTCGCCCTGGCTGTTCACCCAGCCGACGTACGTGTGCGCGGGCGGGCCGGAGTGATGCACCGCCCGCGGGTCGGCAAACCAGCACCAGGCCCCGTCGTGCGTGAAGCGGCGAAAGCTCTCGCCGGCCGGACCATCATTGGCGGTGTCCGTCCCGGCCCGCGCCGCCAGTCCGCACAGCGCCATGCCAACCGACGCCAGCGTGCTCATCGTCCAGGCGGCACGTTTCATCCTGCGGCTACCTCCGCAACGTCCTGAGCGCGCCGCGCACGACGTGGAGCCACCCGGTCGGGTTGTACGCGCGGTCACCGTGGTCGTCGAACTCGTGGCGCAGCCTGCCCGTGGTTGCGACGATCTTATGAAACCGCGCCGGCAGGTCAAGCACGTGCCTGGCCGACTCCGGTGACCACGGCGCGCGCTGAGACGTCCAACGTCGCGCGCCGCTCGGCCTGACTCCGCTGGCGGGGCGCGCCAGGCAGCCGCATCACCGCGGCTCCCACTTGTGGACGGAGGCTGGCGCGCAACCCGGTCCATTGCCTGGCGCATCACCCGTTCCGTCTCTCCATGCTAGGGTCCGTGGTCACCGGCGCACGATGCGCGCGGCGCGGTGCCGAAGATGTGTCAGAGCGCAACCCACGCGCCGCGAAATCAAGCCGCAAGTCACTTCGCGTTGACGCGGTACAGCGCGACGCCATACGCCGGTACGCGCAGTTGGCCATCAAACGTGAACGGCCCCGGCACGATTTTCACACGCTGGTTCTGGGCATCGTTGTATGCGTTTGGGTCATCGTGGGCAATCTGCCACATCGCACCCGCACCGTCCGGGTTCGCCCCGTCCACATCGACGCGCAGCGCCACCGCCGTGGCGTTGGGATTCACCACCGCGATCGTCAGCGCGTCGCTGGCCTCCGTCCACGCCGCGGCGACGTCGAGCGCCAGCAGCTCGGCATTGCCCTCGATCTCGAGCGGCACTGTCCCGAACTGTGCGCGGTAGAGCATCAGCGGCAGCGCGGTGGTGTCCAGGAACGCCGCGGTCTTCGTGGTCTTGATGCACCCGATGACGTTTACTGTCTGGGCATAGTTCGCCATCTTGAAGACGTCGGACTGCCGGAAGTACTCGTGGAGGCCCGCCGCCACGCCCAGCGCGTCGCGCTGCCGGTAGCGCGCCCCGAGGTCGCCATACACGTATCCGTCGCGGTCGGACCAGTAGTTCCACTCGTCCAGCGCGATGCGGATGTTTCGCTCCACCAGCCCGGGGATCTCCCGCCGGTACGCGCGGTGGGCGTCGGCGATCCGCCGGATGTTCAACGGAATCTGCTGCACATGGCTGACCACGTCGTCCATGACGCCGCAGTAGAAATGCTCACTGAGGAAGTCCATGTGCCCGGCGCACGCGCGCAGCATCCCGCGCGACCAGTCCCCCACCGCACCCACGCCCACCAGTTGCAGCCCGGAATCGACCGCCCGCATCCGGTCGACCACGGCATTGTGCTTGAGCACGTAGTGCTCCAGGCGCATGTGGCCGAGTTGCCAGTCGCCGTACATCTCGTTGCCGATGCACCACCACCGCACGCCGTACGGCTCGGCGTGCCCGTTCGCCGCCCGCCACTGCCCGCCGAGCGTATCCACGCCGCCGTTGCAGTATTCGACCTCCTGCGCCGCCGAGTACGCGTCACCGAAGCCGGTGTTCACTGCGATGAGCGGCTCCGTCCCGGCCAGGCGGCAGAAGACCATGAACTCGTCGATGCCGAAGTCGTTGTGCTCGACCCCGCTCCAGGCCGGATTCTTCCGCGGCGACCGGCGATCGCGGTCGCCGATTCCGTCGCGCCAGTCGTAGCCGCTGACGAAATTCCCGCCGGGCCAGCGATAGATGGGCGCATTGAGCTGCCGGATCAGCTCCAGCGTGTCTTTCCGCAGTCCTTGCACGTTGTCCGCCGGCATGAGCGACACGGTGCCGACGTATGCCGGCGCCTCTGCCACGGCGATCCGCAAGCTCGCCGTGTCCGTCGTCTCCCGCGCGGTGAACGCAAACGGATGCCGGGCGTAATTGCCGGCTACCCCAGGAATCTCCACCACACCGTCCGCCCCTGACAATGTCACCGTCACCCGGGCCGTGCCGGTCGACTTGAGCCAGACGTACCCGGCGTACTGCCGCCCGGCGACCAGGTTGAGATCATTCTGCTGAATCGCCGCCCCCGGCTGCAGCAGCGGCGTGTGCTCACCGACGAATGCGCCGGCGCGCTCCATCGTCACCCCCGCGGCCGGTCCGATGATCTGCCACGGCGACCGCGCCACCACGGGAAACAACATGACCCGGTCGTGCGGCTCGGCGCGGTACGGCCGGTACTCCACCTCGATCGGGAAGTAGAACTTGCGGTCCTCCAGCATCTCCGCCCAGATCCCGCCGTAGATGCACCGCCCGAGGTGCTCGATGAACTGCCCGTAGATGAATGGGTCGATCGGCGCGCGTTTGCGCTGTGCGAAGACGGTCACGTGCGGCTGCACGTCACGGAGGTCAAGCTCTTCAAGCCGCAGGTCGTCATAGGCCGCCGTCCCGGTGGACTGCCCCCAGCCGCCGAAGAGGCAATGCACCGTGATCTGCTCACGGTCCCCGACCCGGACAATGCTCTCAACGTGTGTCCAGTCCTGCGTTCCCGTCACGGCCCGCGTTGCCGCCCCCGGCAGCTCGTGCACGTTCAGCAGCGCTCCGCGCCCGCTGCCGGCGTTCACATCTGCCGTGCGAATCCACCCACTCAGGCGATACACGCCGGCCGGCTTCACCGTGACCTGCGCCTGCCACGACAGGTCACCGCCTGACGCCGCGGAGATCTGGAGCGCGTGCCCGCCCGCGCGCCCCGGCTCCACGACTGTGTACTCGCCGGCGCCGGCCCACGTATGCGGTGTCCAGCCCCGCGGCTGCCCGTTTGCCAGCGCCTCGAAGTCCGCGTTGTCGAGCAGGTTTTCGTTGGCCAACGCCGCCGCCGCGAGCGACAGCACCATGACCCAGGCAATTCCCGGTTGACCGCAACGTCCGACGTACATCCCGCTCATGACTTGGCTCCTCCGCGCGCTACAGGTCAGCGGCGCACATGTAGCCCGCGCGGCGGCCGCGCCGTCACCCGCAAGTCCACCGTCGGTCTTGTGGCCGCCTCAGCGGCGGCGATGTCGGAACGGATGCGGCGCCGCGCTACTGCGCCGCCTTGTCCGTCGTGAAGCGCGTCACCATGCGGTGGTGGTACGTCTCGCCCGGCCGCAGGACTGGCTGCACCCACGCCGGCGTGTTGATGGCGTTGGGGAAGCACTGCGTTTCCAGGCAGAAGCCGCCGTATTGCGGGTACTTCACGCCACCCTTGCCAACCAGAGATCCATCGAGGAAGTTGCCGCCGTAGAACTGCACGCCGGGCTGATTCGCCGACAGCTCCATGACGCGGCCGGAGGCCGGATCGAGCACGCGGGCAACGGGGCGCATTTCGCGCGGCGATCCGTTGACCACGAAATTGTGGTCATAGCCGACGGGATTGCCGCCGACGGCCGCGCGGTCGCGGCCGATCGGCTTGGGCTGGGTGAAATCGAACGGCGTACCGGCGACGGGGGCGCGCTCGCCGGTGGGGATGAGCGCAGCGCTGACGGGCGTGTAATGGGTGGCATGCAACGTGAGGATTTGGTTGTCGACCGGGCCGCTGGCATGACCGGCGAGATTCCAGTAAGTGTGCTGCGCGAGGTTGCAGAGGGTGGGCGCGTTCGCGTGTGCTTCGATGTCGGTGATCAGCTCATTACCCTGCGTGAGTGTATACGTGACGACGACACGCAGCTCGCCCGGGTAGTTCTCTTCGCCCACGGGGGAAGTGCGCGCGAGGCGCAGCGCCGGCCCGTCGGCGGTCGGCAGCAGCCGCGCTTCCCAAACGTGCTTGTCAAAGCCCTTGACACCGCCGTGCAGGTGGTGCGGGCCGTCGTTGCGGGCGAGCTGCACCGCCGTGCCGTCCAGGTTGAACCGCCCGTCCGCGATGCGGTTCGCGCAGCGGCCGGCGATGCAGCCGAAGTAAGGTGAGGAGGCGATGTAGCCCGCCAGGGAGTCGTAGCCGAGCACGATGTCGGCGAGCTGGCCGTTACGGTCGGGCGCGTGCAGCTCGGTGATCGTCGCGCCGTAGTTGGTGACGCGCATCATGAGCCCGTGGTCATTTTTCAGCGTGTAGAGGCGCACCGGCCGGCCGTCGATCGTGCCCCACGGTTCGACGGTCGTGCCGGGCACGGGCCCCGCGAGCGCGCAGCCGAGCAACTGCGTGCTGAAAACGAGCAGCGTCAGTGCCATTGCGACGTGAGCGCCTTTCCAACTCATGATTGCAGCGCGGACTTTCATGCGAGCGACTCCTTCAATGTCGAGCGGCGGATCACACGTACCGCCTGTGAATCCTGCGGACATGATGGTCCACGGGCGAAACTCTAACGGGCCCCGTGCGGCGCGTCCACCGCGCGGGCCCCCGTCGCACCGCGCAGCCGCCACCGCGTGCTGCAGGGCGTTGCGAGAATAGCAGCCGCACTGGATCAAACGCGCGCCGCCCGTTACATTGCCCTGCACCCCGCCGAGCCTGCTACGCGCGGGCGCCGGCGCAGCGTTTCGGTCGCGCACAACTCGTCCGGCGTCTTTGGGTTGAGGAGTTCAGACTTGAGCATTCCGTCATTCTCACTCGGCGTCGACTTCGGCACCAATTCCGTGCGGACCCTGGTCGTCGACTGCCGCACCGGCGCCGAGATCGCCGGGACGGTGGTTCACTACCCGAGCGGCGAGCGCGGCGTGATCATGGATGCGGCCCAGCCCCACCTCGCGCGACAGCATCCCGGCGACTATGTACCCAGCCTGGTGCGGAGCGTGCGGCGCGCGGTGCGGGCGGCTACCCGCGTGAAGGGCTTTTCGCCGGACCGCGTCGTCGGGATCGGCATCGACACGACCGGGTCGACCCCCCTGCCGATCGGTGCGGATGGGGTCCCGCTGGCCCTGACGGCGAAGTTCGCGAAGCACCCGGACGCGCAGGCCTGGCTCTGGAAAGACCACACGTCGCATGCGGAGGCCACCGAAATTACCGAACTGGCCCGTCGGCGCGGGGAACCATACCTCGCGAAGTGCGGCGGCGTGTACTCCTCGGAGTGGTTCTGGTCAAAGGTGCTGCACTGCCGGCGCGTGGCTCCGGCGGTGTTCAAGCACGCCGCGTCGTGGGTGGAGCTGGCCGACTTCGTGCCGGCGTACATCACCGGCAACATGGCGCCACGCGACATCGTGCGCAGCGTGTGTGCCGCGGGACACAAGGCCATGTACAATTCCGCCTGGGGCGGACTGCCGAGCGCGGATTTTCTGCGGGCCCTTCATCCCGACCTCGCAGACCTGCGCGGACGACTGTATGACCGGGCGGCGCCGTCGAGCGTGCCGGCCGGACGCTTGACGGCCGACATCGCGCGCCGCGTCGGGCTGCCGGCCGGCTTGCCGGTGGCGACGGGGGCGTTCGACGCGCATCACGGCGCGGTGGGCAGCGGGGTCGCACCGGGTACGCTCGTCAAGATCATCGGAACCAGCACCTGCGACATCACGGTGTGGCCGGCGGATGAGCCGCTGCCGGACATCCCGGGTCTGTGCGGCATCGTGCCCGGCTCGGTGATCCCGGGCATGTACGGGCTGGAGGCGGGGCAGTCCGCGGTCGGCGACATCTTCAACTGGGTCGCCACACTGGCCGGCGGCCGCGCCCGGCACGCCGAGCTGACGGCCGCGGCAGCGCGCCTGCGGGCGGGCCAGTGCGGCCTGCTCACGCTCGATTGGCACAACGGCAACCGCACGGTCCTGGTGAACCCGCGCCTGTCCGGCCTTGTCGTCGGGCAGACGCTGCGCACGACGCTCGCGGACCTGTACCGCTCGGCCATCGAGGCAACCGCATTCGGGGCGCGCATTATCGTCGAGCGCTACGAGGAGTACGGCGTGCGGATCGAAAAGATCACGCACTGCGGCGGCATCGGCGAGAAGAACGATCTTGTGAACCAGATCTACGCGGACGTGTTGGGCCGGCCAATCCGCATCAGCCGGTCCTCGCAATCCTGCGCGCTCGGCGCCGCCATTTTCGGGGCGGTGGTGGGCGGAGCGCACCCGACGGTGACGGCCGCGCAGAGGGCCATGGTGGGCTTCAAGGATTTGACGTTCAAGCCGCGCCCGGCAGAGCAGCGCGTGTACGACGAGCTGTTCGCACTGTATCGCGTGCTGCATGACGCCTGCGGCGGCGTGCCGGGCCATGACGAGGGCGCGGCACTGCGGACGGTCGGACGCGTGATGCCGGCACTGCTGGCGCTGCGCGAGCGGGTGACGGGAGCGGCGAAGTGAAGCTGCGCGAGTTGCGGCAGGCCGTGTGTGACGCGAACCGCGCGCTGGTCACGCACGGGCTCGTCACGCTCACGTGGGGAAATGTCAGCGGCATTGATCGCGCCGCGGGCCTCGTCGCGATCAAGCCCAGCGGTGTTGCCTACGACCGGCTCCGGGCCGCCGACATCGTGCTCGTGGATCTGGCTGGCACGGTCGCCGAGGGCACACTGCGGCCGAGCAGCGACACGCCGACCCACCTCGCGCTGTACCGCGCGCTCGCCCAGATCGGCGGGATCACGCACACGCACAGTCCTCACGCCACGGTGCTGTGCCAGTGCCGCCGCGCGCTGCCCTGCCTCGGCACGACGCATGCGGATCATTTCATGGGCACCGTGCCCGTGACGCGACAGCTCACGCCAGAGGAGGTGGCGGCGGACTACGAGGCGAACACCGGCGCGGTGATCGTCGAGGCGTTCACGCGAACTGCCGCGGGGTCGCCACCGGTCGATCCCATGCAGGTGCCGGCGGTGCTAGTGGCCGGGCACGGGCCATTCTGCTGGGGGCGTGACGCGGCGGATTCCGTGGAGAACGCGGTGGCGCTCGAGGCCTGTGCCCGCCTGGCACTTCTGGCCGGAATACAGACCGGTGCACCGCCGCCGCTGGAGCCGTACCTGCTCCACAAGCACCACGAGCGCAGGCACGGGAAGAGCGCGTATTACGGGCAGGGACAGTAGCGCGGCAGGATCACGAGCGCGCAGGAGAGGCACGTGAGCACAAGTATCCCGCGGGGAAAAGCGGCGGAGACGTGGCTGCTGACCGGCAGCCAGCATCTCTATGGGGAGGCCACGCTGCGCAGTGTTGCGGAAAACAGCCGCACGGTCGCGGCCGGGCTGAACGGGTCAGGACGGCTGGCGCTGCCGGTGGTCGCCAAGCCGGTGCTGACTAGCGCGGAGGCGATCGAGCAGATCATCGCCGAGGCCAACGCGGCCCCGCAGTGCGCCGGCGTGATCGCGTGGATGCACACGTTCAGCCCCGCGAAGATGTGGATCGGGGGGCTGCGGGCGCTGCGCCGGCCGCTGCTGCACCTGCACACGCAAATGCAGCGCGACCTGCCGTGGGCGTCCATCGACATGGACTACATGAACCTGCACCAGTCGGCGCACGGCGACCGCGAGTTCGGGTACATCTGCACGCGGCTCGGACTCCGTCGGAAGGTCGTCGTCGGGCACTGGCAGGCCGAGGCCACGCACGCACGCCTCGACGCCTGGCAGCGGGCGGCCCGCGCGCTGCACGACCAACGGACGCTGCTCGTGGCGCGCCTCGGCGACAACATGCGACGTGTCGCAGTGACCGATGGCGACAAGGTTGCAGCCGAGTGCGCCTTCGGATATCGCGTGGACGGGTGGGGGCTGGGCGATCTGGCCAGGCATGTCGCGGCCGCCAGCGATCAGGACGTAGACGCGCTGTGCGCGCGCTACGGCGAGGAGTACACGCTCGCGCCGGAACTCCGGGCGGACGGCCGGCGCCGCCAGGCCCTGCGTGCTGCCGCGCGGATCGAGCTGGGCCTGCGGGCGTTCCTGGCCGAGCTCGGGGCGGAGGCGTTCACCGATACGTTCGAGAATCTGCACGGCCTCCCGCAGCTTCCCGGCCTCGCCGGGCAACGGCTCATGGCGGACGGTTTCGGCTTCGGCGCCGAGGGCGACTGGAAGACCGCGGCCCTGGTGCGCGCCCTGAAGGTCATGGCCGCGGGCCTCCCCGGCGGCACGAGTTTCATGGAAGACTACACGTACCACCTGGAACCCGGACGTGAGCGCGTGCTGGGCGCGCACATGCTGGAGGTCTGCCCGTCGATCGCCGCGGGGCGCCCGTCGTGCGAAGTGCATCCCCTGGGCATCGGCGGGCGCGACGACCCGGTCCGGCTGGTGTTCGATGCGCCCCCGGGCCCGGCCCTCAACGCGTCGCTCGTCGACCTGGGCGGGCGGCTGCGCCTGACCGTGAACGAGGTCGACGCGGTGGCGCCGGACGCGCCGCTGCCAAGGCTGCCGGTGGCGCGGGCCGTGTGGGTGCCGCGGCCGAGCTTCGAAGCCGGCATCGCCGCGTGGATCTATGCCGGCGGCGCCCACCACACGGCGTACAGCTATGCCGTCACCGCTGAGATGCTCCGCGACTTCGCGGAGATGACCGGCATCGAGTGCTGCGTAATCGACGGAGCGACGGATCTGGAACGGCTGCGGCGTGAGCTGGCGCCACGCTTCGGTGGAGTGACCACATGATGGACTTCGCGACGTGCGGGGGGCTCCAGGTACTGGCGCAGGCCGCGTTACCGGGCTTGAGTGCGTTCGACTGGGTCGGGGTGGCGCTGTACTTCTCGCTGGTGGCCGGGATCGCGTTCTGGTCCAGCCGGCGGCAGCGGACGAGCGAAGACTACTTCCTGGCAGGGCGCAACGTCGGGTGGTTTGTCATCGGCTGTTCGCTCTTCGCATCCAACATCGGGTCTGAGCACCTGGTCGGACTCGCCGGCGCCGGGGCTGACAGCGGCGTCGCCATGGCCCACTACGAGCTGCACGCCTGGTGTCTGCTCGTGCTCGGCTGGGTGTTGCTGCCGTTTTACGTGCGCAGCCGCGTGTTCACACTGCCCGAGTTTCTCGAGAAGCGCTTCAGCCCCGCGTCGCGCTGGGTGGTGTCGCTGGTCAGTCTCGTCGCCTACGTATTCACCAAGGTGAGCGTGACGGTCTTCGCCGGCGGCACGGTCGTCGCCACATTGTTGCCCGACCTGCACATCGGCGAGATGGGGCCGTTCTGGGTCGGGGCCCTGTCGACCGTCGTGCTGACCGGAATCTACACCATCGTCGGCGGTATGCGGGCCGTCGTATACACCGAGGCAGCCCAGGCGATCGTGCTCATTGGCGGATCGTTGACGCTGACGATCATCGGGCTGGTCAAGCTCGGCGGGTGGGGCGTCCTGACCAGCACACTCGACGCCGAGATGTTCAATCTCTGGAAGCCGGCAAACGATCCGCGGTTTCCCTGGCCGGGCATGCTCTTCGCGGCCCCCATCGTCGGCCTGTGGTATTGGTGCACGGACCAGTACATCGTGCAGCGCACCCTCGCCGGCAAGGATCTGAAGCAATCGCGGCGCGGCACGATTTTCGGCGCCTACCTCAAGCTGACGCCGGTATTCATCTTCATCGTGCCGGGCATGATCGGGGCGGCGTTGCGGCAGAAGGGCCTGCTAAGCTACGCCAACACCAACTCCGTGTTTCCGGCGATGGTCGGAACGCTCCTGCCGATCGGCCTCCGCGGACTGGTTGTCGCGGGCCTGCTCGCTGCGCTGATGAGCTCGCTGGCATCCGTCTTCAACTCGTGCTCCACCCTGTTCACGGTCGACATCTACGAGAAACTACGGCCGAATCGGCCGGAACGCGAACTGGTGACCGTCGGCCGTCTCGCCACCAGCGTCGTCGTGCTCGCCGGGATCGCCTGGATCCCCGTGATGCAGAACATCAGTTCCGGCCTCTACGAATACCTCCAGAGCGTGCAGGCCTATCTCGCGCCGCCGCTCACGGCGATCTTCTTCCTCGGTGTGTTCATCCGGCGTATCAACGCCCACGGAGCGCTGGCGTCGCTCATTGTCGGTTTCATGCTGGGGCTCGCCAAGCTTGGCTGCCAGGTCTACGCCGGAGGTCTTGACAAGGACATCGTTGCCGCCGCGACGTGGGCCACGCACCCACTCGTCATGTTCGGCAACATCAACTTCCTGCTGTTCGCGGTGTACCTGTTCCTGGTCAGCGCGGCGATCATGGTGGTCGTAAGCCTGGTGACCGCCCCGCCGCCGGTCGAGAAGACGCTCGGGCTGACCATGACGCACCGGCACCCGACGGATCGCGCCGCGGGCCGGTCCTGGACCAAATGGGACGTGATCCACACCGGCATCGTCCTCGCGATCATTTTGGCGGCCTACTTGTACTTCTCCGGCTTGTTCTTCAGTACGGCAGGCAGCCCGGCAAGTGCGTGACTGGACGCGGCGCGCAGCGGAGGTGCTCATTCGGCCGGGGGCGGGCGCAGCCTGACGCGCTCAAAGTAGATGCGCTTGGTCGCCTGCGCCATGTCCTCGGCGGTGAAATCCTCAGGGCGTTCCACCAGCGCGGGCAGGAAGGCGTTGCTGACCCCCTCCAGGCCCAGAAAGAGCAGCCGGGGCTCGATGTCAACCAGCAGCTTCTTGCGCACCGCGCCGCGGATGAGCGATTCCAGGCGGTTTACGACCCCGTCGTAGATCGCGCGGACTTCGCGATTCAGCCCCAGTGCCGGCGAGTACGCGGCGAGCGCGGTCTGCGCAAAGTACAGGCGGGCGGCCGGTATGTGCTGCACAAACAGTCGGGCCTTCGTTTCGATATAGCGTTCGAGCTTCTCGATCTCCGTGCCGGGCGCGTCGAGCGCTGCCGACGCCGCCTGCGCGAACTCCCGGACCGTTTCGGCGATCAGGGCCTGGTACAGTGCCTCCTTGTCCCGGAAGAAGCGGTACAGCGTGCCGACCGCGAACTCCGCCTGCGCAGCGATCTCGGCCATGCTCGTGTCCGCAAAGCCCTTGCGGGAGAAGAGGTCGAGCGCCGCCGCGAGAATCTCGCGGCGATGACGCTCTCGCTCCCGGTCGCGGCGTTTGTTGCTGGCCATTTTCCTGTTCGCGGCGCGCCGACGCGGCCGGCACGATCTGATAAGTCAATTGACAGACTGAGAACCTAGGCTCATGTTTTATACGTGCAATTCGCAGGTGACAACCCGCGCTATCAGGAATCGGGCTGTCGCAGCACCACCCGATGTCAGCCGTACCCGGCCCGCGTCCGCAGTCGCGCCTTCAGGGAAGCACCGTCGATGACCTTGCCCTGCTTCGGCCTGGCGCCGCAACGGGTTCATTCGTGAGCCCGGCATCCGCGCGCGTGCTCTTGTGGCTCGCCGACACCTATCGGCGCGGGCTGACCGCGCTGCTGAATGCGCTCGGCCCCCGGGCGGCCTACGCCTTCGTGGCCATGCTCGCCCGGCGCGTGTACCAGCTCCACGATCCGCTGCGTGCTCGTAGCGAGGCGCAATGCCACGCGGCGCTGGGGGCGCGCTATCCGGCGACCGAAATTTGCCGTATCGCGCAGCGCGCATTTATCCATCGCGCCTGGAATCTCACCGACCTGATGCTCGCCAGGCGTCGCATCCGCCCCGCCACGCTGCCACGCTACGGGGGCGTGATTCCTGAACCCTACCTCGGGCTCCTGCTCGCCGCCCAGCGGCAGCGGCACCCGGTCATGCTCCTGACTGCCTACTACGGGCCGTTCGACCTGCTGCCGTTGTTCCTGGGCTGCAACGGTCTCCGCGCCGGCGTGGTGTATCGTCCACACGCCAACCCCGATTTTGACGCCTACCGTCGCAGCATTCGTGCAGCCAGCGGTTGCGAGCTGATCCCGGTGAGCCAGGCGCTCGTCCGGCTGCCGGAGATACTCGGCGCGGGCGGCACAGTGGCGATCCTCGCCGACCACGCCGCCGTGCATGGCGTGCCGGTCACGTTCCTCGGTCTGCCAACGGCCGTGCCGCGCACCGTGGGACTGCTGGCGGCACGCTACGGAGCCGTGGTGACCGTGGCCGGAATTCGACGGCAGGCAACGCCGTTCCGGTTTGAACTCGCCGTCGTCGACTTCTTCGAACCGAGCGCGTGGAGTCACGTCGCTGACCCGGTCACGTACATCACGCAGCGGTACGTGGCCGCCCTGGAACAGCTCGTGCTCGGCGACCCGACGCAATACCTCTGGGCACACACCCGCGGGCGGCCGAAGCCCAGCGACCAACCCGCGGGCGAACCCTGAGCGCGCCCCCCGTCGCACTAGCTGTCGCCGGCGATGTCCACGATCCCGAACGCGAGGGCGAGCGCGCTGCCGATGATGCCGCTGAGGCCGTCCCAGCCCGCTTGCGCCACGACGGGGACTCCCATCAGGAACGCCAGCGCAAGAGCGGCACGACCACGCAGTCTCTTGGACTTCATGCTGATTGGACTCCTTTCGCGAACACCGCGCAGGTCTCGCGGCCGGCTACGGCCGGAGCGCCGCGCGAGTCGCGCACGGACACGCGCCCACCGCAGAACCCGGCACGCGCGTGCCGGTCGCGGGCGCGATATTCATATTATGAACACTGGTTCACATATAGTCAAGGACATTCCAGAATCGGGCGACAGGCGGGCGCTACGCCCCGCTATCGGCCGGGCGTGGTCCGCCCCGGCGGATCACCCCCCCGCTTGCACCCAAGCAGGCTGGGGTCAGCCGCCCCCCAACGGTTCCTCCGCGCCGCTGATCCAGTCGAGGCACGCCAGCCAAAACGCCGGGTACTGATCCCAGAACACGAAATTGCATCCCCAGTGGGGCGCCGGGTCGGACGTATACGCGAGCACCCGGCCCCGGCCGCATTGCCGCACCGCCAGCAGCGGATCGCCGGTCTCGCGCCAGCACGCCAGCACCTCGCCCTCCGGGCTCGGCAGCGTCCGGTTGTAGCCGAGGACGGGCGGAAGGCGGGCAAAGTCGATCGTCGGGAGGCATTGCCGGCCGCTGGCAGTAGCCTCCCCCGTGAATCCCTCCGTGCTCTCGATCAAGTCCTCGTGTTCGAGGCACGTTACGGGCAGGAGCTCGCGGAGCTGCGTGCGGCCCCACCCCCCCTTGCCCAGCTCGCCGGTGAACGAATACCAGCCGCCCAGGAACATCGCCCCCTTGCCGGCGCGCACCGCCTCCACCGTGAGACGGATGCGGTCGGGGAATGTGAGCACCTGGCGGCCGAATTGCCGGCGATCAAAGAAGCTGGGCGCCAACTGGAACAGCTTGGCATCGACGTCGCTGAAGATCAGCACGTCGTACTGGTCCAGAACCCGCTCGTAGTCCCCCGGGCCCAGCTTGTTGTAGAAATCCCAGGCCGGCACGGACTCAACCGTGTGCCGGCCGGTGGATTCCAGCGCATCCTTGAGCCAGACGCCGTAGTTGAAGATCTCCAGGCCCTTGGGCGAGTGGTGGAACGGTGTCTCCGCGAATACCGGTCCGGTCAGGACAGCCCAGTCGCCCACGTAGTAGATTCTGGCCATTGCATACACCTCCGGTCCGTGCCTGCAACCCTGCCGCTGCTCATGGCGGCCTACGGCACCATTTCGCGCGCCAGCGCCGCCGCGTGCTGCACCACCAGCTCAAAGCCGGCGCGCCGTACGCGAAAGCTGTTGTAGAAGTAGTGCGCGGTCTCCACTTCATACCCGCCCTCATCGTACGCCGCGGCGGTCGGCAGATAGCCAAGCAGGCCGTTGGCATAGCCGACCGTGTACGCCGCGCCGCCCGCCGCGCTGCGGACCTGATCCGTGAACGTCGAAAAGATCTCCGCGTTCAATCCCAGGAAGAGCGCGCCGCCGATACGCACCGCGCTCAGTTCGACCTCCCGGGTGTCGCTCGCGGTCCCATCGCGAACAGCCTGACTCATGGTCTGCCGCCAGTTCTCGACGGCGCGCCGGTAGCGTGCGCCCCACTCCGGGAAAGCACTCTCCTCGTCGAGCGCCCGTCGCGCCGCCGCCTCGATTTCTTCCAGGCTCAGGCGTTCGATTGGCAACGGCACGATCCGCGCACGCACGCGCAAACCGGCACCCGGCTCTGGCGCGGCACGCCGCAAGGCTGGCACGACTGCGCCCGCGATCTGTTCCCCCCAGGCCTGAATCTGGCTGAACGGCACATTCTCGGCGGGCGGGTTGAGATTGGCGCAGGCCCCGTTCGTGACCAGCGCGACCGGCCGCCCCGGCAGTTGCCGCGTCACGGCGTGCGCCACCTGGCCGGGCACATCGGCGCTGATCTGACGGTTGCCGGCGCCCAGGGCGACGCCATGCATGGCGTAGTTGGTCAGCACGGCTGCGAACGTCCCGTCAGCGCGGCGCCAGCCCACCGCGGCCACGCGTGGATCGGTGTGGGCCGATGGCCGCCGCCGTCGATCGATCGCCAGATCGCAATGGCCCTCCACCCGGATCACCTGGCATTCCTCCGGCTGAGCCAGCGCCGCGCTGGCCACCTGCTGAAGCCTGGTCGACAGCGACGTGACGTAGGACGCGTCATACGTGCCAGCTTCCTGGAGATGGATCGTTGGCGGCCCCGAGTGCGTGTGCGTCGCCGACAACATCACCTGGGCAGGTGCCAGCCCATGGCGCGCCGCGGCCCACTGGCGGAATTCAGTAACAAAGTCGCGTTCCAGCCCGATCAGATCGACATGCACCCACAGCAGGCGTTCCGGCCCGTCGGCCAGGTACAGCGCCCGGGCCAACAGCGGATCGAGCACGCCCACGGCCGGCTGGGTGCGTGCGGCGAACCCGGACAGCTCGCGCCCCGGCGCCGGGGTGATTTCAACCTGCGCGGCACCGACGATCATCGTGCTTCCACCTGACCATACTTGTCCGCCAGCCCACGCCGGAGGTATGCGATATCATCGCCGAGGGTCCTGCGCGTGGCCGCGTAGCGATCGGGAAAGGCCTGCTCCAGGCGCGCCTGCAGGTCCTCCAGGTGCCGAATGTACAGTTCACCGATGTAGCGCGCGTGCGGCGCGGCGATCAGCCGGTTGAATTGTTCCCGGACGGGGTTGTATCCCGTGCCGCCCCCATGAAGCAACATGCCGGGATAGGCTTCGACCAGGTCCTTCAAGGCGCGGCGCTGCGCCTCCGACTGCCCGAGGTGCAGGATGGCCTGGCTGATCGACCGCGCCGGATCATAAGCGCGCGGGTTGTAGGCGTAGTCGGCGCAGGTCAGCAGCGGAATTCGGTTAGCCTCGTTCTGAGTGCACAGGGGGTTGCTCATGTATCCGTCGACGACCTCGCAGACATCCCGATCGCGGCCGACGACCGGACCCAGGTGCATCGTCGGCTGGTTGTCGTTCACCGGGTAATTATCCCAGAGAAACAGCCGGTGCTTGACAATCTCACGATATGACTCGGCGGCCTTGCGCGTCACGCGGCCCACCACCTGATCGCCCGTCCAGAACACGTATATGTCCGGGTGCAGCTCGCGCGCCAGGATTTCCAGGTATGGGCGCTGTTGCGCACCGGTCCCATCGCCCCAGTACCAAGTCGGGCAGAAGATCAGTTTGGCCTCCCGGTCGGCCGCGCGCAGCCGCCGGAAGACTGCGTTGACCAACCGCACCTGCCCGCTGGCGTCAATGCCCTGGGTGATATCGTCCAGGGCGACATTGAACCATTGGACGCCGAGACCCTGCATCCAGGCATAGTGCTGCCACAACGCTTCGAGATCCTGGGGGTCGTCGTACTTCACCGGGCGGCTGGAAGACAGACCGGGGTTCAGGCTGAAACAGAATTGGAGGCCGGCCTGCTGACAGGCGCGCACGATCCGCTCGTAGGCGTCGCGTTTGGCCGGCGGCAGCGGCTCCCACCAGCGGTTCACACGCGGGTCGCCGGCGGCGAAGTGCTCCAGGTCCCACATGCTCCCGTAGCAGTTCATCAGGAAATTCAGCTTGTATTCTACCAGCACCGGGATTTCGGCCAGGTACTGTTCCGGCCGCCACATCCAGCCCTTGATGCCGCGGATACGGAAGCCCGGCGACTGTCCCTCGGCCAGTGGCTCCGGCAGCGGCCGGACCGTCTCAGTCAGGATCACCTGAAAGTCGCTGGTGATGTCCGGCCTGGACGCCGGCGCAGCCTGCGCCTGCGCGGCAGCCGGACGCGGCACCGGCAGCACCGTCACCGTGGCAAGCAATCCGAGATAGAACGGTCGCATGTCACTTCCTCCCTGGCCACCGGCGGCTCCGCCGTTACCACCCGCGCGATCACCCAGAGGCCTAGAGCCAGAGCGGCAGCGGCGCCAAGCGCTGCCGTGGTCCAATCTCGAGCGAAGGTGGCGTTCGTGGCCAGTACCAGCCCCAGGCACGCCAGGATCCCCAGGATCGCATCGCAGATCAGGCGCCCGACCGACGCCTCGCCCGCTGCGCGCCCTACGCCAGCACGGACCGGACCCCAGCAGCCGGGCGGCCGGCAGCGTGCGTAGAAGCGCTTCAGGGTCTCAAGCGACTCGGGCGGCGTAAGCAGCGTCACGCCGATCTGGATCACCGCAGCCAGACCGAAGAGCAGCGCCAACCCCTGCCAGAACGGATGCCGGCCGGGGTCCCCGAAACCCAGGTTGAACCACACGATCCACGAGGCGGGCAGTGTAAGCAAGACCGCCGCCAACTCGCCCCACACGTTGAACCGCCACCAGAAGAACCGCAACCAGGCTAGCGGCAGCAGGAAGATCACCATGGCATTGTTGATATACATAAACCAACTGACCATGTTGTCCACGTACAGCACCGTCAGGCCCGCCGCCAGCCCAAACAGGACGACCGTGGTCAGGCGGCTGATCCAGACCTGCCGCGTCGGGCTGGTCCGCAACTGCGGCGCGAGATCGTTCACCACGAAGCTGCTGCCCCAGTTGATCAGCGAACTGAGCGTGGACATGTAGGCCGCGGCCTCCGCCGCGATGAGGATGCCGACCAGGCCCAGTGGCAGGCGGCAGGCACGCACCACCGCGCCCCACGCGTGTGCGGAATCGTCGAGCATCTGCACGCCCGCCGGCGCCGCGCCCTTTACATCCGGCGACCAGAACAGCGACATCGCGATCACACCCAGGCCGATCAGCGGCAACGTGCGCAGCGTCAGGGCCAGAAACGCGTTGAAGAGCTGGCCCGCAACCGCATGCCGCTCGCTCCTGGCCGCCATGAAGCGCTGCGCCGTCATCCCCTCGCCAGCGGTCGGCGACCCGGCCAGAAACAGCCCGCACACCATGAGTGTCAGCAGTGTCCACTGATCAACACCCGCGGTTGGCGGCGTCTGCACGAGTCCGGCCGGCCGCACCGCGGCCACGGTCTCCAGAATGTGGCCCCAGCCCCCGAACTGCGGCACGGCCAGTAGCAGGAACAGGCTGTTGCCCAGGATAAGAATCAGGAACTGCACCACGTCCGTGTAGACCACGCCGGCCAGACCGCCAAACATGGTGTAGATGGCCGTGACGCCGCCGAACAGCAGCAGGATCACCGTCGGTGACAGGCCCACCACCGGCGCGATGGTCTTCACGAAGAAGCCGGTGATGTAACCGATCTGGATCACCGAGAAGCCAAAGCAGCACACCGCCGCGTAAGCCGTGCGGGCAAACCGCGCCGGCCGACCGCCGTAGCGCAGTGAAATCAACTCGGCAGTGGTCATGACCTGCATGCGGCGCCAGAGCCGTGCCCAGATTACCGCCACCAGCGGCATCCAGATGATCCAGGCCCCCCACCAGAGCCAGTTGCCGACCAGGCCGTAGACCAGCACGAGCATCACGAACCCACCGTTGCCCGACTGGTACGTGGCGGTGTTGGATACGGCGATCGACCACCAGGGCAGCTTGCGACCGGTTGTGAAGTACCCCTCGGCTCCGTGCCGCGAGGCCTGGCGAGTGAAATAGAGCCCGACGGCCAGCGAGATCGCACACAGCAGCGCGACCACGGCCCAGTCGACTGGGTGCATGCCAACTCCCTTGGAGAGGCGCCGCCTGCTGCGACGACGGGACCGCACAGGGGCAGCCGGGCCGACAAAACCGACCCGCCCGAGGCGGGCTCATTCTATCCCGGCCAGCGGCCAGCAACAGCGCCCCTGCCCGCTTCGTGTCGTCGCGCATGGCGTCGATCGGCTTCGGCACGGCTTCGGTCACAACGCCGTCCGCCAGGCCGCCATCGCAGCTCAGCACAGCGTGGACGCGCGTAGTGGCCACTGTGCCCGGACCCGGCCGCAGGGACTCAGACCCCGCGCGCCGACGGGCGAGCGAATTACGAGCGCTTCGACGCCCGGCGGGCAGGTTTTTGTTGACACTCAGGGGGTGACGTGCTTTCATGGTCCTTGGGCCCTTCACCGCACACATTGCCGCGCGGTCTCCGCATCCCGCTGCGAAGCCAGGTAGGCGACGTTGCAAAGGAGACCTGTGCCATGTCGAAGATCACGGTGAGCGTCATCAAAGCGGATGTGGGTGGCTACGTCGGACACTCCAGCATGCACCCCCAGCTCATGGAAGAAGCGGAGCGGCACTTGAGCGCGGCCCGCGACAAGGGCCAGCTCATCGACTTCCGCGTCATGCACTGTGGCGACGACCTGGAACTCATCATGACCCACCAGCAGGGCGTGGAGAGCATGGACGTCCACCGGCTGGCCTGGGACGTGTTCGTCGCGACCACGAAGACGGCCGCCAGCATGAAGCTATACGGCGCTGGCCAGGACTTGCTGGCGGACGCGTTCGCGGGAAACGTCAAAGGGATGGGCCCCGGCGTCGCGGAGATGACGTTCGAGGAGCGGAAGTCCGAGCCGGTCATTATCTTCATGGCCGACAAGACATCACCGGGGGCCTGGAACCTGCCCTTCTACAAGATCTTCGCCGATCCGTTCAACACCGCCGGGCTGGTCATCGATCCGGCGCTGCACGATGGTTTCAAGTTCCGCATCCTGAACCTGAAGGAGAACGCCGCCGTCACTTTCCTGTGCCCGGAAGAGCTGTACGACATGCTGGTCTTCATCGGCTCGCCGTCGCGCTACGCCGTCAAGGAAGTCTATCGGAAGAAGGACGACGAAATCGCCGGCGTGGCATCGGTGCAGCGCCTCGGTTACATCGCCGGGCGCTACGTGGGCAAGGACGACCCGGTGATGATCGTGCGCACCCAGAGCGGGTTCCCGGCGGTGGGCGAGGTGCTGGAAGCCTTCGCCCTGCCGCACCTCGTGGAGGGCTGGATGCGCGGAAGCCACGGCGGGCCGCTGATGCCGGTGAGCTTCGAGGACGCGCAGCCGACCCGGTTCGACGGGCCGCCACGCGTGATCGCGGCCGGGTTCCAGGTCTCGAACGGCCAACTCATCGGGCCGCGTGACATGTTCAAGGACGTGTCATTTGACGAGACGCGGCGGCTGGCCAACTTCGTCGGCGACTACATGCGCCGCATGGGGCCCTTTGAGCCGCATCGTCTCCCGCTGGACCAGATGGAGTACACCACGCTGCCACTGGTCATGACCAAACTGCAGGGGCGCTTCGAGCCGCTGGACGTGAAGGAAACCTGAACTCCGACGCCGGCCACGTGTCACACCTGAAGACACGGACTCACGGAGCCGGGGCGACCCCGCCCGCAGAGATCCGCGGGTGTCGTGAGCAGCCTGCCGCGGGCACCGGCGGCGTTCCGCTTCACCGGAACTCGCACCAAGGCTGGCCATATTCCTGGTACGATACCAGCGTCACAGAGCCGAAGAGCGAGACGTCGAAGACCCACACGCGGTGACAGTCACAGCCGTCGAAGCAGTCCAGGAAGCCGTCGTCGATCGTGTAGCGATACGTCCCGCCCAAAGCGGCAACCGTGATCTGATCGTCCATGCCGATCAGGTAGTTCGGTTCCGCGAACTCGACGGCGGCCAGCGCGGCGTAGATCGGTCCGAGGGCGTTCGCATTCAGGTTGTCGCAAAACGAGAGCGTCCACCAGGTGCCGAAGATCAGCTCCTGGCCCGTCAGCAGGTAGTACGCATTCAACGCGTTGTATTCGTCCAGCGGCTGACCCGCGACCAGCTTGACGATGAGCTCGTTCGGAACGTAGTCCGGATCATCGGTCACGGTGACCAGCACCGGGTACGCCGCGCGGATCCTCGCCAGGTCACCAAGTATGCGGTCGTACTGCGCGTCCGGCGCCCGCAACTGACCGGTGAGTTGCATGGCCAGCATTTCCGCTTCGAGACTCGCGCGGTGCGGACCGTAGTCGAAGTACTGGCGGCCGACGAGCGGACTCAAAGTGGCGAAGTCACCGAGGTCCACGTCGCCGTCGGGGCCGAAATCGGCGCGCTCCGCCACGACCGGATCGCAGGCCGGCGTCACGCCCGGCCCAGCCATGCAAGCGGCAAAGGCCCCGAGGTCCGTGAACCCGACGAGACCGTTGGCGTCCAGGTCACCCAGGCCGGCACATTCCGGCTGTGCCGCGGCGACGTGAACGCCGGCAACGAGCATCAAGACCGCCAGGCAAGATGATCTTCCAGACATGCGGACTTCCTCCACTCCGCGCCGGCCAGCCCGGACCGCTGCGCGTTCGACTCTGAGATCCCATTATACCACCGCCAGGGCGGGCGGGTGAGGCTGATCCAGCCTGCCGCGCCACAGCCGCGCCAGACGCGGCAAACACAACTTGCAGCGGGGCGCACCCGGCTGTGGTGTGGTACAATCCCGGCTCACACCACGCTGGAGACGCCGACATGCGCGCACCACGTGTACTGCTCCTGGCACTCGTCGCGGGGATCACGGGGTCGTGGCCGAGCGCGCTGCCCGCGCGCGGCGCCGATGATCCGAAGGTGCGGGCCCCGGCCTGTGCCGGGACCTGGTATCCCGCGGATGCGGGCGAACTCGCGAAATTCCTCGACGAACTGCTGGCACAAGCCAAGCCGCCCGCGATTGACGGTCCGCCGGTGGCGCTCATCTGCCCGCATGCGGGCTATCGCTTCAGCGCGCCGACGGCCGCGGCCGCGTACGCAACGGTGCGCGGCCACGGATTCAAGCGCGTCATCGTGCTCGCGTTCAGCCACCGCCACGCCAACCGCTATCATGGCATCGAAGTTCCGGGGGAACTGACCGCTTACCGCACCCCGCTGGGCGAGGTCCCAATCGACCGCGCGGCGTGTGCCCGGCTGCTCGGCAACGCCCTGTTCACGTCGAATCCCGCGGTGGATGCAGGCGAGCACTCGCTGGAACTGCAACTGCCGTTCCTGCAGCGCACACTGATCGACTTCAAGCTCGTGCCGCTGCTGATCGGGCAGCTGCGCGCCGCGGAATACGCCCAGGCCGCGCAAGCGCTCCTGCCGCTGGTCGACGCCAACACGCTGCTCGTCGCAAGCACGGACTGCACGCACTTCGGCCCCGATTACGGTTACGTACCGTTCCAGGAAGACGTACCCGACAAGCTCCGGGAGCTGGCGGAAAAGGCCGCCGCACCGCTGATCCGCTGCGACTTCGACGGTTTCGCCGAGCACCTGGACAAGACCGGCGACACGATCTGCGGGCGCAACCCGGTGCTCTTGCTCCTGCGCGTCCTCTCGGCGCAGGGTGGCGCGACAGGTGTGCGGGCCGCGTACGACACGTCCGGTCGCCAGCTCAACGACTATCGTAACAGCGTGACGTACCAGTCCTTCGTCTTCACGCGCCGCTCCGGGACGCTGAACCCCACCGAGCGCGCGGAACTGCTGCGGCTCGCGCGGCAGACGGTGACGGCCACCGCGAAGGGCGAAAAGCTGCCCCCGGTGGACGCAGACAAGCTCCCCCCGGCGTTGCGGGCCGACGGCGCCTGCTTCGTCACACTCGAAAAACACGGCGACCTCCGCGGCTGCATCGGCAACATGGTGGCCGACGGGCCACTGCACGAGGCGGTCGTCCGCAATGCCATCAGCGCAGCCCGCGCGGACCCGCGCTTCCAGCCCGTGCGGCCGGATGAGGTCGACGAGCTCCATATCGAGATCAGCTACCTAACGCCCATGAAGCGGATCGGCAATCCCAATGAGATCGTGGTCGGCCGGCATGGCCTGCTGATCACGCTGGGCAATGACCGCGGCGTGCTGCTGCCGCAGGTCGCCTACGAACGCGGCTGGACGCGGGCGGAGTTCCTGGCACAGACCTGCCGCAAGGCCGGCCTGCCGCCGGACGCGTGGCAGCGGCCGGAAGCCCGGTTGGACGTGTTCGAGGCGGAGGTGTTTGGCGAGCCGGAAGGGCAGAAATGAGCACAACCATGCACGCATCGCGCGACAGCGACACCACGGTTGAACGGCGGCAGAGTTGGTCGCGGACGACCCGCCGGCGCTTTCTTGCCCAGGCCGGAGCGCTTGCCGCCGGGATAACGCTGCCCGGGGCGCGGCTCTTCGGCCAGAGTGCAGAGCCGAACCGCGGTCGCGCGCGCGTCGTGGTGGCGCGCGATGAAGCGCTGACTCAGGGCCAGCCGGACGACCACCGCGACCTGCTGGTCAAGCTCCTCAACGCTACCATCCAGAAGCTCACGGACGCGCCGGATGCGACCGCCGCTTGGCGCAAGTTCTTCGGCCCAAAGGATCGCGTCGGCATCAAGGTCAACGCGCTCGGGCTGTCGACGCAACCGGCGGTCGTCGACGCCATCATCACCGGGCTGCGCCAGGCCGGGGTCCCCGCCGAACAGATCATCGTCTGGGACCGCCTCGATGCCGAACTGGTCAAGGCCGGCTTCAAGCTCAACCATTCGGGCAGCGGCGTGCAGTGCCGGGGCACCGACGCCGAGCACGCCGGCCGGCGCGCCGCGGCCGACGGTCCCGGGCGCGGCTACGACGCCCGGATCGAAACCAGCGGTCAGATCGGCTCGGCGTACTCCCGCATCGTGACCGAAGATGTCAACGTGCTGATTTCCGTGCCGGTTCTCAAGGACCACAACCTCGCCGGCGCGACGCTGGGCATGAAGAACTTCTACGGCGCCATCCACAACCCGAACAAGTATCACGACCACAACTGCGACCCCTACATCGTCGACGTCGTGGCGCATCCGCACATCCGCGCCAAGTGGCGGTTGACCATCTGCGACGGCGTGCGTGCCCAATACAACGCCGGCCCGGGACAGCACCCGGGCTTCGCGTGGCCGTTCGGCGGGCTGATCGTGAGCAACGACGTGGTCGCGGCTGACGCGGTAGCGGCCGACCTGCTCGACAAGCAGCGCGTCGCGCAGGGGCTGAAGACGCTCGCGGATGAAGATCGTCCGGCGAAATACATCGCCACGGCAACGGCACGCGGCCTGGGCGAAGGCACGCTGAGCCGGATCGAGCTGGTCGAGGTATAGGATGGACGACCTCACCAACGTGTTCCGTTGCCCGACGCGCCGCGACGTGCTGCGTCTGGGCCTCGCGTGCGGCGCCGCATGTGCGTTCGGACCGGCCGCGCGCGTGCTCGCGCAGGACACTCCCGGCACGAGCGAGCTTTCCGGACCCAAGCTCAAGGGCGTCGCCCGTCATCCGGCACGGCACTGGCAGGCGCTGCCCGACAAGCGGATCAAGTGCACGCTCTGCCCGCGTGGCTGCGAAGTCGCGGACGTCGAGCGCGGTTACTGCGGCGTACGTGAGAATCAGGGCGGCCAGTACCAGACGCTCGTGTACGGCGCGGTATGCTCTGCCAACGTTGATCCCATTGAGAAGAAGCCGTTGTTTCACTATTTGCCGGGCACGACCGCGTTCTCAATCGCCACCGCCGGCTGCAACATCGAGTGCAAATTCTGCCAGAACTGGGAGATCAGCCAGTATCGGCCGGAGCAGGTCGAGAGCATCGTGGTGACGCCCGAGGAGCTGGTGAAGACGTGCCGGGCGCGGCGCGCCCCAACGATCGCCTACACCTATTCCGAGCCGACGGTGTGCTACGAGTATATGCACGACGTGGCCGCCGCCGGCCGCCAGCAGGGCCTCGGCAGCGTCATGATCTCCAACGGGTACATGCAGGAGAAGCCGCTGCGCGAGCTGTGCCGGCAGCTCACCGGCGTCAAGATCGACCTGAAGGCGTTCACCGAGAAGTTCTACCAGGACATGTGCGCCGGCGAGCTGAAGCCGGTGCTCGGCGCGCTGGAAGTGCTGAAGAGCACCGGCATCTGGCTCGAGCTGGTCGTGCTCATCATCCCGACACTCAACGACTCACCGGCAGAAATCGAGCAGATGGCGAAGTGGGTCGTGCAGCACCTCGGGCCGGACGTGCCGATGCACTTCACGCGGTTTCATCCCACGTATCGCGTGACGAACCTGCCGCCGACGCCGGTGACGACACTGGAGAATTGCCGCCGGGTGGCGCTGGATGCCGGCGTGCGGTACGTGTACGCGGGTAACGTTCCCAACCACCCCGGCGAAAACACCTACTGCCACGGCTGTCAGCGGCTGCTGATTCGGCGGATCGGCTTTCAGGTGGCGGCGAACGAGCTCAAGGACGGAAGGTGCCCGAAATGCGGGGTGGCGATTCCGGGGGTGTGGACGCAGGAGCAGGCGCTGGCGTTCAAGCCCGCGGAGCCGGCCGCCGCAGCGCCGCCAGCGTCGCAGCCGAGCTGAGCTTCAGCGCCGCGAGCAACCACGCGGTCATCACGGTCCCAAACACCGGTACCAGCAGCACGCCGCAGAGTAGCGCGCCCAGGCATGCGCCGGCGTGATCCGCGCCGACGACGCTGCCGGCGGCGCCGCCGGCCCGGCCGGACAGTGTGAGTTGCAGGTGGCCGGCCAGCGCGAACGTCGCCCCGCCGAACAAACCCGTCACGGCCACCAACATGGAGATGGACCATTCCACAGCAGCCGCGTGCTGAAGTGTCGCGAGCGCGTGCAGCACGGGTGGAGTCGCCAGCGCCAGGATGGCGAGCAGCACATCCACGGCAATGAGCGAGCGCCAGACATGCACGCTCGAATTGCGCCGCGCCGCGCGCCGGCCAGCCCACACGCACCCCACGACCAACCCGCCCATGAACAGCGCCACAATCCAGCCGATGCGCTGGTAGACGTACCCGTACAAGTTCTGGAAAGCAAACAACAGCACGATGCTCAACGCCATCGTCACGAAGCCGGTTGTCGCCACCGTGAGCATGATGGCTCCGGCGACCCAACCCTGCCGGTTGCGATGACGTAATCGGACACTTGTAAGCGTAACGAGACCGAGGACAGCCAGTCCGCCGGCGACCGGCCCGAATCGCAACGTCCGCAGCCAGGCGACAAATTGTCGTCCGCCGCCGGCAGCACCGCCGGCCAAGCTCTCCCACAGCGCCAAACGCTGCAGGTAGATGGCCGGGTGCAAGTCGGTGCTGAGCGTGACCGGGCCGGCGGCGTCGAGGTCCGCCGACCGGCGTGCGAGCTTGCGCGCATCCAGCCAGTCTGTGGCGCCGGCGAACCACGCCGGATCGAACAGCCGCGCTGCCACCTGTCGCGCGCGATAGCGGGCGGCCAGTTCCGCAGGATCCGTCGTGATGAGGCCGTCTGCGGTCGCCGCCAGCACCTGCGCCGGATCACCCCATCCAATCACCACGTGCGCGAAGTGTCGCCGCAACGTAGCCCGCAGCCCAGAGAGGTACTCGCGCGACGCACCAGACAGCTCGGTCGGTGTCGCGGCTGCCGTGGTGCCCAGCACGGCGTGCGGCGTCATGGCGCGGCGCAGCTCGGCGAAGAACTCATCCGTATAGAAACGGGCGCGCTGTGCCGCGGTCGGCTCCGGCAGGCGGGCGATGACCAGGTCGAACCGTGCGCGCTGCGTCTTAATGTAGTAGCGCGCGTCGGCATAATGCACGGACACACGCGGGTCGGTGAGGGCCGCGCGGTCCGTGTCGGTCAGCAGCGGGGTAAGCAATCCGATCAGCAGCGCGTCGGGCTCGACATAATCCACGTGCGCCACCGGGTACCGGAGGATTTCTGCCAGCAGGCCCTCGGCGGCGCCGCCCAGCACCAGCACACTGCGCGGCGCGGGGTGCTGACACAGCCAGAAGTGCGCGAGCGGTGCAGACGTGTATGGATCCGGGAAATTCGCCGCCACATGCCCGTCGCAATACAGCGTGTATTGTCCCGCGCGCTGGCCGACCGCCAGATTCTGGTACTTCGATTCCGCTTCGGCCACCAGGTCGTAACCCGGCGCAACTGTCTGCCAACGACGGGCCACCAGTTGCCGGTTGAGCCGGTCGCCACCGAGCGCTGCAACCAGGAACACGCCGGTCGCCAGGACGCCGGACAATCCGGCGAGCACGCATCGCCGCCCGACCCGATTAATGGTTGCCAACAGCGCGCCGCAGGCGAGTACCGTGACGCCCGCGCTGACCAGCGCCGTCTGCACCG
Source organism: Phycisphaerae bacterium (assembly GCA_017999985.1). Classification (NCBI taxonomy): domain Bacteria; kingdom Pseudomonadati; phylum Planctomycetota; class Phycisphaerae; species Phycisphaerae bacterium. Next base: position 269,801 of record JAGNKU010000003.1, on the reverse strand, counting down.
GGGCCAGGTGCTCGACGGCCCAGAAGCTGAAGGCCGCACCGCCCGCGAGGCTGCCGGCGGACTCCAGCCCATACACCCGCGCGAAGGACAGATACGGGGCGCCGCGGTCCGACGACGCGCCACCGCCGCGCGCAACGGCTGCCGCGCCCAGCCGCTGGCCGACACGGCACGCCAACGGAAACGCCGCCCCAACCAGCGCGCCGACGGGTGTGATGAAAAGCAGCGCCGCCCACGCCGCCCTCGGTAGCGGCAGCAACTCGCCCACCCCGGCACCCAGCCACGCGCGTGCGCCGCGAAAGATCCACAAGTCCGCGCAGGTTGCAGCGCTGAGGCCAAGCAGCACCGCGAGCAGCAGGCCGGCCGCGTGGGTCCGCCCACACTGGGTCTCGGCCATGCGCCCCCCAAGGACCGCGCCGAGCGCGACCCCCAGCAGCCACGCGAACAGTACGATGCCCCAGGCCAGCTCGCTGCCATACATCAGCACGAGCGCTTCGCGCAGCAGCAGCGACTGGGCTACGATCGCTTGCGCCCCCCACGCGAATACCAGCACCCCCAGCCCGGCGCGCGCGCCGCTGTCGCCAGTGCCGGACACGTCGCTCGGCTGTACAGCGGTCATTCGCGCCGCCCTCTGTCAGAACGGACCGCCCACATGATAGACTGTCGCGTGCCTCGATGGAGTAGCCGCCATGAGCACGCTTTTCGGCCGACGTTACGCCCGCCCGGCCGCGGCGATCAGCCGGACTGAAAAGACCGTCGGCGTGGTCATCTTAGTGCTGGTCGTGGGCCTCGTGGCTACCTTCATCACTGACGTTACGCGCAGGTCTGCGCCGCGACTCCAGGCGTCAACCATGTCGGATGCCCAGGCGCGCAAGACAGTCGCCGACTCGCACGCCTTCCCCGCGCTGGATTTCGCGGATTGGCGATCGCCAACCGGCATTGAGCGTTTTTCGGCTGACGAGCTATACGTCAAGATCGACGGCCAGGCCGAGGCATACCTGTCGCTCGGCGTGGTGGGTCTCAACTTCGGCACGTATTCCCGCCGCGACGATGACACGCGGACCATCGACGTTTACTGGTACGACATGGGCTCGCCGGAGAGTGCGGGGAGAATTTTCCAGCAGGACCAACCGCCCGACCGAACGGTCGTTGCGATCGGCGACGCTGCCTACGTAAGCGCCGGCGCGGCGTTCTTCCGCGTGGGTCGCCACTATGTGCAGGTGTTGCCGGCACAGTCCGCCGACGCGGAGGTCGCCCGCCAGATCGCCGAGCGTCTGGCCGCCAGCATCGCACAGCCGGTGCCCACGGGCCGCACAGAGCGAGCGTCGCATGAGCAGTGATGGCCTGACACGCCGCGAAGCCCTCGCACGCGGGGCCGGCGCCGTGGTGGCGACCGGGCTGGCGGCGACCGGTGCATACTGGCTGTCCCATCGCAGCGGGGTTGCTCGGCCGTCCGCGGCGCCGCGCCTGCCCAACTACTTCGCGAGTATTGACCTGCCTGACGCAAGTCCGCGCCTCAGCATCGCTACGGGCGATGAAGCCCGCATTGACGCCATGGTCCGTGCCGCGGTCGGTGGTCTGGACGCGCAGCTCGGCATGCGCCGTTTCATCACGGCGAACGACACCGTGGTCATCAAGCCAAACGCCGGCTTCGACCGCCCGCCGAGCCTCGGCGCGACAACGCACCCCGAGGTGCTGCGGACGGTGATCCGGCTGTGCCGCGAGGCCGGTGCCCGGCGCGTGATCGTGACCGACTATCCGATTGAATCCCCGGAGGCCTGCTTTGCCCGCTCGGGCCTAGGGGCGGTCGCCACCGCCGAAGGCGCCGACCTGGTTTGGCCGTCACCCGGCATGTTCGAGCTGTTGACGGTGCGCGCGCGCGCGACGCGGGACCGTGGCGAGGCCCTGGAACGCTGGCCGATCTTCACCCGACCGCTGCGGCAGGCGACCAAGCTCATCGGCATCGCCCCCGTCAAGGATCACAACCTGGCGGGCGGCTCGATGCAGCTCAAGAACTGGTACGGATTGCTCGGCGGCCGGCGTAACCAGCTCCACCAGGCCATCCACGAGGTCATCAGCGACGTGGCCCTCCTGTTCAGCCCGACGCTGGTCATCGCCGACGGCACGCGCGTCATGCTGCGCAGCGGACCGACGGGCGGGCGCCTCAGCGATGTGCAACCCGGCGGCGTGCTCAATCGGCCGGCGGTGGTCGCGTCCGTCGATCCCGTGGCCTGCGATGCGTGGTGCTACGAGAATCTGCTCGGCCGCAACCCGGGTACGCTGCGCTACCTGGAGCTGGCGCACGCCAAGATTGCCGCGGAAACAGCCGCTGGAGTGCGGCGCCATGGCGAGCGCGACTGGCGGCGGTATGCGACGGATGGCCGGATTGTGACGACGGACGTGTGACAACATGGGCAACACGATGAACCAGACACCCCGACTCGAACACGGCACGCAGCGCCGCACCGGGTCGAACCTCCTGCGCATCACGACGGTACGGATCGGCGTGCAAGCCGTCATGTTCGCCCTGTTCATCGCGTTTGTTGTCCTGACGACGTTCGCGCAATTGGAGCGCCTGCCCGGCCTGCGGTTCTGGCTCGGCAAGTTCCTGGAGATCGATCCGCTCATTGCCCTGGCGACCGCGCTCACGACGCACGCGATCTACCCCGGCTTGCTGTGGTCGCTCGTGGTTCTGATTCCGACGCTGTTTCTCGGCCGCTTCTTCTGCGGGTGGATCTGTCCCTACGGCACCCTGCATCATTTCGTCGGCTGGTTGTCACGTTCGCGGAGACGTGCCGCCACGACGCCGGCGGACCGTCCGCATCCCAACGACTACCGCGCCAGTCAGCGCCTCAAGTATGCGGTGCTGGCCGGCCTGCTGCTCGCCGCCGCCTGGGGCACGCTGCAGATCGGCCTGCTCGACCCGCTGTGCCTGCTGTACCGCTCCGTCACGGGAGCGGTGCTGCCGGCGGTTGAGCTACCCGTGGCGGGCTGGCGGGGTGAACCACGCTTCTATCGCGGGGCGGAGCTGCTCGGGTTCATGCTCCTGGGGTTGGTCGTCGCCAACCTCGCGTATCCGCGCTTCTTCTGCCGCGTTCTCTGTCCGCTGGGGGCTTTGCTGGGCGTCCTCAGCCGCTGGTCTTGGTGGCGCATCGAGCGCGATCCGGACAAATGTCGCGGCTGCAACCGCTGTCGCCTGCACTGCGAGGGCGCCAGTGACCCGCACGCGAAGCTCCGCAAAGCGGAGTGCCTGGTGTGCTTCAACTGCATCGAGGAATGTCCGGAAGGCGCGCTGCGCTTCGCCGCCTTCGCACCGAGGGCCCACGAGGTGACCGGCCCTGACGCGTCGCGCCGGCAACTGGTCGTCGGCGCGCTGGCCGGCCTGCTGTTCTACCCCTTCGTGCGCACCACCGGCCGCGCCACGCGCGACTTCGCCAGCAGCCTGATCCGCCCGCCCGGAGCCCTGGAAGAGCTGGACTTCCTCGCCCGCTGCCTGCGATGCGAGCAGTGCGCCCGCGTGTGCCCGACCAACGTCATCCAGCCAGCGTGGTTCGAAGCGGGGCTGGAAGGGCTGTGGACCCCCGTGCTCAACTTCCGCATCGGGCATTGCCAGTTGCATTGCACCGCGTGCGGGCAAGTCTGCCCCACCGCGGCCATTCAGCCGATCTCCGTGGCCGAGAAGCTCGGTCACGCCGAATTCGCGGACTGCGGCCCGGTGCGCCTGGGCACGGCCCACATCGATCTCGATCGCTGTTTGCCGCATAGTGCTGGCATCGCCTGCCAGGTCTGCGAAGAAGTCTGCCCGACAAGCCCCAAGGCGATTCACGTCGGGCGGCAACGGCAGCGCCGGGGGCGCGGCGGAGGCGGAGGGGGCGGCGGAGGCGGCCGCCGCGGACAGGGGCGCGAGGCACGCGCCAGCCGTCTGGAAGGCGAACCGTGGTTGGATGAATCCGAGACCGAGTCGGGCGTGCCGACGCCGCGGGTGGACATCGATCTGTGCATCGGCTGTGGCCTCTGTGAGCGCGCCTGCCCGGTGGTCGGGGATCGTCGCGGGATCTATGTCACGGCCGAGGGCGAGACCCGCTCGCAGTCCCAGCCCACCCCGGACCGTAATCGCTCCGTACAGCCGGGCCGGACCATGCGCGCCTGACACCGCGTGCTCGTGTCCGGCAGCGGGCGTCAGGACTGGAACAACACCGAGATACTCGTGCGGTCGTGGATGTTGCGGAGCGCGCGCGCCAGCAGCGGCGCCACCGTGACGACGTGCGCGTTGCGGGGTAGCCGCTCCGGCGGCACCGCCACGGTGTCCGTCAGCAGCAGGCGGTCAATAGGGCTCGCGTCGATCCGGGCCGCGGCCCCTGGAGCCAAGACCCCGTGGGTGACCAGCGCGCAAACGCGCTTGGCGCGCTGCGCCTTCAGGTGCACGGCCGTGGCGACCAGCGTCCCGCCGCTGGTGGTGAAATCATCGACGATCAGCGCGTCCCGGCCGCGCACGTCACCGATAATGCGTCGCACGGCGGCCTGCTCATCGTGGGCGCTGCGGCGCTTCTCGGCGACCGCCGTCTCCGTGCCCAGCACGCGGGCGTAGCTGTTGGCCATGTGGATTGCGCCAGCGTCCGGCGCCACGACGACCCAGTCGCGCGTCACCTTTCGGCGCAGGCGCGCGACGAACGCCGGCAGCGCGTAGAGGTGGTCGACCGGCACGCGGAAGAAGCCCTGGATCTGCGGTGCATGGAGATCGAGCGTGACCACGCGATCCACCCCGGCGGTCTCGAGGCAGTCGGCGCACACCCGGGCGCGCAGGCTGACGCGGGGCTCGTCCTTCTTGTCGCCCTTGCCATAGCTGAAAAAGGGAATCACCGCCGTAACGCTGTCGGCGGAGGCCCGCTTCAGGGCATCCACGTAGAACAGCAGCTCCATGAAGTGGTCATTCACCGGCTGCGTCAGAGACTGCACGACGTACACGTCCTTGCCGCGCACATTTTCGAGTACGCGGACGAACGTGTTGCCCTCGGAGAAATGCCGCGTGTCACACGCGCCGGGCCGCACACCCAGCGCGCGGCAGATGGCACACGTCAGGGCCGGACTGGCAGATCCAGCAAAGACAAGCAAGCTGCGGCGGCGGCCCATGCTGTTGCTCACTTCCTCGGGCACGATACGTAGGACCGAAAACGCGCCTCCTGCGGCCACGGCACGCACCGCACCGCCGCCTCAGCGGATGGCCGCACCGGTCAGTTCGCGTGGCCGCGCGGGTGGTGCCCGGACCATCCCAGCGCGGACTGCGGACTGCCGTCGAGCAGTTCGCGCGCGCAGCGGCTGTCAACCACCAGGCGCGTGATCAGCCGCGGGTCCTGGTTCAGAACCGCCCGCACAATCCGGCTCTGGGGCGCCATGCACTTCGGTTCGGCGCACGGCCCCACCACCAGCAGGACTTCTTTGCCGTCCCGGACAAACCGGCTCAGGTCGGCCAGTTCCATGATGGTCATGGCGCGCCGCTCCGTGTCGCACTCGGCCGGCCCCGTCATCGTCAGCGGTCGCCACAAGATGTCACCCACCACTCCCGACTGTTCCAGTTTCCTGATGTCGGCGGTTGAGCCCCGTACCCACTTGGGCAGCGTGCTGTGCGCGTCGCGCCAGTCGCGCGCCGACGTCACGATGACCGACACTTGCCGCGCGCGATCGAACGACTCGCTCACGCCCTCCAGCGTGCGCAGCTGGTCGAACTGGGCACGCGTGACCACCGGTGGTGTCCGCAGACCGACGAAACCCGTCTCCACCATCATCGCCGCATCCTTCACGAGATAGGCGAAGAACGTGTTTGGATCCGTCGTCGGGTCCTCGATGTCAAAGCCCGCCACCAGCGCGTGAAAGACGATCCGCCGAGGTAGATCTGGCGTCGGCGCGTGCAGCAAGCTGGCGAGGGCTCTGGCCAGATCACGCATGCAGTGTCCGCCAGAAAAGCCGAGGTGCACCTCCTGGCCGGCAAATTTCTGCTGCAGCAACTGGTAAAGCGCCTTGGCGCCGACGCGGGCCACGTCCGGGACCAGCGGACTCTCCACCACCCGCAGGTCCTGCAGCCAGGCGTACTTCGCCGCCAGCGCCTCGCCAAGCACATGCTCGCGCGGCGGCGTGAACTGAATCCAACCGCGCGCGGCGGCCTTGTTGAAGAGCTGATGCGGCACCTCGCGGTTGACCATGATGCCGTCCCGCTCGGCGAGCAGGCGCTTGATGTCCGACGCGGTGTACCCCTGTGAGAAGTAGCCGCAGACCAGAGACATGAGTTCCGTCTCGGTAAGGCCGCCGGGATGGCGCTCCGCGCGCTTGCGTCCGCGCCGCGGCGGCGGTGGCCGGATCGACTCATCGCCCCCCTTCGTCGCCGTCCTGCGTTTTCGCGCCATGAGTTGCGCCTCCTTTCCGGAACATCCGGCGGCCGCCGGCATCCGGCCAGACGCGGCTGATCCGCGGCCCAGCGGGACCAGGCCGCCCTGGGCCCGGATGTTAACCATCATACCATTTGATACAGAAACGTCAACATGGGTCGATTGGTCACCACACTTTGAGGCAAAACCGACCATTCCGTGTTGCCGCGGGCACACCTCTAGGCTGGCGGCGGGAAACTGCAGTGGCCACCCAGACAGCGGGACGCGCGCCGCGCAAAACTGTGCTGTAATATCTTATTTGACAGACGGTTACAAGACTCCATCTTGACAAGCCCCCCTGGTCGCCGTTAAGCTCTATGCTGAAACTAGCCGGGAGTGCCACCGCGACCGGAAACACTGTCTGTGAGAGTTACAGTTATTTTTGCACACTTTAGCACAATTCGGCCACGCAGCGCCCGGCGAATGACCCGGTAACCCAGCGGCCGCGCCACCGGCGCGGCGCCCGCGGTGGCAGCGCCGGCCGCGTACAGGAGCAGGGAAGCATGCACGCCAGTCCGTTGCACTCACGCCACCGGGAGAAGCAGGGTACGCAGTCAGCCCGCTTACACCGGCGGAGCACGCGCGTCAAGCGTTGCCCAGCGCACTCCTCCGACGGCAGGTCCACGTTCCCGACGCACGCGTGGCGCTGGGCTTCCACGTCGGATGCCAGCGCCGACCGGAACCAGGTCCCCTCCCTGAGCGCGAGGTCGAACACATGGAAGCGAACCGACACCGCAGCCCACGTCGTCCATCAGCCCCAGCCGCCAAACACCGTACCTGCGTCATCACGCCCGTCGACCAGCGGCAACTCAAGCGTTCCGTGGAGTGCATCGATACGATCGACGAATTCCTGAGCACCCTGCAATACCAGATCACGGAAACGCCGGCGGTCCCCGCAGTGGAGCATTGCCCCGCCGCGGACCCGTCGGCGCCGCACGTGCCGACGGAGGCCGAACAAGCCGCGCAGAACCACGCACGCCTCGGCGTCGATTGCATTGTCCTGCGCGCCCTCGGCAAGCGCAGGGTGGCCGTGACGATCGGCAAGTTCCCCGAGTTCACCGTCGGACGCGCCGTGGCGGAGACGCTGCGCGCCCTCGCCGCCAACCCGGGGGCAGCCACGACCAGCGACGGGCTGGTGCCGTGGAAACCATACGAAGAACTCGCCTGGTCGATCCAGGCACGCACCGGCAGACGGCCGTCCATCCATGTCCTGAGCAACAACATCTGCCGCCTCCGGCGCGCGCTGGTGCGGGGCGACAGTAATAAGTACCTGGTCCAGACCGACAGACGGGAGCAAGTGGCGCGCTTCGCGCTGACATCCATGGGCCGGATCATTGACGGCGACGAGCCCGCGTGACGCCGTCTCATTCGAAGACCTGGACGATGCGCTCCGCGCACTGCGCGGCGCCCGCCTCGACGCGTGCCACCGCCCGCCGGCACGCGGGCGTCCAGTACGCCGGGCTCGCCACCTCGGGCAGGTTGAAGTAGAAGCCCAGGACGCAGTGATACAGCGGCACGCGCTCCAGGTCCCGGATGGCGTTTCGCGTGCCCAGGAACACGCCGAAGAGCGCGTTCAGCCGTTCGAACTCGGCGCGCGCAACGTCCTCCAGGCGGCTGAGGTCGGGTACGTTTCGCGCGCGGAGGTGCGCGAGCACCCGCGACAGATACGCATTCTCGTAGACCTCGTCGAAAAAGCGCGCGGTCAGCGCCGGAGCGGTACCCAGGTCCGCGGCGACACGATGCAGATCGGCCCCCAGCGTGTAGGCGACCAGTTCCAGCGTCGACCGGAAATGGCCGAGCGAAAAAACCTCCGCGACCCGCAGTGCCAGACGCTGGTCCTCGTACCAGGCCGCGTTGAACACGAGGTTACCAACCGCCTCGAGCACCTCGTCGCAGTCGGCTTCGGGGTCACGTCCGCCGCCGTCCGCGCCGAGCAGCGCCAGCGTCCGGGCCCGCAGCCCGGACAGCCGCAGCGCCACCTGCGGATGGCCGCCCTGCTTGAGCGTCACGAAGCAGGCATCGAGGAAGAAATCATTGCGCGGCGACACGTACATTTCATCCAGCAGGTGATCGGCGCTCCAGTGCCGGCGCACGCGGCCGAGCAAGTAGCAGGGCAACAGGTCCTTGTACTGGTGGATCTCCAGGTGGAGATCCGTGCTGATCCAGTGCAACGCGTCGCGCAGCTCCGCCGGTTTGACCAGCGACACCTTGCGCGGACGCCCGTCCTCGAGCAGCGTGAACTCCTGCGCCAGGAGGTCATTCAGCCGCCCCAGGTCCGCGACACACGCCGCGCCGCTTCTGAACCGGGCTGTCAGTCCATCGACGCGCTCGAGCTGGCGGATCAGCGGGGCCAGCAGCGCCAGCAGCTCGGACTGGCTGCGACGGCGGCGCCTGCTCCAGTAAGTATCATCCCACCGGGGCTCGTCGTCGGAGTCTTTGCGCCACATGGCCGCGTTTTCCTTTCGTGCGCATGTTCTGTACGAGGCCGTGCACGTGTATCCCGATCCGTTCCGCGATCGCGTGTGCGTCCTGCAACTCGGCCGCGGGCACGTGAACCACGTGGTGGGCTTCCGGGAGGTCCACGACGTGCTCGCCCAGCACGACCACCGTGTAGACCAGCCGGAGTTGCTCGCGCAGTGCCCGGATCATCGCGCGGACTTCGGGCAGCGGGCTGTTGTATTGACCATCCGTAATGTTGACGACGTAGACGACCTGGCCGGGCGCCAGCAGCGGCAGCGCTACCCGGATGATGTAGGAAATGCTCCCCACATCGTGATTGCAGCCCTGTCCGCCGAGCGGGAGGCTGGCGATCACCTCCAGCGCGTCCTCACCGCGTGCGCCCGCCGTCTTGCGCGGATGATGCAGCCAGCGCACCAGGGCCCCCCCGGACCCTGACGAGTACTCGGCCGCCAAGACGCGGATGCGCGCCAGCCGCGCGATCTTCAGGAACGCCGCCGTCACGATCTGCCCGGCAAAGCTCGTATGGACGGTATTCGAGCTGCTGCCATCCATGGCCAGCACGACCAGCGGCTCACCGTGATAGTCGGTGACCACGTGCTCGTGCCACTGACGGTACAGCAGCGCGGAAGTGCCGATTCGATGGAGCCGCCGGGCGTCCAGACTGCCCTGGCTGTGGTGCCGGTCGACGGCAAGCTCCTTGCGATTCCCGAACCATTGGAAGCGGCGCAGCTTGCGTTCGATCGGCGCGGCGCCCCGCCGGACGCGGTCCACAATCGCGGCATCCCGGGCGCGCGGCAGAATCTCCTCGGCAATCAGCTCCTCGCGGTTGGTGCCGAACAGCTTCACGCGGTGCTTCTCCGTCGCCAGCTTGTCCTCCATCACCCCCGGCCTGAACAGGCTGGTTTGAATGGTCCGGCTGACCGCGTCCGTGCGCGGCGTCCCCCAGGCGTCATCCTGCGTCGCCGCGGACAACGACTGGCCCAAAGCCTGCAGCAGCATCTGGAGATCGGAGTGGCCGGCGTCGACCCCGGACGGGAGTACCGCCTCCCCGCCCGCACGCGCACAGAGCAGTGCCAGGGGATTCGCAGGCTGATCGATCAGCGGCGGGCCAAGCTCATCGAGCCCGCGCAGCGGGTCCGCCGCGGAAATTTGCAGCGGCCGGCCCTCCCGTGCCAGCGGAACCCGGTTCACATCCTGGGGCGCCGCCGTAGCCGGGTGCTTTTCGTCGGTCGGTGCTGCGGGCGGCGGCAGCAGCGGCAGCAACGCCGTGAGCAGGGCCCGTTGGAGCGCCGCGCCGCGGGCGGGAAGTTCGTGGGCTTCACAATGGTTGAGCGCGGCCGTGTATTCGGCGACCACCGGCGTCAGGGCGTCAAAGACCCGGACGGTCAGGGGGTGCAGTTGCGCCCGCACGGCGGGACGGCTCACCCACCCGGCGAGGCACTCACCGAGATTGACCGCCGCGCAGATGACGTCGCGCAGCAGGGGAAAGCTGAAGTCGTTCATGGCGCAGGCAAACAGGCGGTACGATTCGGCCGCGGTCAGGTTTCGGAAATGTGTCAGATGGTCGAGCACCTGCCGGTAGCCGACCTGCTCCTGCACATACTGAGCCGTACGCGCGAGGGCCGTCGGGTCGACCCGGGCCGCTCTCGGGCCGAGCGTGGCTGAATCCACCGGCGGCAGCGCGCCGGCCTGCAGTTGCGCCAGCGTCTCGGCAATGGCCGTGTGTCCGATGCAGGCGCGGGCGGCGGGATAGCCCGGATACTGCGTGTAGAGCGGCCCTTTCTGTGGCTTGGCTTTCAGGTCCGCCGCCTGGGCCGGACGACCGAGCGCGCAGCTCGCGGCCAGGAGCTGGGCCTCATGGATCTGATTGTCCAGCATTTCTTCCGCATCCACGCGTTTCTTCCAGGACGCCGTGCAGCGCCGCGCATCCGCGATCGAGATTTTGCGCCAGGGTCGGAGAAACGGTTCCCGGTCGTCGTAGTCCCACCGGCTGAACCCTTCGTTGTCAGCGGAGTCGAACTTCGCCACGACGGTCGCTCCTCACAGAATGCCCACGGCTTCCCCGGCGGGCGTGGAACTGGTGACTTTGACGCCGAACACCTGCGCGTAAACGCTCTCCGCGTCATCCAGGTCCTGGTCTGAGCAGTGTCCCAGCAGAGTGTCGAAGACGAGTCGCCGCGAATTGACCTTGTTCAGCCGCTGCAGGCACCCGAGCAGATCGAGCTCGAGATCCAGAGTCGGGGGCAGAATGCTGGCCAGCGCGCCCTCACGCTGCCGGTGCCGGACGGCAGCGGCCAGATTCACGACCTGCTCGATGTGCCGGTCCTTGGCCTGCGGCGCCAGCTCCCGCAGGATGGCCGCTTCCTGTTCGGGCAACAGCGGCCGCAGGTGAATGCGGCGCAGAAAGCGCCGGCCGTACGCATGGTCCAAGTCCCAGATCGCGAACTGCCCGGCCTGGTTCGCCACGTGGTTCGAGTCGGTCACGAACGTCAGGTTATCGAGCTCGAATTCGCGGCCGCGCGGCTCACGGATCGGGTGTTGACCGATGACTTCGAGCCAGGCGCCCTGGATCTTGTCCGAGACTCCGCGCCCCGCCTCGACGATCCAGATCACGAACAGCGTGTCGGGTTGCTGCTCGGCCTCCGCGAGAATCGCCAGGATCGATTGGGCCACCTCGATCGTGGTGAAACTGCGCACCTCGGTCTTGTACCACAGGTCGCGGGGCAGCTCGTGCTCACTGGCGAAGATCCGGAAGCACTTGAGCCCGGGCCACGGACGTTGCCGCAGCCCGCGCACGACCGCGGTGAAGTTGGCGCCGTGCTCCTCGAACAGCAGCGCGTTGAGCAGGTGGGTCTTGCCCGAGCCGGATTCCGAGCTGATGTGCACGGGGGTGCGGTTCTGGATCGCATCCACGACCGAGACCAGGGTGTCGTACTCGCAATAGTACGCCCGGCGCCCGCCCAGCTTGACCAGCGAGCCGCTCGACGCCCTGGCAATGTCAGTGACACTCACGATGGGACGCATCGCTCAACCTTCCTTCCTGCGCACAATCAGCTGGGCGCGCCCGGCGCGCACGACTTCGAGCGCTTGCCCGCGTTCGTCGTTCAATTCGCCCAGCGCCGGCACAATCCACTTGTGAACCTCGTCCATGATCCGCCGCGCGCCACCCGCAAAGTTCGGCATGCTCTCCACAACCAGCGCCGCCGCCTCGTCCGGAACCTCCACGCTGGCGGCACGCGTCGTCCGCGCGACCAGTTGCCGGATCTCGCGCTGCGCCAGCGCGGCGGCCGACTCCGGCGTGAACTCGACATACACGATCGGCTCTCCCACGCGACTCACGAACGCGTAGCCGAGTTCGCGGATCATCCGCTCGCGGACGCGCTCGCAGACTTCCGCCGGGCTGGGCGCGCGCTGGCCGAACCCGAACTGCCGCACCGGCCCGCCCTGGTCGGCGTAGGCGATGTTGGAGGTGTAGATGAAGATCACGCTGCTCAGGCTGCGGATCGTGGCCCCTGAGCCGGCCTGCAAGGTCCCCTCCTGCAGCAGCCGCAGCGAGCAGTCCGTCAGGGCCTGGCGCACGTCCGGCGGCGCGTGATCCAGGTCCGCGATTTCCAGCACCGCGGGGCGCCGCGCAATCCGCGCCAGCGTGCCGTCCTGGTACGACGAGACCAGCCCCGGCGCCGCACCCGTGAGGCTCGCCATCACGGAGTGTGAGCTGCTGTAGCCCGCGGCGTCGATGTAGTGGTACGCGAGGTCGAGATACTCGGCCAGCAACTTGGCGCCAAGACTCTTGCCAGTCCCGGGTGGCCCCGCCTGGAGCACGCGCAGCGGCGCCGTCGGCGGCCGGCTCACCGTCTCCTGAAAGACGCGCGCCGCGAATTCCGCCACCGCCCGGTCCTGACCCACCAGCGCCCGCTTGAGGAACTGCTCAAACGCGTTGCCCCGCAGCCGGTCGTGCAGCCGCTCCTGCAGCCACGGCGGGCGCGGCGTCGCCGAGCCGTCACCCACGGTCCCGAGAGTGTCGCGCGAGCCCGTGAGATCGCACATCTGCCCGTGCAGGCGGTCCGCGAGCTCCGCGTGACCCGGCCCGAGCTTCGCCGCCGTCGCCGCGAGCGGCGTCACGTACCGCTCGTCGAAAGTGCCGTCGGCCTCGGCGGTGATCACATCGACGAGCAGGGCCCCGAGGTCCGGACCCCGGTTCTGTCGGGCGATGCCGTGCCGTCCGAGGGCGCACCACGCCAGATCGACGGGCGCCGCCGGCGCGAGCGTCTCCAGCAACGGGTACAGCGGCGAGAACGTGCGGCCCTGGCCGACGCCCAACGCGCTCTCGAGTTCCTCGCGGGTCCCGTGAAGAATGAGCCCCACATCCAAGCCCCTGAGCTGGTGAAAGAGCGCGTCGAGGTCGCGGCCCATTTCGTATACCGACATGGACGCCCGCAACAGAGAACTGTGCATCGCCAGCACGAGATCGTATGGGCGCATGGCGCACAGCAGCCGCGGCAATTCGTCCACACGCACGACTCCCTTGGGCATGGTGAGTGCTGCGGGAGTCCGCGCTACGATCCGGTCGAGCTCGAGCTGGACGCGCAGCGGCGGCGCCACCAGCGCCAGCGGCAGCCCCGCGCCCAAACGCCGGCCGATGACATCAGCACAACTGCCGGTTCCGGTGTCCGGGTAGGCGCGGGCTTCCAACGGCACGAGGTAGTCGGCCAGCTCCGGCGGGATCTGCGCCTGCGGCGATGGATTGCCAAAACCCGGCAGCGCCCGCAGCGCGGCCCCCGCCTCGCGGACGGCGCGCAGCGCCTGCCGCAGCTTGGTGAGACGCGGCAGATCGAGCGGAGCATTATGCAGCTCCAGCTTCACCGGCAGCTCGAAGCAGCCGTTCCGCGCCTCGATCGGCCCGAAGACCGTGCCGGCCCGGTCCGTGCCCGTCTGCAAGCCGGCAACAATACGCCACAGCTCGACCGCCGCGGCCCTGGTCACACCGGCCGTACTCGCCAGTGTGACGACGAGTTCCAGGCGCTCCCCGCTCAGCTTGAGCGTCGCCGAGCTGATCTCCGGGCCGTTCGCCTGGAAGACCCAGGTGCTATCGCCGTCCGAGCGAGTGACCTGGCAGGCCAGCTCGGTGCACACCACGGCCTGAATCTGCTCCACGGCCTGAGTTTCGATCTGCTTCTTCATCTCGGCATCCGGAACTTTCACATTGCAGTCCTGTCGCGTCGGTATAACAGAAGCGCGGTGTGCCAGGCCGCCGCGAGACGCCCTTCACACGAACACGGTCCATGCAACGCCCCACGCCAGCGGCAGTTACAGATTCCGACCCGGTCCCCGATCACCAACGTCGGCACACGCATCACACGAGCCGCAGCGCGCGCTTTTCACGCCCGACGATGCCCAACACATTGCTGGTCATGGGCTTACACCCGCCTTTCCGTTGTCCCCGCACGCGGCCGCCGGCACGTGAACCTCCACGCCCCGCGTGAACCGCCGCCCCACCGCCATCTGCCGTACGGCACGGACCCTCAGTGCCGCTAACGCCCGACGACCCTGGCTGTCTATCTATGCAGATGCCCGAGCGTTGTTCGGGTAAGTTGCATTGCGGCGCGGCGCCGTCCGCCGTGACACCGGTCTGAGAATCCGCGTGCGACATGGCGACCCGGCCGCGTCGCCGCACCTGACACGCAATCAGGAGTGCTGCCATGCCACGCCTCGCAGCCCTGGTACTCTGCGCCGCGCTGATCGGCCCGGCTGCTCCCGCCACGGTCAATCCCGACGATCAGAACACGCAAGACCCGTCCGTAACCGTCCGCGACATTCCGCCCGTCGAAGCCGAGTGGCCGGCGCCGGCCGAGTGCATCCTGATCGCCGAGAAAGTGCCGTTGGAGCTGCCCAACGCTCAGACACTCGTTCTGTTGGACCACAAGAGCGGTGACCACAGAGTCCGGTACAAGGTGGACGGCATCGAGTACAAGCCCCGCGTGGGCACGACCGTCGCCCTCCCCGGTCGCGACTTCGTGGTGCTGGTCACCTGCACACGATCGAAACTGCCGAAGAAACACTACGGTCGTGACTCGGCGGAGTTCCAGATTGAGTGCGTGCCGCGGCCCGCCCCGGCGGGACCCGCCGATGCCAGGCCGCATTCGCCGACTTCCGAAGCACGCCCGTTGCCGTCCGAGTCGGATGCCGTGGCGCCGCCGCCGGCCTCCGTCCCGCAACCACCCCGCACGGCGGTGGTCCGGCCGCGGTACCGCCCTCGGCCTCCCGTCGAACCGCGTGCCCTGCCCGCGCCCCACTTCGTGATCCTCGCGGAAAAGCGGCCGTTTCGCCTGCCCAACGGCCGGTTGCTCGTGCTCAAGGATCATAAGGTCGGCGACTGCCAGGTTCGTTACGAAGTCGACGGCATCGAGTACCGACCCGCCGTCGACGAGACGCTGGTCTTTCCCGGCCGGCGCTGCTTCGTCCACGTCACGTGCACGCGTTGGAAGCTGCCGAAGAAGTACTTCGGCGCGGACTCCGCCGAGTTTCTGATCGAGTCGTTCCCCGCACCCTGACGACGCACCTGGGCCCTCCGGGTCAAAAGCCAGCCAACGGCCCGCCGCGCTCGCCGGTCGCGCCAGGCACACGCAGCCCCAACACGCTACAATGCCGCCGTTCGACGTCGGGCAGTTGCTGCGCCTCGACGGTCAGGTGGTCAAACGGAACCAGGCTGGGCGCATATGACACGTCGGCTTCGTCACGGCTGGATCAGCCTCGTGAGCACGCTGTTGGTCGGCACAACCTGGGCGGCGGACGAGCCCAAGGTGCTGCTCAACGAGGGTGAGTTTCGCGATCGCGTCTTCGCCTGCTGGCTTGGCAAGAACATCGGCGGCACGTTGGGCATGCCCTTCGAGGGCCAACGCGGGCCGCGCAGCATTACCTTCTATACCGACCTCAAACCCGGCGAGCCCGCCGCCAACGACGATCTCGACCTGCAGTTGCTCTGGCTGCGCGCCATGCAGGACCACGCCGGTCGGGTCGACGCGCGCATTCTCGGCGAATACTGGCTGAAGTACGTGCCGGTGGACTGGAACGAGTACGGCGTGGGCAAGCGGAACATGCGCCTGGGGCTGCTGCCGCCGCTGTCCGGGGAGTACGACAACGCGCGCTGGAAGCACAGCAACGGCGCGTGGATTCGTTCCGAGCTCTGGGCGTGCCTGGCACCGGGCTGCCCGGTGCTCGCCGCTCAGCTCGCCCGCGAGGATGCTTGCGTCGACCACGGGGCTGCGGAAGGCACGCTCGCCGAGATCTTCACCGCCGCCGTGGAAAGCGCGGCGTTCGTCGAGCGCGACCGCGACAAGCTCCTGGACATCGGGCTCGCAATGATCCCGCGCGAGAGCCAGGTCGCCAGCGCGATTCGCGCGGCCATCGCAGCCCGGCAGGCCGGCAAGGACTGGCAGGCGGCGCGGCAGGACGTGATCGACGCCAGCGAGGCGACGGGGTGGTTCCAGGCACCGCGCAACCTGGGATACGTGGTTCTGGGCTGGCTTTACGGGGAGGGAGATTTCGGCCGGAGCCTGTGCCGCGCGGTGAACTGCGGCGATGACACGGACTGCACGGGTGCGACCCTGGGTGCGCTCTTCGGTATCCTCGAAGGCACCAGGGGCATCCCGGAACGCTGGAGTGAGCCGGTGGGCCTGAAGATCAAGACGGTCGCCATCAGCGGTTTCCGGCACCCGGAGGACATCAACACGCTGACCGACCAGACCGTGGCGATGACCAAGGTCGTGCTGGCGCACCACCATGCTCCCGTGGCGCTCACCGAGGGTCCCACGGACATGCGCCGCGTCGCTGAGTTGACGCTCCGGGATCCGGTCGCCGCCAAGTCGCTCTGGGAACTGTCGCCCTACCAGGTGGTGTGGAGCGAGCCGGATCTGGGGGTGGTCGTGGATTACATCAGCGCGCCAGTGATCGCGCCCGCAAACGCGCGTCCGCTGCGGGTCAGCGTTCACAACCGGAGCCGTGAGCCCCGGGCGTTGAACGTCGCGCTGCGCGATCTGCCAGCGGATTGGACCCTCACGGGCCTCCCGCAGCGCGCGCTGGCCGTCGGGCCGGGCGCATCCGCCGATTTCACGCTGACGTTTACGGCCCCGGCGCCCGAGTTGCGTGCCTATCCGATGAAGCTGGAGATCGGTGACACCAACGGCCGAGTCAGCATCCCGGTCACCCTCATCCGCCCGGACGAGATCGGGCCGGACGACCTGGCGCTGGCATCCAAGGGCGCACAGGTGACCTGCAACAGTGAGTACGCAGCCGAAGCGCCGTGCGCTCACAAAGTCATTGACGGTCTGAAGGCCACGCCCGAGGACTTCTCCAACCGCTGGCATTCTTCGCTGACGACGCCACACCCGCACTGGCTGCAAATCAAGCTGCCGCAAGCCGCCGCGCTCGGCCGCGTCGTCATTCGCTTCGCCGATCCCGCGGATTACCCGACCAGTTTCCAGGGCTTCGTGCTGCCGGTCGGTGCAACCGAGCTGCAGGAGGTGTTCAACGTGCCGGAAAACGCGGAGCCCGGCGTGTATCGTGCGCAGATCGCACCGGTCGTGACCGACACGTTCCGACTCGTGATCCGCAGTTCGGCCAACCCGGCGCTGCCCAATGCGGCGCAGATCAGCGAGATCGAGCTGTATCCACCCGCGGAGTAAGCGCTGCGCAGCTCCGGTCGCGCGGCCCGCAGCCTCTGACGAGCGCGCCCCACAGCCATGAACAGCCTGGAACGATATCTGGCGATGCTCCGCGGCGGCGTGCCGGATTGTGTGCCGCGCACACCGATCCTGATGCGGTTTGCGGCCGAGTACATCGGGTCGAACTACGGTGCCTTTGCGTCCGACTATCGCACGCTCGTGCGCGCCAACGCCGCATGCGCGCGTGACTTCGGCTTCGACCAGTTGAGCTGCATTTCCGATCCGTATCGGGAGACCGCGGGGTTTGGTGCCCGCATCACCTTCGTCCGCGACGGCGTGCCACGCGCCACGCAGCCGCTGGCAGACTCAAAAGACCTCGCGCGCCTGAGCCGCCCGGACCCGCTGACTTCCACGCGCATGCGCGACCGCATCGAGGCCGTCCGCGCGTACCGGTCACAATTCGGTGACCAGTACTCGATCCTCGGCTGGATCGAAGGGCCGGCCGCCGAGGCGGCTGACCTGCGCGGCGTCACGGCGTTCCTGGTCGACCTCCTGAAGGATCCCCCCTTCGCCGCCGCGCTGCTGGACCGGTGCGTCGAAGTCGCCGTCGCGTTCGCCCGTGTCCAGGTCGATGCCGGTGCCGACACCATCGGCATCGGCGACGCCATCGCCAGCCAGGTTTCGCCGCGCGTGTACGAAACGCTGATCCAACCCCGCGAGAAACGCCTGGTATCCGCCATTCAGCAGTTCGGCGCCTTCGTCAAGCTGCACATCTGTGGCGACATCACGCACCTGCTGCCCGGCATCGCCAACCTCGGCGTCGACATCCTCGACGTGGACCACCTGGTGGACCTGGCAACCGTCCGCACCCACGTCGGCCCGCGCACCGCTCTGACAGGCAACATCGATCCGGCGGCGGGTGTCCTGCGCGGCACTCCCGCCACGATCCGCCAGACCCTCGCTGCCGCCTATGACCAGGTCGGCAACCCTTACTTGGTGAACGCCGGCTGTGAGATCCCCAGTGGCACACCGCCCGAGAACCTCCGCGCCCTGTGCGAACCACTGCCCTACCGTCCCGGGTGAACCGGCGCGCCCGAGGCCGGCGAGAGTCGGTCGCCACGGGTGCGCGCGTGGCATTCATTGCACTATTGTAACATTCAATGACATTCTGATTGCCTTTCCGATCCACGCGCGACACAGTGGCTTGCGCACCGCCGACTCGTGCGGCTGAATGTGCCTGTGCACGGGACCACCGCGCCGTGCTCGCCATGGCACCGGCGGTTCTGACGCCGCCGCTGCTCCCGCGGCAACTCGGAACCGCCCCGTCGTCGGTGCCTGCCAAGGAGGTTGAGGATGCGCGGGATGAGTTCACGCCGTGGTTTGCTGCTCGCGCTGCTGCTGCTCCTGCCGCCGGCCAATGCGGTGGGCGATGAACCGCGGGACCTGACCAGCAACCCGACACTTTACGTTGTGGGCTACGCGCATCTCGATACGCAGTGGCGCTGGACTTACGCCGCCACTATCGGCGAGTACATCCCCAACACGATGTACGACAACTTCGACCTTATCGAGGACTATGCGGACTACATTTTCAACTTCAGCGGGGCCAACCGCTATCGCATGATGAAGGAGTACTACCCGGCCGCGTTCGCGACCGTCCAGCAGTACGTCGCCGCCGGCCGCTGGTTCCCGGCCGGGTCCTCGATGGAAGAGTGCGACGTCAACGTCACGGGGGCCGAGTCCATCATCCGCCAGGTGCTCTACGGGAATCACTTCTTCCGCAGCGAACTGGGCACGGCCAGCTCTGAATTCATGTTGCCGGACTGCTTCGGCTTTCCGGCGTCGCTGCCGAGTCTGCTGGGCCACTGCGGTCTGATCGGCTTTTCGACGCAGAAGCTGTCGTGGGGTTCGGCCGTCGGTATCCCCTTCAACGTGGGCGTATGGGACGGTCTGGACGGTACGCCGATCATCGCTGCTTTCAACCCCGGCAGCTACAGCGCCTGCGTCGACCACGATCTGAGCTACGATGCAGGCTGGCTCGCGCGGATCAACGCCAACGGGGCGGCGTCCGGTGTTTACGCCGACTACCACTACTTCGGCGTGGGCGACGTAGGCGGGGCGCCGAGCGCGGATTGTGTGCAGTGGGTCGAGACGAGCGCAAACGGCACGGGGCCGGTAGACGTGATCTCATCCACCGCCGAGCAGATGTTCCTCGACATTCCGCCCGCCTACATGGCCACGCTGCCGCACTACCAGGGCGATTTGCTGCTCACTGAGCACTCCGCCGGCTCGATCACGTCGCAGTGCTACATGAAGCGCTGGAACTTCAAGAACGAGCGGCTGGCCGACGCGGCCGAACGGGCCGCGGTCTTCGCCGACTGGCTGGGCGGCCCCGCCTATCCGCAGAAGCGGCTGAACGACGCCTGGACGCTGGTCCTTGGCGGGCAATTCCACGACATTCTGCCCGGAACGAGCCACCCGAAGGCGTACGAGTACTCGTGGAACGATGAAATCATCGCCCTCAACCAGTTCGCGTGCGTCGTGGACAGCTCGATCGGGGCCATCGCCACCGGCCTGGACACGGAGGCCACCGGCGTGCCGCTGGTCGTCTACAACCCGCTGTCCATCACGCGCGAAGATGTGGTCGAAGCGCGCATCGCCTGGCCCGGCGTCTTGCCAACCGCGGTGCGCGTGCTCAACCCGTCCGGCGTAGAGGTGCCGTCGCAGATCGTGAGCGCGGCTGACGGCGAACTGAGAATCCTTTTCCTGGCGACCGTGCCGTCGGTCGGCCTCGCCGTATACGACGTGCAAGCCGCAGCCACTGCCGCGACGTCAACGCTCTCCGTCACCACATCGTCGCTCGAGAATGCGCGCTACATCATCACGCTGGACGGCAACGGCGACGTGGCGAACATCTACGACAAGACGGCGGGGCGCGAACTGCTGACGGCACCGGCGCGCCAGGCGTTCTCGCACGACTTCCCCGCGGCGTGGCCCGCCTGGAACATTGATTGGGAAGACGCGCAGCAGCCGCCACAGGCGTACGTCTCCGGGCCGGCGACCGTGCAGATCATCGAGAACGGCGCGGCCCGCGTCGCCCTGCAGGTGACGCGCGACAGCCAGGGCTCGCATTTCGTCCAGACGATCCGACTGGCGGCCGGCGGCGCGGCCAACCGCGTCGAGTTCGCCAACACGATCGACTGGATGAGCTCGATCTGCAACCTCAAAGCCGTCTTTCCGCTCACCGTCGCCAACCCCAATGCCACGTACAACTGGGAAGTGGGCACACTCCAGCGCGGCAACAACAACGCCAGCAAGTACGAAGTGCCCGCGCACCAGTGGTTCGACCTGACCGCCGCGAACGGGACCTACGGCGTCACGGTGCTGAGCGACTGCAAGTACGGCTCGGACAAGCCCGACGACCACACGCTCCGACTCACGCTGGTCCGCACGCCGGGCGCGGCCGGCGGCTACGAGGACCAGGCCACGCAGGACTGGGGTCGGCACGAAATCCTCTACGGGCTCACCGGGCACGTCGGCGACTGGCGCGCGAGCCAAACCGATTGGCAAGCCTTGCGCCTGAGTCAGCCGCTGATCGCCTTCCAGACTACAGCGCATAGTGGGGCCCTCGGACGCTGGCTTTCGCTGCTGACTGTCAATCATTCCCGGGTGCGCGTCATGGCCGTCAAGAGGGCTGAGGACAGCGACGAAGTGATCGTGCGGCTCGTCGAGCTCAGCGGCCAGCCGGCCACCAACGTGCACGTCTCGCTGCCCACGGCCATCGCCGCGGCACGCGAGGTCGATGGCCAGGAACAGCCAGTCGGCGCAGCGACCGTGATGAATGGTGCGCTCGTCACAAACCTGAATCCCTACCAGCTCCGCGCCTTCGCGCTGACGCCCGGTGCCCCGCCGACGCAATTGCCGGCTATTGAGCAACAGGTGGTAGCGCTGCCCTACAACCGTGCCGTGACCAGCAGCGACGGCCAGTCGGCCACGGACGGTTTCGACGACGGCGGACGCTGCCTCCCCGCTGAAATGCTCGCCGACGAAATCGACTATCGCGGCATTACGTTCGCGCTCGGTCCGGTCGCCGGCGGCCAGTTGAATGCGGTGACGTGCGCCGGGCAGAGCATCACCCTGCCGACCGGCACGTACAACCGACTCTACCTGCTCGCAGCCGCGACCAACGGCGATCGGACCGCAACATTCGCTGTTAACGGCACTCCCATGCACCTGACGATCCAGGATTGGAGCGGCTACATTGGGCAGTGGGACAACCGCCTCTGGGACGGCGGTGTCCAGGAAGTCGCTTTCTCGTGGCCGTGGCCCTATGTGGGCCTCGATCCGGCGTACATCCGGCCCGATCCCGTGGCGTGGTTCTGCTCGCATCGCCACACGCCTGCCGGCGTGAACGAGGTATACACTTACTGCTATCTCTTCGGCTATACACTGGACCTGCCGCCCGGCGCGACCACGTTGACGCTGCCGATGGACGACCACGTTCAGATCCTGGCGGCGACCGCGGCGTACGACCCCGCGACCGGCACCTTCCCGGCTCAACCGCTGCTGGATGAGCTGCAGCGCAACGTCGCGGCAAAACCGATCATGACGCCGCTGGCCGCGACCGGTTGGAACCGCGACGTCATCGTCGAGCGCACCGCCGTCCCGCCGCTGGGCAACTTCGCGGCGTCCTTCGACGTGCGCAACGGATACGCCTATTACGAGCGGGGTCTGCCCGGCTCCGTGAAGGGTCTGCCGCAGGGCGGAGATTTCGTCAGCCGCGTGGACGGGACTACGCAGGGGCAATTGCAGTCATACGACGCGCCGAACGTGCTCATGCTGGATGCGGCCACGCCGACCGGCACGCTCACGCTGGACGCCGCAGCCCAGCGGCCGTATGAGCGGCTGGCCATCTTCGCGGCCTCGACGAACGCGTCATCGAGCTCCGTCGGGACGGTGACGATCACGTTCACCGACAACACCGCGTCCGACGCGTTGACGTACAAGGGCTATGACTGGTTCTTTGTCATCAGCAGCAACGGCCTGTACGATCTCGGCCGCGTGCGACTGGCCAGCGCCAGCTTCGAGGACGATTCCAACGGCAACCCGCGGATTTACCAGACAACGCTGGACCTGGCAGCGCTGGGCCTGCACACGAAACCGGTCCGGAGCCTCACGTTCCAGTTGGCCAGTGGAAACGACTCGGGCCGGACCACGGGCATCTTCGCGCTCAGCGGGGCGCGCGTCGCGTTGCCAGGCGATCTGAACTGTGACGGTGCGGTCAACTTCGCCGACATCAACCCGTTCGTGCTCTACCTGTCGAACATCTCGGCCTGGCGGACAGCGTACGCGGACTGCCCACCCACGGTCGGCGACATCAACGGCGATGGCCTGTTCCCGTCATTCAGCGACATCAATCCGTTTGTCGTGCTGCTGGCCGGCCGCGACAGCGCGAGACCCCAGGAGTGAATCACGACCACGTGCAGTCGTCCCTGGTGTTCGCCACCGTTCACACTAACTCGGCCCTGAACGCTCCGACGTCGGTTCGTTTTCGAGCTCCGCGTCGTCGAAGCCGGCCACGCGCAGTGCTTCCCGTAGCGAGGTCGTGCCGTCGGCCACGCGCCGCAAGACTTCGGACGCCAACGGTTCCATTCCTTCACTACTGAGGCGCTCGCGAATCACGTGCTCGGGTGGGTCCCCAGCCAGCCATTCGCTGTGGGACTGATCGAAGACGCCGACCTGGAAGACGCCCGTACGACCACGGAAGCCCGACTGACCGCACTGCACACAGCCCTGCTCAACGCGGACTGTCTGGGGAACAGGCAAGCCCGCCTGCTCGTACCGGCGCCGTTCCGCCGCGCCGGGGGCGCGCGTTTCCGCACAGTGCACACACACCTTGCGCACCAGATTCTGCGCGAGCACCATCCGCAGCGACGACGCCAGCACGTAGGCCGGCACACCGAGGTAGCGCATGGCCGCCACCGCCGCAGCCGCGTCCCGGGCATGGATCGTGGCGAGCACGAGACGTCCCGCGAGTGCCGCGCGCGCCGCGACGATGGCTGACTCGGCGTCTCGGATCTCGCCGATCATGAGCACATCCGCATCCATGCGCAGCAGGGTGCGCAGTCCTTCTTTCATGGTGATGCCACGTTTCTCGTCGACTTCGAGCTGTCGCACCAGGGGCAGATCAAACTCGATCGGATCCTCAATGGAGGCCGCGACCTGGCCGCGCAGATCCTCCAGATCCGTCAGGGCGTAGAGCGTCGTTGTCTTGCCGGAGCCGGTCGGACCGGCGATGAGAATGAGACCGTGCGGCCAGCGCATCACCTTGCGCACGGCCTCCAGTTGCGCAGGACGCAAGCCCAAGTGTTCCATGTGCCGCCAGTCCTCGGGCCGGGTCAGCACGCGCAGGTGGGCCGACTCGTTCCGCGGCGCCTCCGGGATCAGCGTCACGCGGATGTCCCGCACGCGCTGCCCGTCACTCCAGCGGAACTGCCCTTCCTGGGGACGCCGAGTCGCCTCAAAATCCAGGCTGGCGGCGATCTTCAACTGGTTCAGCAGCCGCCGGGCCTGCTCAGAATCCAGCGTCATGGGCTGACGGATCACGCCATCGACACGGTATCTGACGGCGGCGTACTCGCCCCACGTATCGACGTGAACGTCGGTCGCGTCCTGCGCAACCGCATCCTTCAACACGCCAGCGAGCGGCTCGGCCAACTCGGGAGCGGACCGGCCGGACCGGTCCGCGATGTTCGGTAGGTTCTGAAGCTGGGTCATGGTCGTCATTCGCTCCATTTCATCTGGTCATTACGGTCACGAGGCCGATCGCCGCACCTCATCAAGCGGCACGGCGGCCGTGGAAACCCATTTCCTCGGCCTGCTTCAGCAGGGCGGCGATCCGCTTTTCCGGTGCGGGGTGCGTGCTGAACAACGACGCCATGCCGCGCGCCGACAGCGGCTGGACAATGAAGAGACTGTTGAACGCCGGGTTCACGTCGGTGGGCACGCGCTGGTTGGCGGTGCTTAGCCGCTGGAGCGCGTCGGCCAGCTTGCGCGGATCGCCACAGAGTTCGGCGCCCAGGGCATCCGCCGCATACTCCCGCTGCCGCGAGATCGCGAGCTGGATCAACAAAGCAGCGACCGGGGCCAGTAGTACGGCCGCCAGCGCACCCACCGCACCCAGCGGGCTCTGGTGCTCGCGGCCGCCGCCGAGGAACATCAGCGAATAGCCCGCATAGCTAATCAGCCCGCCCAACACCGCCGCGACCGTCGTGATCAGCACGTCGCGATTCCGGATGTGGGCGATCTCATGCGCCAGCACCGCCTCGATTTCCCGTTGCGGGAAACCCCGCAGCATGCCGGCCGTGATCGCCACGGCCGAGTTCTGCGGGTTGCGACCGGTCGCAAACGCGTTCGGGGCCGGTTGCGGGCACACGTACACACGCGGGGTCGGGATTCCGGCCCGCAGCGCCAAACGCTCGACGGCATCGACCAGCCACGGCGCTTCGGCGCGGCTGACCGGCTGGGCCTGCATGGCGGTCAGCGCGATGCGGTCAGAGAACCAGTACGCGACGAGGTTCCCGAGGCCGCCGAAGACCAGCCCCAGCAGGAGCCCCTGCGGGCCACCCAAAACGTGTCCCACCAGCATGCACAGGCCAATCAATGCAGCGAGCAGTACAGCGGTCTTCATCTGATTAAGCGTGCTCATGTCGCACTCCCTCGTTTGTTTGCGGTTCCAGTCACGCGGCGTCCGTGTGGTCGCCGCCGCCGCGGCGCCCAAGCTCGCGCTGCCGATTGGCCGCGTCACGGATGCGGCGCGCGGCGCGCTCCAGCCCGCGGCTGACGGCGGCGAGCGGCTCGACATCCACGACCTCCGCGACCACCGGCGGCAGCCCGCCCAGCACCACGTGAATCGTGCAATGCTGATCCCGACCGCCGCGCGGCCCATTCGTGTCAACCAGCAGAATCTCGGTCCGACGAATGCGGTGGCCGAAGCGCCCGAGCGCAAAGTGGACACGCCGCTCGATGGCGTTAGTCTCCACCGGGGTCAGCTTCGTCCCGAAGCTCTTCAGGTGCAGTCGCATCGGTCAGCTCCTTGAACGGCCCGGGGTCGCCTCCCCGGGCATCGCACTTCGAGTATTGCCGCGCCGCGATTCATAGACAAATAGAAAGAGAGACGCTTGCTTATAGATTCGGTCGATATACACTGTGCGGCATGGAATGGCCCAACTTCCACCACTTGCTGTACTTCTGGACCGTGGCCCGCGAGGGCAGCATCCTGGCGGCTAGCACCAAGCTCTACGTCTCGCAGCCGACCATCTCCGCGCAAATCAAGGCCCTGGAGCGCTCCTTCGGCCAGCCGCTCTTCACGCGCCGGGGCCGACGCCTCGAGCTGACGGAACTGGGCCACGTCGTGCTGCGCTACGCCGATGAGATCTTCACGCTCGGGCGTGAGCTGGCGGAGACGGTCCGCGGGCGACCGGCGGGGCGCGCCCTGCGCTTCGTCGTGGGCGTGGCCGACGTGGTACCGAAGTTGATCGCGTATCGCTTGCTCGAGCCGGCGCTGGAGCTGCCGGAACCGGTCGAGCTGCTCTGCCGGGAGGGCAAGTCCGAGCAACTGCTGGCGGCCCTCGCGGTCCACGATCTGGATGTCGTCCTCACCGATGCGCCCCTCGGGCCCAACGCGAACATCCGGGCGTTCAGTCACCTGCTGGGGGAGTGCGGCCTGATCGTGTTCGGCGTGGCCGCGCTGGCCCGCAAGTACCGCAAGGAATTCCCCCGCTCACTGCGGGACGCACCGCTGCTCCTGCCATCCGAGGTTTGCACGACGCGCCGGGCCCTCAACCAGTGGTTCTTCGCCCAGGACCTCATGCCGCGGGTCGTGGGACAGTTCGACGACAGTGCGCTACTGAAGGCCTTCGGGCAGGCGGGCCGCGGCCTGTTTTTCGCCCCGGCGGCCATCGCCAGCGAAATCGAGCAGCAGTACGGTGTCGAGCAGGTCGGAGTGGTAAACCAGGTCCGCGAGCGCTTCTACGCGATCTCGGTCGAGCGCCGGGTCCGGCATCCCGCGGTGATGGCCATTTCCGGCGCCGCCAAACGCGAGTTGTTCCGCTAGCCCCGCCCGGAACGGGCACCCCGCGCCATATAAACAAAACCTATATAGATATGCCGCGGATTCTATTTGTGTTAATGTCGCCGCGCGCGCATACTCCAGGTGCATGGCGGGCATTGTCCGCCGGAAGCAGTTGGAAACCGGACAGAGGACCTGACGACATGAAGTGGAGTTGGACTATCGCGCGGCTGGCGGGGATCGACGTGAAGATTCACGCCACGTTCCTGCTGATCGTGGTGCTCGGCGCCATGCAGTGGAGCCATTGGGGCCTGCCCGGCATGGCGTTTGGCGCCTTGCTCATGCTGGCGCTGTTTGCCTGTGTCACGCTGCACGAGTTCGGCCATGGCCTGGTCGCGCAGCGCTTCGGCATCCCGGTGCGCGAGATCGTGCTGCTGCCGATCGGCGGCGTGGCGGCGCTCGCGCGCAACCCCTCCAAGCCACGGCACGAGCTGCTGATCGCCGCGGCCGGACCGGCGGCGAACGTCGTGCTGGCGGCGGTCCTGACGCTGGCACTGGGTCTGCACGTCGCCTGGCGGGAGCTGTCCCCCGAACACCTGCTGAAGGCATTCGGGGCCGGCCCGTCGCTGGCGACCGCGCTGATCTGGCTGCTGAACGCCAACATCTTCCTGGTGCTGTTCAACCTGATCCCGGCCTTTCCGATGGACGGCGGGCGGATTCTGCGCGGTCTGCTCGGACTGGTGACCGACTGGGGCCGCGCCACCCGGATCGCCGCGGTCACGGGCCAGGTCATTGCGATCGGCATGTTCCTGCTGGCGATCTTCGGCGGGCAGGTCATGCTCGGGATCATCGCGGCGTTCATCTTCCTGGCCGCCGGCTCAACCTATGCTGAGGAGCAGGCCCGCTCCGTGCTCTCGACCTGGCGCGTGGGCGACGCGTACAACAAGCACGCGCTCACGCTGACGGAGCATGACAACCTCGGCCGCGTCGTGGACTACCTGCTGACGAGCTACCAGCCGGACTTCGCGGTGCTGCGCGGACGTGAGCTGGTAGGTGTCGTGCTCCGCGAGAAAGTGCTCGAAGCGTTGCGCACCCTCCCGGTGCACGCGACGGTCGACCGGCTGATGTTGCGGGATGTGCCGCGTGTGCCAGCCAGCATGCCGCTGCACGCGGTAATGGAGCAGATGCGCGAGGCGCAGAGTCGGGTGGCGGCCGTGTATCACGGCTCACACTTCGCGGGACTCGTCAGCGCGGATGACCTGGCGGAGGCTCAGCTCGTGCTGACCTTCGTGCGGCAAGGCGCGCGTGACGAGGTGGGCGAGATCGCGTCCGACGGGCAACTGCTACAACGGCTCAACGCCGGTCCTGCCGCTGCGGCACGACCATGACCGCCGCGCCACGCCCGCCGCGGTAACCTCCGCGGCCACGCTCTTCGTTGCCCGTACCGGCTTCGGTCTGTGCGCGGGCCGCCCACAGGAACCCAGCGACGAGCAGGGCGCACGCCAGCAGGAACCCGATCCCGAACAGCCACAACTTGGCGTCGGTGATCGGTGGACTGCCCGGGGTCAGCCGACCCAGCCAGCGGGCCACGAGCGCACAGACCCAGGCCCAGTGCAGGGCCACGTGCACCAGGGCCAGCACCAGCAGCGCGATGGCCAGCCAGAAGTGAACGTCGCCCCAGTCGTGGCGCGTCAGGCCCCAGAGTTGCAGGCCCTGGCCGCCACGACTGCCCGGCGGGAGTATCCACTTCAGCAGAAAACCGGTCGCGACCATCGCCAGCATCACGAGCAGTGCGGCGGCGTCGATCACGAAGTTCAGTACCTGACGTCGCATGATGGTGCCGAGCCTCCTGCGCATGCACGATCGACCGAGCGCGCTCGGAGATCACTGTGCCCGCCTAGGGCAGAACGCCGCCGACGGCGGCCTATTACAGCGGCGGCCTGTAAATAGCCCGCACCGGCTGCCGCACTCAGTCCGGGTCGCGACCGGCCACGCGCCGCACGAAGCTCTCCGGCACCAACACCGCCACGGCACTCCCCGGACACCACGAGCAGGGTCATGGCTTACGTACCCGACCCTGGGACCGGGAAACCGTGATCACCCTGGACAACGAAGTGCGCCTGGTCACCGGGCGAGGCGTGCGCAATCTCAATCTCCTTGCAGTAACGATCCCGCCGCGCACGGTGGCAAGCTCCAGCTTGGGCAGTCTGCAGGATGATCCGAACTCATTTCTCGATCGACGTCTCCCAGCCGTCGTACTCTCCGCCGTGCTCCTCGGCGAGCTGCAACAGCCAGGCTGTGACTGGCTTGATCCGCTCGGGCTGCACGGATTCCTCGCGCACAACGTGCAGCCCGAACGGCGTGCTCGGCGAGTCCGAATCCGGCTGACTCAGCACGCTGAAGCCCGACTTGCACAGACGCTCGGCGAGCTTCGCGCGCGCGGCTGTGTTTGGGAGATAGAACCAGTGATCTACTGGCCGCAGCTTGGAGAGGCTGTCACCGTGCTCCTGAAGTGTACGCAGGACCGCGTCGTCCTGGAACGCCTGCAGTTCAACGCGGCCCGGATAAAGCTGCTTGAAGTACACGCTCCAGCCTTCGTCGTTTACGACACGTGTTTCGACGGATCGGCCTTTGAAACCGCCTGCGACTTCACGCACAATGGCCTCACATTGCTCCGGTCGGCACGTGTAGATGTGCAGGAAGTATGCGTCGTGCGTCGTGACTCGGCCCACGTAGCGTTCGTCCGAGGTCAAGGCGGCATTGAGACTATCGTCGAGTGCGTTCACTTCATCGCTGTCTTCGCGGGAAGGAAGACCTGTGTCGCCCCATTCTCGAACGGCGACACGCACGCGAACCAGATAGGGCAAGCGGCTGATGTCTGCCTCCTCCACGCCGAGATCCACGACGATCGTGGCGGGCTGGTTGCCAACGTGCGACAGATACGGCATCCAGTTGGATGACATGTTGCTTGGCTCCTCTCACCATCTCGAGCGCCGCGATGGCGCGCCCGGGCGCGTGATTGTGCGTGCCGCCACTTGTACAACGAGTCGCGTCGAATCTCAACCGACCTGCTCCCTTCCACCTTCCTCTCACTGCGGACAGTGCGTCGGCGTGACCACTTCCAATGCCCGAACTCGACTTCGGCGCTCAAAAATCGGTAGAGACCACCCACGCATCCAGTTAGCATGTGGACATGACCACGACCACGTTGCCCACGCGCCGTGAAATGCAGCGCGCGTACCTGCACAGCGACGCCTCCTACGACGGCGTCTTCTTCCTCGCGGTACGCACCACCGGCATCTTCTGCCGGCCATCGTGCCCCGCGCGGAAACCCTTACCCGCCAACGTCGAATACTACGCGACACCGGCCGACGCCCTCCGCGCCGGCTACCGCGCCTGCCGCCGCTGCCGGCCGCTCGACACCGACGGACGCCCGCCCGCGTGGGTCCGCGGCCTGCTCACCCATATAGAGCAATCACCTGAGTCACCGCTGCGCGACACCGACCTGCGGACGCGTGCGATCAACCCGGCCCGCGCCCGCCGCTACTTCCAGGAGCACTACGGCATGACCTTCCAAGCCTACCAGCGCGCCGCCCGGCTCGGCGTCGCGCTGCACCAGATTCGCGACGGCGTTGATCTCACCGGCGTCGCGTTCGACCATGGCTACGAGTCCAACAGCGGCTTCCGCGACGCCTTCGAGCGTGTCTTTGGCAAAACCCCGGGCCGCAGCCGCGCTGCGAACTGCATCGTGACCGACCTCGCCGAAAGCCCGCTCGGCCCCCTGCTCATCTGCGCCACGCCCGCCGCGCTCTGCCTGCTCGAATTCACCGATCGCCGCGCGTTTCAGACCCAGCTCAAAGCCCTCCGCGAACGCTTCGGCTGCGCGGTGGTGCCCGGGCGCAACGCGCTCGTCGAGCAACTGCGCAGCGAACTGGCCGAGTACTTTGCCGGCCGGCGCCGCGCGTTCTCAGTGCCGCTCGATTATCCCGGCACGCCGTTCCAGCGCGCCGTCTGGTCACAACTCCTGAAGATCCCCTACGGCGAGACGATCTCCTACGAGGAGCTCGCCCGCCGCGTCGGTCGGCCCGGTGCCCAGCGCGCCGTCGGTCTCGCCAACGGCCGCAATCGCATCGGCATCGTCATCCCCTGCCACCGGGTGGTGAACAAGAGCGGCCAGCTCGGCGGCTACGGCGGCGGCCTGTGGCGCAAGCGATTCCTGCTCGATCTCGAGCGCCGCGTCATGACTGCTGCCCGCCCGCCGACCACGCCCGTTTTGACGGCCCGCTGACCGCCACGCGCAGCGCCGCACCTCACTGCGGCCGCTGCCCTTGTTGCAGCTCCACCGACTTCAACGCCGCCTGCGCTTCGAGGTAATTAGGCTGCAGGCGCAGGGCTGTGCGCAAAGCCGCTCCCGCCGCCTCAAGCTGGTTCTGTCGCAGCAGCGCGACGCCCCGCCGGTAGTGCGCCTGCGCCATGTTGGGATCACTGCGCACCGCGGCCGTGTAACTGGCCAGCGCCGCCGCCGCGTCGCCGCGGTTCTCCTGGATGATGCCCAAATTCAGATGGGCCGGCGCGAGCTGCGGCTGGATGCGCAGCGCCGCCCGAAAGTGCTCCGCGGCCGCATCGTTATCGTTGAGCGTCATCAGCACCCAGCCGAGATTGACGTGCGCCTGCGCGTCCGCCGGCGCGGCCACCAGCGCCCGCCGATAGGCCTCCTGGGCTTCGGCGTAGCGGCCCTGGTCCTTGTAGAGATTACCGAGGTTGTAATGCGCCGTCGGGTACTGCGGATCGATCCGCAGGGCCTCCTCGTAGTGCTGGCGTGCCTCGTCAAGCTGCCCTGTCAGGCGCGCGAGCGCACCCAGGTTCGCGTGCGCCTGCGCAAAGTGCGGGTTGAGTTCCAGCGCCCGCGTGTACGCCGCCCGTGCCTCGTCCAGCCGGCCGCTGCGCTGCAGCACGGAGCCGAGGTTGTTGTGGGCCATCCATGCGTCCGGGTTCTTGCGCAACGTGTCGCGCCACAGCCCCTGCAAGTCGGTGTACACCCAGCTCTGCACCCACGTCAGCCCGCCCAGCAGCGCCAGCAAGACCGCCAGCACGCCGCCGGCAAGCGTGCGGCCGCGCACGCCATAGCGCGCCGCCAGCGTCGCGCCCGCTCCAGCCCACACCGCCAGCAGCGCTGCGCTGGCCAGGTACTGCCAATGATCGGCGACGAACGAATACCGCATGAAGTAGACGTCGAAGAAACCCAACGCCGGGAAGAGCGTCCCCGCGAAGCACAGCGCCCCCACCAGCGGCCCGCGCCCGAAACGTCCCCGCAGCAGCCACAGCGCGACCAGCACCGCCACCGCGGCAATCGGAAACACGTACTGCACCCACGCACCGGCGTCGATCGCCCAGCGCGGATAGATGAAGATCAGCGGGTGCGGCCAGAGCAGCTTCCCGGCGTAAAACCATAACGCCCGGCCCGCGATCAGGCAGCGCTCCACGAAGCTGAACGTCCACTCCGCGCCGGCCGCCCCGGTGTAGTACTTCTCGACCCAGCGCGTCAGCAGCCCCGCCGCGATCCCGAGCACGAAGAACGGTGCCAGCGCCAGCCAATCGCGCCACCGCAGACGGCCGCGACGCCACCACAGCACCAGGACAAGCACTGCCGGTAGCGTGCACGTCACCGTCTTGCTCAGTAGCGCACCGATGAACAAGACCAGCGCCAGCGCGTACAGCCACCTGCCGCGCCCACGCGCCACGCGACCTTCGCCCGGCAGCGCGTAATGCAGGTACGCCAGCGCCGCGCCAAGATACAGCACGCCGGACAGCACGTTCTTCCGCTCCGTGATCCACGTGACGGACTCGACATGCACCGGGTGCAGCGCGAACAGCGCCGCCGCCGCCCACGCCCCGGGCACCCGGACGTACCGCAGCACGCGCCACAGCAGGACCGCGACGCCGGCGTGCAGCAGGATATTGACAACGTGATACCCGCGCGGCGCGGCCCCCCACAGCCGGAACTCCAGCCAATAGCTGGAATACACCAGCGGGTAGTACTGCGGCGACGCGGTCAGGTCGAACCAGATCTTCCCCAGCCCGCTCACCGAGCGCAGCACCGGGTTGTCACGGACATAGGTGTCATCGTCCCAGATGTAGCCGCATCGTGTAGCCGGCAGGTAGAAGATGACGACGAGGAGCACGAGCGCGAAACCCGCACCGAGCGCCAGCAGCGACACCCGGGCCGGCCATGGGACACCTTGTGCCGCGGGTCGCGACTCGCCGGCTTTCGCCTGCTTGCGGTCCTTGCGTTTCATGCGCGCCTAGCGTACACGTCCGGAGCCGCGCACGGCAGTCTGAACACTCCTATGTCGCCCAGCCTGGCTTGCGCTTCTCGTGGAACGCCGTCATGCCTTCCTTCGCGTCCGAGCAGCAGAAGCACTTGCCGAATTCCTGGATCTCGTCGCGCTGCAGCAGTGCCCGCTTCACGCGCGTGATCGCGGCCGGCGAACCCGGCGCGAGCAGCTTGAACCAGCGCGCCAGCGCCGCGTCCAGCTCCTCGGCCGACGGCACCACCTCGTCCACGAGCCCGATCCGCAGCGCTTCGTCCGCGGAGATGGCTTCGCCGGAGAACAGCAGCCGCCGGGCCCAGCCCAGCCCGACGTAACGCGTGATGCGCTGCGTGCCGCCCCAGCCCGGGATCAGGCCCAGGCGCGTCTCCGGCTGGCCAATCTTGCCTTCCTTCACCATCACGCGGAAGTCGCAGGCCATCGCCAGCTCGCAGCCGCCACCCATCGCGTGCCCGTTGAGCGCCGCGATCGTGATCTGCGGCAACGCCTCGATCGCGTTGAATACGTTGTGGCCGTTCTTCGCGAATGCCCGCCCCTGGTCCTCGGTGAAGGTCAGCATCTCGCTGATGTCCGCGCCGGCCAGGAACACGCGCCCGTCGCCGCGGAACACCACGAAGCGCACGTGCGGATCGGCCGATACCTTCTCCACCACCGTCCCCAGCGTGCCGATCACGCGCGACGAGAAGATGTTCACGCCCGCCGCCGGCACGAACCGAATCGTCGCGACCGCGCCCTCTTTGGTAAGCTGGACTTCGGTCTGTGATTTCTCATTGGCCATAGTCGAAGAATCCTTTTCCTGACTTGCGCCCCAGCACGCCCGCCCGCACCATTGTGCGCAGCAGGGGCGTCGGCCGGTAGCGGTCCTCGCCCAGGTCCCGGTGCAGCACCTCCATGATGTTCAGGCACACGTCCAGCCCGATCAGGTCCGCCGTCGCCAGCGGCCCCATCGTGTGGGCGCAGCCCAGCTTCATCACCTCGTCGATCGTCGCCGCATCCGCCACCCCGTCCGCGAAACACGCGATCGCCTCGTTGATCAGCGGCATCAGCACGCGGTTGCTGACAAAGCCCGGATGGTCCTTGACCCGCAACGGCGTCTTGCCGAGCTCCTTGGCCAGCGCGCTGATTGCGGCCACCACCGGCTCCGCGGTGCGCAGCCCGACGACGACCTCCACGAGCTTCATCATGGGCACCGGGTTGAAAAAGTGCATGCCGATGAACTGCTCCGGCCGCCCGCTGACCGCGCCGAGCTGGCTGATCGAGATGCTGCTCGTGTTGCTGGCGAAGATCACCTCCGGGGCCACGCTCTTGGCCAGCTCGGTGTACAGGTCGCGCTTGACCCCGACGTCCTCGAACACGGCCTCGACGATCAGATCGACGCCGGCCATGTCCGACAAGGCGGCCGGCCTCAGCCCGGCGCGGGCCGCCTGTGCGACGTCGGCCGCGAGCTTCTGCTTCTCAACCAGCTTGTCAAGCGACTTCTTGATCGTGCCCAACGCGCGCTCCACCGCGCCTGGGATGCTATCGTGCATGAGCACCGTCCGCCCGGCCTGGGCAAACGTCTGGGCGATGCCCGCGCCCATCGTGCCGGTCCCGATGACGCCCACGGTCTTGATATTCGTCCGAATGTTCATCACGCGCCTCCGCTGAACTGATCACCATAGAGGCACAGAGCTCACGGAAGCACACAGCGGGATGTGTGAAGGAGCGTCCAAACGTGCCGCCCGGGAACGACGCTCGGCAGTCCGGCCCGACTTCTGACCTAACACTTCTGACTTCCTTAGTGTCCTCTGTGTCTCTGTGGTGTTCTTTCGTTACACGGTCTCGACGGCCATCGCCACCGCATTCCCGCCGCCCAGGCACACCGCGGTCACGCCCCGCTTGGCCCCCCGCTCCTTCATCACGTGCAGCAGCGTGACCAGCACGCGGGCCCCGCTCGCGCCGATCGGGTGTCCCAGGGCAATCGCCCCGCCGTTCACGTTCACCCGCTCGGTATCGATCTCCAGGGCCTTCAGCCCGGCCAGCGTCTGCGACGCGAACGCCTCGTTCAGCTCCCACATCTCGACGTCGCGCACGTTCCAGCCGGCCTTTTGGCAGACCATCTGCGCGGCCTTCGGCGGCGTGAAGAACAGCTCGCGCGGCGGGCCGCCCGCGGTCGCCGTCGCCACGACCCGGGCCAGCGGCTTGGCCCCGCACTTGCCCAGCCCCTTCTCGCTCGCGACGACGACCAGCGCCGCGCCGTCGGAAAGCTGCGACGCGTTGCCGGCCGTGACCGTACCGTCCTTCTTGAACGCCGGCTTCAGCCCCGCGAGCGACGCCAGCGTCGTGTCCGCGCGGAAGGTCTCGTCCGCCGCGAACGGCTCTTTCGTCTTCGGCACGGTGATCGGCACGATCTCCGCTTTGAACCTGCCTTCCTGCGTCGCTTGCGCCGCGCGCTGCTGACTGCGCACCGCCCACTCGTCCTGCTGCTGCCGCGTGATGCCCGCCTTGTCCGCCGTGTACTCGGCCAGCTCACCCATCAGCTCGTTGGTGTAGACGTTCGTCAGGCCGTCGTAGAGCATCTCGTCGACCAGCTCCGTGTGGCCGAACTTGCTCCCGGCCCGCAGCGTCCGCACCAAGTACGGCGCCTGGCTCATCGACTCGATCCCGCCGGCAAGGATCAGATCGGCATCGCCGGCGCGAATCACCTGGTCGGCGAACATCACGGCCTGCAGCCCGCTGCCGCACACCTTGTTGACCGTGCAGCATGAGATCGTGTCCGGCAGCCCCGCGCCCAGCGCGACCTGTCGTGCGGGGTTCTGCCCGCACCCCGCCTGCAGCACCTGCCCGACGAAGACCTCGTTGAACGCCGCGAGCTCCGCACGCGCCTCCGCCAATACGGCCTTGCCCACCTGTGCACCGATCTCCACGGCGCTGAGCTTGGAGAGCATGCCAAGGTATTTGCCAACGGGACTGCGTTTGCCGGCCATCAGGTATGCGTGCTTGTCTGCCATGAGTCACCCTCTCGTTACCCAGGCGGGTTCCTGAATCAGCTTGCGGGCAATCACCAGCCGCTGCACTTCGCTGGTGCCCTCGTAGAGCTCGGTGATGCGGGCGTCGCGCAACAAGCGCTCCGCCGGATAGTCCGCACAATAGCCATAGCCGCCGTAGACCTGGATCGCCATGCCGGTCACGCGGCTCGACATCTCGCTGGCGAACAGCTTGGCCATCGCGGCCTCGGCCGAGTACGGCTCCTTCGCCTGCTTCAGCGCCGCCGCCCGATACATGAGCAGCCGCGCCGCCGCAATCCCCGTCGCCATATCCGCCAACTTCCACTGGATGGCCTGGAACTTGCCGATCGGCTGGTTGAACTGCACGCGCGTGTTGGCGTACTGCACGCTGCAATCGAGCGCGGCCTGCGAAATGCCCACCGCTTGCGCCGCCACGCCGATGCGCCCGCCGTCAAGCGTCGCCAGGGCAATGTTGAACCCCTTGCCGCGCTCGCCCAGCAGCGCGTCCTTGGGTAAATGGCAGTCCTCGAAGATCAACTCGGCCGTGCTGCTCGCCTTGATCCCCAGCTTCTTCTCCAGCTTCCCCACCGTGCAGCCCGGCGTGCGCTTGTCCACGATGAACGCGGACATCCGATGCTTCGGGTTGTCCGCATCCGTCACCGCGAAGAGCACGACGACACTGGCCTCGCCGCCGTTCGTGACGAAGTTCTTGGTGCCGTTGATCACCCACCCGTCCGCCGTCTCGGTCGCCATGCAGCGGGCCGCACCGGCGTCACTGCCGCTGCCGGGCTCGGTAAGCGAGAAACAGCCGATCCACTCGCCGGTGGAGAGTTTCGGCAGGTACTTCTGCTTCTGCGCCTCGGTGCCGAAATTCAAAATGGGATCCACGCACAGCGAGTGGTGCGCCGACACCAGGATGCCCGTGGCGCCGCAAGCCCGCGACAACTCCTCGACCGCCATCGCGTACGAGACGCAGTCCAGGCCCGTACCGCCGTACTCCGCGGGCACGTACATCCCGAACAGTCCCATCCGGCCAAGCTGCTCGATGAGCCCCTCCTCGAACCGCCCCTCCTCGTCGCGTTTGGCGGCCTTGGGAGCGATCTCGTTGTCGCAGAAGTCGCGCAGTGCGTCGCGTAGCTGCCGCTGATCGTCGTCGAATCGGAAGTCCACGTCTGCAACCCTCGTGCTGGCCGCCCCGCGCAAGCGCCGGGCCGGCTTGGGCAATTACTTCTGCTCCAACAACTGCCGGGCAATCACGATGCGCTGGATCTCGCTGCTGCCCTCGCCGATCTCGCACAGCTTCGCGTCGCGCATGTAGCGCTCCACCGGCATGTCCTTCGTGTAGCCGTACCCGCCGTGGATCTGGATCGCCTTCAAACCGGCCCGCGTCGCCATCTCGCTTGCGAACAGCTTGGCGATCGACGCTTTCTGGCGCGCGTCCTCGCCGCGGTCCAGCGTTTGCGCCGCGTCCCACACCAGCAGCCGGGCCGCCTCCAGCTCCGTCGCCATGTCCGCCAACATGAACTGGATCGCCTGCTGCGCCGCGATCGGCTTGCCAAAGGCGATCCGCGCGTTGGCGTAGGCGATCGACTCTTCGAGCGACCCGCGCGCCAGGCCCAGCGACAACGCCCCGATGCCCACGCGGCCGCGCTCCAGCACGCGCAGGGCGTCGATGTAGCCCATGTTTATCTCGCCGACGAGGTCCTCGGGGCCGCAATACACGCCGTCCAGGTCGAGCGGCACCGTGTCGCTCGCGCGAATCCCCAGCTTGTCCTCCTTGGGACCGACGGTGAACCCCGGCCGACCACGCTCGACGATGAATGCCGAGATACCCTTTGCACCCTTGCTCGGGTCCGTGCGGGCCATGATGACGAAGACCTGTGCCCGCGCGCCGTTCGTGATGAACATCTTGTGCCCGGTCAGCCGCCAGCCCTCGCCGTCCCGCTCGGCGCGCGTTTCCAGCGCGGCGGCGTCCGAACCGCTGCACGGCTCGGTCAGTCCCCACGCCCCGATCCACTCGCCCGTGACGAGCTTGGGCAAGTATTTCTGCATCTGTCCCGGACTCGCCGCCATGTTCAGATGCGACAGGCACAGGCCATTGTGCGCCGCCAGCAGCAGCGCCACGCCGCCATCCTGCCGCGCGATCTCCTCCATCACCACCGCGTTCGCCAGGTAGGGTAGGCCCGCACCGCCGTATTCCTCCGGCGTCAGGATGCCGAGCAGGCCCAGCTCACCTAGCTCGAAGATCAATTCGTCCGGCAGCGTCTGGTCGCGATCCCAAGCGCGTGAGTTCGGCCGCAACCGTTCGGCGGCGAACTTGCGTACCACCTCGCGGAGGGCGGAAATCTCCTCGGATAGCTTAAAATCCATAGCGACGACCCGTGCAGTTGTGTTTGGCGATTCGGACTTGGGCACGCAGAGCACGTGCCGGGACTGCCCGCATTCTAGCGGACCAGCGGGTCCAGTGAAAGCGCGGCCGCGCGCGATCTTTGCAGGCCGGGGGCACGAACTACGCCGGCCCCGCCGGCACCACCTCGATCCGCTGCCGGCACTTCGGACAGGCAACGTCCGGTGCCCCGAAGGTCGGGCTAAGCTGGACCGTTTGGCCGCAGGTGCACTGGAACGACTCCCAGCCGCCCGTGCGGCGCCGATAGCGCAGCGGCCGGGCCGGTTGCCGGGGCTCGGGCGGCGCCGCGGCGGGCCTCGGCACGGCGTGTTGCGTTCCACAACGCGGGCATTTCAAGGTGTCGCGCGGGAAGCCCGGCGGCAGCTTCAAACGTACGCCACAGGCACAGGGAATGACAACGAAACTGGCCACACGGTCCAGCAATTCGCCGACCTCGCGGGCTCGCACGACTGCGGCCTCGTGCCCGGCGGGTTCCGCACTAGCGGCGCGCACCGCGACGTCGGCATCTTCCGCCAGCGTCCGCGCGTCGATGCACCGCGCGCGGCCGCCGTGCACCTTCTGAAACGCCGCCTGGTACGCCGCGAAGCTCGCTCCCCCCATCCGCCGCAGCACCTGGATGCGCTCCTCCGTGGACGGATGCGTCGCGAACAGGCTGACCAGAGCCCGGCCCTGCAGGGGATTGACGATGCACAGGGGCGCGACGACCCGGCTGATCTCGGTCTGCGGAGCAGCCTGGCCGGCGATCTTCTCCAGCGCCGCGGCGAGCCCCTCGGGATACCGCGTGAAGCGGGCCGCCGAGGCATCCGCCAGAAACTCCCGCCGGCGTGAGCACGCGAAATACAGTACCTGTGCCGCCAGCGGCGCCAGAATCGCCAGCACCAGCGCGACCGCGAGAAAGATGAGCTGCGCCTGGCCGCCGCCGCTGCCGCGCGACGACGACCGCCGCCCGCCGCCGTAGAGAATCCCCCGCAAGAAGCCGTGCGAGATAAGCACGATCGCCCCGACCATTACCGACGCCAGCGTCATGAAGCGCACGTCCTGGTTGCGGATGTGGCCCAGCTCGTGCGCAATCACCCCCTGCAGTTCGTCCCGGTTCAGCCGCTTCAGCAACCCGGCCGTGACCGCCACCGCCGCCTTCTGGGGCCGGTACCCCACGGCGAACGCATTGAGCGCGGCGTCGTCGATGATGAAGACGCGCGGCATGCGCCCCAGGCCCGACGCGATTGTCATTTCCTCCACGACGTTCCAGAGCTGCGGTGCATCCTCTTTCTGGATTTCGCGCGCCTTGGCTGTGCTGAGCAGGATGCTGTCGCCGGCCCCCGCCGCTGTGGCCCACAACACCAGCCACACCAGCACGGCCGCACTGATGCCGAAGTACCCGCCGACCTGTGGCTCGATAGCCAGACCGATCGTGCCGCCCAGCGCGATGAGCAGGACACCCATCAGGGTGACCAGCACCCACGAACGCCGTGCGTTGCTGGCAATCGCCTCCCACATGGCGCGCGACTAGAACTTCACCTGCGGCACCGCCCGCTCCGCCGGCTGCTCCAGCTCGAAGAACGGCGACTCGGTGAAGTTAAACATGCCCGCGACCACGTTGGGCGGGAACGACTGGATGCGCGTGTTGTAGGTCATCACCGAGTCGTTGTAGTGCTGCCGCGCGAAGCCGATCCGGTTCTCCGTGGAACTCAGCTCCTCCTGCAGCGCCAGGAAATTCTGGTTCGCCTTCAGGTCCGGATAGCTTTCGACCAGCATCATCAGGCGGCCCAGCGCCTGCGACAGCTCCCCTTCCGCGACCACCTGGTTCGATATCCCCTGCGCCCCGACCGCGCGCGACCGCGCGGCCACCACCGCTTCGAGCGTGCCCTTTTCGTGACCGGCGTAACCCTTCACCGTCTCCACGAGATTGGGAATCAGGTCGTGCCGCCGCTTGAGCTGCACGTCAATTTGCGACCACGCATTCTTGACCTCGTTGCGCAGCCGCACGAGCCCGTTGTAGATGCCGATCAGCCAGAACAGCACCACCAGCAGCACACCCAGCGCGATCAACAGCCCGATC
Organism: Phycisphaerae bacterium; assembly: GCA_017999985.1. NCBI lineage: Bacteria > Pseudomonadati > Planctomycetota > Phycisphaerae > Phycisphaerae bacterium. Next base: position 229,413 of record JAGNKU010000003.1, on the reverse strand, counting down.
GTCGTCGTTCCCATGATCAACTCGCCTCCGTTGGTCCAGCCAACCGGTCATGAAACAACTCGCCAAGAAATTCCGCCACGCCCAGGTCATCCTGACCGGCGTGCGTCCTGACAATCGCCGCCAATTCACCCGCGTCCAGCCAGATACCATGCCCGCCGGGACAATGATCGATCTCCACCGCCGGCGACCCCGGGAAAACGACGCAGCGCATTTTTCGCCGGCAGCGCGGGCAACGACGCCCGCCTGCGCGCCCCGCGCCGGCTTCTCGGATCGCGTCCGGGAGCGCTCCCACTCTCCCGCCCGCCAACTCGACCAGCAGCTCCAACTCGCCGGCGTCGAGCCAGGTGCCGTGGCACTCGAGACAGTAGTCCACTTCCACGCCCCGCAATTCCAGGACGATCAGCGGTTGGCGACATTGCGGACACATCAGAAAAACTCCGCCATCCGACATACGACGCCAGCAGGATACTCCGGTATACGCATAACGTCTTCTGGCGAGCGCGATTTTGCCGTTATATGCTCCGGCGTTATTTCTACACCCTCGGGAGTCTCGGATGCGGTATGTACCCGGGCAGCGCGCGGAGATCAGCCGCAAGGTGCTCCACGTGCTCGCCGCCGCCCTGCCCGTGTTCTACATGTTCGTCCAGCGCCCGTTCATGCTCCGCCTGCTGGTCGGCTGCGTGACGTTCGCGATTCTCGTCGAGGCCGCGCGCTACCTGAGCCCCCCGTTTCGAAAGTTCTTCCGCCAATATGTGGGGTTCATGGTGCGGGCAAGCGAGTGGCATCGCGTGACCGGCGCCACCTACGTGCTCGTCGGGGCGCTTCTCGCCGTCGCCCTGTTTCCGAAAACCGACGCCATCACCGCCCTGCTGATCCAGGCCATCTCCGACTCCGCCGCCTCGCTCATCGGCCTGCACTTCGGCCGGCGGCGCTTCCTGGGCAAGAGCTTCGCCGGCAGCGGCGCGTTCTTCGTGACGGCGTTGGCCATCGTGTGGCTGCGTACCCCGGGCATCGGGGCGTGGGGTCTGTTCGTCGCGCTGGTCGGCACGCTGGCCGAGGCTGTGCCATCGCTGCGAGTGGGGCGCCTCGAAATGAACGACAACCTGACGGTGCCGCTGTCGACCGGGGCGGCGCTGTGGCTGTTGCGGGCCGGCGGCGTGGCGTTTTAGGATTGGGCGCGTCTGGTCCGTGCGCGCGCCGCCCACCGGCGGGGGCATTTCTGGCTGGGAGCGGTTTCCAACCTAACTTGCCCCGCTCGGACGTCGATAGAATAAGCCAGCGAATGCGGTTTGGTTTCAGGCGGCTTCCATCTGCGCTGACAGGGTTTGGGAGACGCATATGTCAGCCGGACAATTCATACTCGTCGTCGAGGACGACGCGGGCGTGGGGGACGTGCTGCAGAAGCATCTGGAGCGCGAGGGTTACTACTGCCAGGTCGTGATCAGTGGGGAGAAGGCGCTGGCCAGCATCCGCGAGCATGCGCCGAGCCTCATACTCCTCGACCGCGTACTGCCGGGCATGACCGGCGACGAGGTGGTCCGCCGCCTGAAGGCTGACCCCCGCACCCGGGCCATCCCGGTGATCATGCTGACCGGCAAAGCGGAGGAAAGTGACGAACTGGTCGGGCTGGCGCTGGGGGCCGATGATTACATCGCCAAGCCGTTCTCAACCAAGCTGCTCCTGGCCCGGATCGCGGCCCAGCTCCGCCGGCAGGAAGTGCTCGAGCAGCATGGCGAGGCGCCCGCGACGGCAACGATCATGCTGGATCGCCGCCAGCCGCAGGTCTACGTCGACAAGACGCCGGTGAAGCTGACGACGACGGAGTACAAGATCCTGGCAACTTTGATCGCGGCCCGCGGGCATGTGCTGGCTTGCGACCAGTTGCAGTCGGTCGTCTACGGCAAGCAGCCGCCACCCAGCGAGTGCAGCATCGCGGGCCACGTCGAGGGCCTGCGGCGGAAGATGGGCCCGGCGGCCGGCTACATCCAGGCGGTCGCGGACGAAGGCTACGCGTTCTGCGGGCCGATGGGCGAGCGTCCGCCGGCGTAGCTACAGAGACAAGGCGACCCCGGCCATCCAAGCGCGGCCACATCGTCTGCCATTGCCGCAACGGGTACCGTCCGGGCTTCCTAGAACTTCCAGCCGGACCGGTATTCCTTGCTTACAAACTGGTTCGCTTCCGGCACGTTCGTGAACTTCATGTTCGCGCCGTCCCATTCCAGTCGCCGGCCGACACGCAACGCGATGTTCCCCAGCAGAATGCTCTCGGTGAACGGACCCGCGTAGCCGAAGTTCGACTTCGTGAAGTCCTGCGGCTTCTCGCCCGCCACCGCCATGATCCACTCCTGGATCTGCCCCGGCGAGCGCTCGAGCAGCTGCGCCGGCTTGCCGATCTCCTTCATCTTCGCTTCCGGGATAATCCGCGGGCTGTCGCCGTAGTCGCCCTGCACCAGCATGGACGCCTTCGTGCCCAGGAACAGGTTGCCCGTCGGGCTCATCTTACGCCCGATTTCCAACTCCGGCGGGAACGGGGGCATGAGGCCGCCATCGTACCAGTACGAGACGAACGCCGCCCGGTCACCCTTGGCCGGGTACTCCCACTTGATCACCGCGCTCTTCGGAAAGGCGTCCGCCGTGATGGGCGTGGCCGCGATCGGCTCGACCGAGGTCGGGTAGCCGGGATCGAGGGCCCAGAAGACGCCGTCCATCGTGTGGCAGGCCATGTCGCCGAGGGCGCCGGCACCGAAATCCCACCAGCCGCGCCAGGCGAACCGGTGATACACGTCCTTCTTGAAGGGGCGCTCCGGGGCGGGGCCGAGCCAGATGTCCCAGTTCAGCGTCGAGGGAATCGGGTCCGAGCCCTCGGGCCGTTCCATCCCCTGCGGCCAGATGGGCCGGTCGGTCCAGGTGTGCACTTCGCGGATCTGGCCGAGCGCGCCGCTGCGGATCCACTCGTACACCAGCCGCCAGCCCTCCATCGCGTGCCCCTGGTTGCCCATCTGCGTGACGACCTTGTACTTCTTCGCCGCCTCGGTCAGTTGCCGGGCCTCCCACGGCGTGTGCGTCAGCGGCTTCTGCGTGTAGACGTGCTTGCCAAGCTGCATGGCAATGATCGTCGCCGGGTAGTGATGGTGGTCCGGCGTGCCGATCATCACCGCGTCGATGTTCTTCGCTTCCTTGTCGAACATCTCGCGGTAGTCCTGGTAGCGCCGAGCGTGCGGGTACATCTCGGCGGCAGTCGCGTGCTGCGCAGTATCGACGTCGCAGAAGCACTGGCAGCCGAAGCCCAGCTCGGCGGCATGCTCGAGATGCATCTTGCCGATCCCGCCGGTGCCGATGAACGCGACGTTGATCTGGTTGTAGGGCGTGGCGGACTTGGGCTGGTGCACCACGGGCTTGGGCTGGCCGGGCTCCGCGGGGGCCGGCGTCGGTTCCACCTGCGGGGTGGTTCCGGTCTGGGCACAGCCGAGTGGGCCGGCGGCGGCGAACGCGGCGCCGGCACTCAGCGCGCCCTTGATGAACGTGCGACGGGTGGTCTCATTACGTGCAGGGGTTGGGTTGCTCATGATGTCAATCTCACTGTGCGGGCGCCGCCCGCCGGGCCGGTGATGCACTCGCGCGAACCGCGCGCGATTGGACAATTGTCGCATACGGCGGGACGCTCTGCAACGGCCGCTGGCCGGCGGTGACGTATCCTGTCGTGTGTAATCTCTGTTCGGCGGAAAAGAAGAGCGTATCCTCCGGCTCAGGTTGAGATTGGAACGAGCAAGGAGGACACGCCCATGAGATTCGTGGAAGCCGACTTGGATCAGGTTCGCACTACCGTGCCCAACCTGTGGTCGTTGGTCAAGGAGCCCGAAGAATTCTGGGGCGACCTGGCCCGCCATGGCCGGCAACTGCTCAAAACCCTCCTGGAGGGCACGCTGGAGGCCTGGCGCGACCAGTGGGTCGAAGTCGCCTGGCATCAGCCCGCGCCCGACCGCCAGACGTCCCGCAATGGCTACTACCGCCGCAAACGCTGGGCCACCACGTTGGGACCGCTGGAAAACCTCCGCGTGCCCCGCTGCCGGGACCCGGGCCTGACCGCCCACATGTTCCAACGCCTGGCTGGGCACGACGCGGCGCTCAGCCAGTCGGCGCTCGACATGCTGCTGGCCGGCGTTAGCACCCGCCGTGTCGGTGAGCTGCTCGACCAGATCCTGGACCTGCCCGTCTCGGCCGGCCAGGTCAGCCGGATTGCCAAGCGTCTGGACGCCGACGTGCGGGCCTATCACCTGCGACCGCTGGCGGATCGTTATCGCTATCTGCTGTTGGACGGCATTCACCTGAAGGCCCGTGGCACGCCGCGCTTGTTTCAAACCGGCCTGCGGCGCAGCCGCAAACGTGTGCTGCGGGTGGCCCTGGGCGTGACGGTCGACGGGCATAAGGAGATCGTCGACTTCCGGGTCGCCAACGGCGAGACCACGCGGGCCTGGGAATCTTTTCTGCAGGGCCTGTACCGGCGGGGGTTGCAGGGCCAGTCGCTGAGTCTGATTACCACCGACGGCGGTGGCGGCGTGCAGGCGGCGGTGGAGCTGGTCTACCCGCACGTGGCGCGGCAACGCTGCTGGTTCCACAAGATGCAGAACGTGGCCAACCAAGTGCGGCGGGGTGATCAGGAGGAAGTCTTACAGGGCTTGCGGGCCGTGTACAGCGCCCCGAACCGGCGTGCGGCCTTGGCGGCCTACACGGCCTGGGGTCGCCGTTGGCAGGCCCGCTATCCCGCGGCGGTGCGCTGCGTGGAGCGCGACCTGCCGGAGCTGTTGGCGGTGTTCGACCTGCCGGCGGCGCATCGGCGGATGGTGCGGACGACGAACCCGATCGAGCGAACGTTCCGGGAGGTGCGGCGGCGGACGCGTTCGATCGGGACGTTCGTCAATGATGCGAGTATTGAGCGGATCATGTATGGGCTGGTGGCGTACTTCAATCGCAAGTACGCCGCCCGTATCTGCCCGGCCTTCCGCAAAAAGCGTCACGTGGCCTGAGGTACGCTCCTTGACCGCCAACCATTACACACAAGACTTGACGTTACCTGGCCGGCGGGGCAGAACTCCCGCGCAGGCCCTTGGCGAGCCCGGGCGACGCCTCTAGGATACGCGCGCTTTCGGGAAGGTGGATAACGGCGCAGGATCCGGAGGAGACCCGATGTTCAGTATCATCCCCCGCGATCGGACGTTTTTCGATCAGTTCGAGAAGGGCGCTGGGATCATCGTCCGGGCCGCCGAGGCGTACGCCGCCCTCGCGACCGACTGGGAGCACCGCACGGATCACGTGGCCCGCATTCGGCAGCTCGAGCACGACGGCGACGAAGTCGCGCACCGGACCTTCGACCGGCTCGACCAGACGTTCATCACGCCCTTCGACCGCGAGGACATCGAGACGCTGATCCTGCGGATGGACGACGTGATTGACGAGATCGACGCGGCGGCGAAGCGGCTAACGCTCTATCGCATCCCGGAGCCGACGCCGTGGCTGGCCAAGCAGACCGAAGTCCTGGTCAAAGCCACCCGCCTGGTGCAGCAGGCCGTCGGCCGGCTCCGCAACCTGAAGAAGCCCAACGGCCTGCACGAGGAGCTGGTCGAGATCCACTTCCTGGAAAACGTGGGCGACGACAATAACCACGCAGCCCTGGCGGACCTGTTCGAACGCGGTGGCGACCCCTTGCTGGTGCTGAAGTGGAAAGAGATCTACGACCTCACTGAACGGGCCATCGACCGCTGCGAGGACATCGCCAACGTGATCCACGGCATCCTGCTCAAGAACGCCTGACCCGCCGGCGCCCATGACCATCTACGTCATCTGCATCATCGCCGTCGCCCTGCTGTTCGACTTCAGCAACGGCCTGAACGACGCCGCCAACTCGATCGCCACGGTCGTCGCCACGCGCGTGCTTTCGCCGCGCGCCGCGGTGCTGTGGGCGGCGTTCTTCAACTTCGTCGCGGCGTTCGGATTCGAAACGCACGTGGCCGCGACCATCGGCAAGGGTCTGATCGATCCGCAGATCGTCTCGCCCCATCTCATCCTGGCCGCGCTGCTGTCCGCAATCCTCTGGACGGTGGTCTGCACCTGGCAAGGTCTGCCGATCAGCGTGTCGCACGCGCTGATTGGGGCGCTGGCCGGCGCCGCCCTCGTGGGGGGCGGCAGCACGGCGCTCGTCTGGCGACAGATCGGGATCATCGCCCTGTTCATCGTGTTTTCGCCGATCATCGGACTGGTGCTCGGGGCGCTGCTGATGACGGCGACGATGTGGATCTGCCGGCGGCGCACGCCCCGCGGGGTCGACCGCACCTTCCGCGTGCTCCAACTGCTTTCGGCAGCCGTCTACAGCCTGAGCCACGGGCTCAACGACGCGCAGAAAACGATGGGCATCATCTTTGCGCTGCTGATCAGCGTGCCGGCGCTGCAAAGCTGGGCGACCCACGACGGTACTCCCGACGGGAAGTTAGCGTGGTGGATTATCCTCAGTTGTCACGCGGCCATCGCCCTGGGCACCTACCTCGGCGGCTGGCGCGTCGTGCACACGCTGGGCAACCGGGTGACGCGGCTGACGCCGGTAGACGGGTTCTGCGCCGAGACCGGCGGCGGCGTGACGATCCTGGCGCTCTCGCACTTCGGCATCCCCGTCAGCACCACGCACACGATTACCGGCTCGATCTTCGGCGTCGGCGCGATCCGGCGGCTGTCCGCCGTGCGCTGGGGCGTGGGCTATGAGATCGCCATGGCGTGGGTGCTCACCCTGCCCGTGTCGGCGGCGATCGCCGCGGGCGTGTACTGGCTGATCATGCGGATCGTGCAACTGCTGCCCGCCGCGGCGGGCGCGGGGGCCTGACGCTACAGCGCCTCGGCCAGTTGCTTCAGCTCGGCCGACTTCGTGTAGAACTCCGCCAGTTCCATCTCGCGCAGGTAGACCATGCCGCAGCAGGCCCGCAGGCCGTGGTCGGCGTTGTAGACGAAGAAGTCCTCGCCCAGGAACGTCTTGACCTGCTCAAACTGGCGGGCCTGGATTCGGCGGGCCAGCTTGGAGAACGGGCCGTCGTACTCGTGGCTGGGGAACGACGCGGTGCGCTGCGTCGCGAAGCAGGTGTCGAAGCACACCTCCAGGTCGTTCATGTGCGTGAGCGAAGTCGGCACGTACAGGTTGGCTTCCGCCGGGTGGAACGTGAACCACACGTTGCGGTAGCCGAGCACGCGGACATCGTGCCGGCCGGTCGCTTCCTCGTAGAGCCGGGCGGCGTGCGAGACCGCCTGCAGGACCTTGTAGTGGGTGTCGGGCCCGCTGCCCTCGGGATCGAAGGCCACCGTGATGATGTCCGGGTTGATCTCCATGAGCAGATCGCGGATCGGCATCACGTCGCGGTCCACGGTGGGCACTTCCGTGAAGATGTCGCCCTTGTAGAACCCCAGCCGCAGGTGCCGCACGGCCTCGCCGGTGAACCCGTAGTAGGCCCACTTCAGGTCCGACTCCCACTCGCGCACCCGGCCCTTGAGCTGCTGCACGACCGTCATGTCCTTCTTGCCGGGGTACTGCGTCCGGAAGTAGTTGATCAGCTCGTGCAGACGCTGCTTGACGTTGTCGAGGTTGTCATCCTCGTAGACTTCGGTCAGGTTGCGCAGCAGACGCAGGGCCGCGGCCTCCTGCTTCATCTCCTCGTGGTAACGCGCCACCCCCTGGAAGTAGTGCGACGTGTCCCTCCGCCGCGCCAGGGCGCTGTCCGTCTCGAAGATCTCTGGCCGGAAACGCGTGCAGAACTCGGCGTCGTCCAGCCGCTCCAGCAGGTCCGTCACGGCGTGCAGCATGTAATCATTCGTGACCGCGTTGAAGCCCGACGTCAGGTACGCGAAACAGTGCTTCGTGCTGCGCCGCCGGACCGCGTTCGTGACGTACGGCAGGTATGCCAGGATGATGTCGTCGTGGTGCGGCGACGTGTGCAGCAGCGTCTTGTTCTCCACCGGTGCGTGGCCGCGGTGGATGTTCTCGAGGATGCGCCGCTCGGCCTGCTCCTTCAGCGTCTGGCAGTCGAGCTGCGTCTTGCGCAGCAGCTCGGCGCCAAAGCGGTCCTGCTGGAAGTCGACTTCGGTCAGGTGCCGGATCGGCTTGCCGGTGGACAGCGACAGATCCATGACGATGCGATGTTTCTGCTCGTCGCTCACCCCCTCGCGCCGCACCAGGTCGACGAGGATGCGGTTGCACAGCCGGCAGGCCGCCCCGGTCGTCAAGTAGAACCGCGCGTTGGGCAGCAGGCCCAGGACCGAGCCGGGGAACTCGTTCGAGATCTCGCTGTGGATGGTCTTCGCGACGATCTTCGCCTTGGCTTCCCCGGCCGCGATGATCAGCGCGACGCCGTTGCGGTTCAGCGTGATGGTGGCCAGGCCGATCGTGATCACGCTCTTGTGGCGAGCCACCTCCATGCCGCCGAGGTCGGTGGCGGCGGCGGCCTTGGTTTCGTAGTTCGGGTCGAGCAGGCGGGTCGTGGAGAACACGTCCGAGCCGCGGATGTTGAAGGCAATGTGGCCATCGGGACCGATTCCGCCGAGGAAGAAGCCGATCCCGCCCAGCTCGCGGATGCGACGCTCGTACTCCGTGCAGAACGCATCGACCGCGCGGAGCACAGCCTGCTGCCGGCGTTCGAGCAGCGTCGCGGGCCGGCGAATCCGCAGGGCCAGGTCCACGGTCAGATCCGGGAACACGTCGGTCAGCGTCATGCCCTTCGGCAGGCCGATGTGCAGCGGGTCGATCAGCAGCGCGCGCGCCCGGCTGAGCCCGAAGCCCTTGATGTAGTACTTGTGGACGTAGTAGTAGAAGCTGTTGTGCTGCTTTGTATCAATCGGGTAGAACTCGTCGATCTGCACGAAACGCAGGCCCGACAGGTCCGGCTTGCGGGTCGTGTCCAGCCCCAGGTCGGCCAGCGCCGCGGCCGTCTCCTTGCGGGTCCATGTGCGCAGGTAGTACTGCACGAACTTGATGAAATATTCCGGGGTCTTGCCGGTGGGCAGCGAGATGACGCCCTCCGGATTGTCCTGCACCCATTCGAGGAAGCGCACCGCCGTCAGCCGCCCCAGCGCCGGGAAATTCGGCACGACAATGGACGGGATCTTCTCCTCCGGACCGTAGATGAACTCGTAACCGCTGCGTTCGAGCGCGACCTGCTCGACACGGCTCGTCGGGCCTGCCGTGGGGGCGGTGCTGGGGGGCGGCGTCGGCTGCGTCGCCCGCGACCGGGTCGTAGTACTCACGCTGTGCGTCTCCTGGTGCCGTCGGTGCTGGCGCGCAGACACAGGCTCGGGTGTCTTGCCGACGGCTGGCTGTCTGGGATGCTCGTCGTGCGCCACTGTCGCGCCGCGGGTGGACATGCCACCGGCGCTTCAGAAGCATACACCGCCCGGCGCAGACGGTCTACGCCGCCCGCACCGCCGTGGCCCGCCGCAGTGGCTGCCCGTGCGTGCCGAACCCCCGCCCCCGCGACCCCCTTCCATCGCGGAAGGGGGCCCCGGTCTCGCGTGCGTCTCTACGGCACCGGCGTCAGGATGAACCCGCGGTATTGGCCGTTCAAGACACCGTACCCGACGATCTGACCCTGCTCGTTGATATCGTACGCCTCAGCCAGATGGTCCCAGCCGTGGCCCGGCACCAACAGCGTGTTCAGATCGTGGAGCTGGCCACCCGTGTAGATGAACGCGTGCGACACCGTGTTCGTGGCGTCGCGCGAGGTCCCGACGACCTGGCCGGCATTGTTGATGCCCACCGCGTAGGTCTTCGGCAGGCCGGCGAGCGCGCCGAGGTTCACCACCAGGCCTCCCGCGCACAGGAATGACTGGTCCTCGCCCGGCCCCCACGCGGAACCCGCCACCAGCCCCTCGTCATTGATCACCCAGGCTTGGCTCTGGCTGAGCAGCGGCGCGCCCAAGTCGTAAAGCGTGCCGTTCTCGTAGAGGAACGCCGTGGCATCGCCCATGTGGTCAACGAGCACGCCGACGATCTGGCTGCTCTCGTTGATGTCAAACGCCCCGCTGTACGCGTACCCGAGCGTACCGAGTTGCGACATCACGCCGCCCCAATACACGAACGCATGATAGCTCGCCGCGAAGTCCGAATAGCCTACGACCTCGCCGGACTCATTGATGGCATAGCCCGCGCTCGACGGTCCGCCCAGCGTGCCCAGGTCCCGCATCCCGGTGCTGCTCTCCCAGACGAACGCCCGCAGGTCACCGCTGGCGTTCATGGATTCGCCAACCACCTGGCCCAGGTTGTTCACGCCGTGCGCCACCGCGACATTGCCGCCCAGCGACCCCAGGTCCACACGCGTGCCGCCGTCGTACAGGAACGCGCGCTGCTCCAACGTCGGCGTGTAGTAGTAGCCCACCACCACGCCCGCGTCGTTGATGCCGTACGGATAGCTCGTGTCGCTCCGGCCCGCGTCCAGGTTGATGATCGTGTACTGCCGCAACTGCGGCTCGATCGTGATCGTCACCGTGTCCACGCCGACCCGTGCCAGCGGCGAGTCGTCCGTCACGGTCAGCGTGTACGTCGTCGTCTGCGTCGGCATTACCACGGGCTCCTGGTCCGTCGAACCGGCCCAGCCCGGCGCCGTCCATACATAGCCGTAGCCGGCCGTGCCGCCCGTCGCCGAACCGTGCAGCGTGACGAGGCCGACCTCCGTCCGCGTCACGTCCGGGCCGGCGTCCGCCACCACGTCCTCACAGCCGTACTCATCGACGACCGCGCCGGGCGTCGAGTTCAGGCACGCATCCACGCAATCCGGCAGCCCGTCGCCGTCGCCGTCCGTGTCCGGCATGCCGCAGCCGCACACGCCCGGCTCCACCTTGCCCGGATCGTCCACGCACTGGTCCGCGCAATCCGGCGTACCATCGCCATCCGTGTCGGTTTCCGGCGCGCCGCACCCGCAGACGCCGGGCTCGACCTTGGCCGGGTCACCCGGACAGCCATCGTTGCAATCCGGCGTGCTATCACCGTCGGAGTCCGTGTCCGGCATGCCGCAACCGCAACCACCCGGCTCGATCTTGTTCGGATCGTCGGGACACTGGTCATTGCAGTTCGGGGTGCCATCCCCATCACTGTCGGTATCCGCCAAGCCGCAGCCACACAGCCCCGGCGCGACCTTGTCGGGGTCGTCCGGACAGCCGTCGTTGCAGTCCGGGGTGCCGTCGCCATCACCATCCGTGTCCGCCACGCCGCAGCCACACACACCGGGCGCGACCTTGTTTGGATCTTCCGGGCATTCGTCGTTGCAGTCCGCCGTGCCGTCGCTGTCACTATCCGTGTCCGCCGCGCCGCAGCCACACAAACCCGGCACGACCTTCTCCGGGTCATCCGGACATCCGTCGCTGCAGTCCGGCGTCGCGTCGCCGTCGCTGTCGACATCGGCCACGCCGCAACCACACACACCGAACGCGACCTTGTTTGGATCTTCCGGGCATTCGTCGTCGCAGTCCGGCGTGCCGTCGCCGTCACTATCCGTGTCCGCGATTCCGCAGCCACACCAACCCGGCTCGACCTTCTCCGGGTCATCCGGACATCCGTCGTCACAGTCCGACGTGCCGTCGCCATCACTATCCGTGTCCACCACGCCGCAGCCACACAAACCCGGCACGACCTTCTCCGGGTCATCCGGACATCCGTCGTCACAATCCGGCGTTCCGTCACCGTCACTATCCGCGTCCGACACGCCGCAGCCGCACCAACCCGGCTCGACCTTGTTCGGGTCGTCCGGGCAACCGTCGCATGCATCGATCGCGCCGTCGCCGTCGCCATCGGGCTGACACTCGTCGGGCACGCCGCTGGCGTCACAGTCCGTGCTCGTGCCGGCGGCGATGTCCTGGTCATCCGGAACGCCGTTTGCATTGCAGTCGGTCGGTGGATGCTCCTGGTCGACGCGCCCCGCCGTAACTTGGAACCCGAGCTGCGAATTGCGCGGCAGAGGCGGGCCGCTCCAGAAGAAACGCGCCTTGCCGGCCAGCACAAACGCATCGTCGAAGTTGCACGCCAGTTGCAGGATGTTGAGCGGGTCGTGCGGTTCACGCCACGACGCCGAAACCTCCTGCGTCAAGGGCTGGGCGTTGATTTCGAGGTCATACACCTGGACGCGGCCCTGAACTGCCCGGCAGCGGACCTGCAGCGCATTCAGAAGCGTGCCACAGGCGAAATCCTGCGCTATGACCACGTCGCCGACCTGGAAAACAGCCGCCTGTCCGTCCCACGTCAGCGTGAAGTCGTAGGCCGTGTTGCATTGCCAGTCAAAGTCGTGCTCGTTCTCCGGCTGGTTGGCGTTCGTGCTCACCGCCAGCTCGTACGTGTGCGGATGACCGGCCGCCGCGTCGCCGATGCGCCCCTCCGCCGTGAAGCAGCGCTCGAAGTCGCGCGCGGCATGCCCATCGTGCGCGAAGTACGTCACCGTGCATTCCGTTACGGACGGCACCGGCGGATCGAGGCAATCCGCCGTTCCGTTGCCGTTGGCGTCTGCATCGGGCACGCCGCAGCCACACGCGCCCGCGGCGGTCTTCATCGGATCGTCCGGACAATCGTCCCGGCAATCGGGCTCGCCGTCGCCGTCGCTGTCCGCGTCAGTCACGCTGCAGCCACAGGCGCCCGATGCCTGCTTGTCCGGGTCGTCCGGGCAACCGTCGCATGGGTCGATCACGCCGTCCGCGTCGCCGTCGGTCTGGCATTCATCGGGCACGCCGTTCGTATCGCAATCAGCGCTGGCCCCACTGCCCACGTCCAACGAATCCGGCGTGCCATTGCCGTTGCAGTCCACCGGTTGCGTCTCAGGCACTTCCTGGCAATCGGGCGTCCCGTCGGCGTCCGAATCGACATCCGACACGCCGCAACCGCACGCGCCCGGCGCGGTCTTCGCCGGGTCCGCCGGACAGTCATCACACGCATCGATCACGCCGTCCCCGTCGTTGTCGAGCTCGCACTCGTCCGGAATCCCGTTGGTGTCGCAATCCGCGCTGGTGCCGGCGCTCAGGTCAAGATCATCCGGCACACCGTTGTCGTTGCAGTCCCCTTCACACTCGTCCGGCACGCCGTTCGCATTTGCGTCCACGCTCGTCGCCGCGCTGAGATCGCAGAGATCCGGCACGCCGTTCCCGTTGCAGTCCGCCACAGTACCGTCGGCGATGCTCTCCTCATCGGAGATGCCGTCACCGTCACAGTCGGCCGCCGGTTCGGCATCGTTCGGGTCGGAGCCGTGCTGATGTTGGGTGGCCTCGAGCAGTTGCTGTAGCAGATCGATAAACGACATGCCGTCACCGCCGTCCGGCAGGCAACTGCACAGCACGCACAGCAGCAGCGGCACGGTCAATTGAACCAGCCATCGGGGGGACACGGGGCGCTCCTCTCTCCCTGCCGGCGGCGTGCGCGGCCACGACCGCGCACGACGGCACCATCCCTCACAGTAAATAATGCGAAATAAACGGGCGCGCTGAGCGCCGGAAACGGCGCATAGCCTGTGTGCCCCAGGCCCCGACGTGCGCTGTGATCTATTCCCGGACGCGTCGCGGAGATCGGCCCGCGTTACGTCGCCGGGATATCGGTCCACGCCCCCGGGCTCGACGCGGCGACCACCAGGCGGTGCGTGTCCTTCGGCACGGTGTGCAGCTTCACGCACATCCAGTGCAGATGCTCGTCCGGGATCACGCCCATGATCTCCCCGAGGTAACGCTTGTTATGGTCGTTCGGCCAGAACATGCGCAGCTCGAGGCAAACCGCGTCCGGAGGCGGCGTCGGCGTCGGAATCAGCAGGCCGCCGTTGCCGACCTTGAGCGTATCGCCCGGGCGAAACACGTCCCGGGGCGACACCTTCAGCGTCCGAATCCGCAGCCGCATCGTGGAGGGCAACAGGCAGAAATCCGTGCGGAGCAGGAACTTGGCCCGCGCCGTGGCCGCGGCCGCCCCGGGCAGCGCGGCGTGCGTGCGGTACTCCAGCACGTAAAGCGTGATCTGGATGCTGTCCCCGTGGCGCAGCCGGTGCGTGTCGATGCGTTGACTGTTCACCGTCGTGCCCGCGCGCGAGTTCGCGTCTTCGAGCACATGTCCGCCGTTACACGGGGAAAGCGTAGCGTGGACCCGAGACACGGTCTGGTGCGGCAGATGAATGTCCGCGTGCTGCGAACGCCCGATCGTCACGCTGCCGGCCGGCAGCTTGAACTGGAACGGCCCCGTCCCAGGACCGAAAATCTGCAGATGGGGGCAACGGGGCGGATGCAGCTCCCCGTCGACCATGATCTCGGCGCCCGGCACATAGTCCGGCTGGGCGCTGGCACTGTCGGGCGGCAGACCCTGGTTCATCTGGCCAGTCCTTCAAAACGGCGCGCCGGGTGCGTCCGAAAATCGCCGTCCGGACCGGGCTGCCCCGGCAGGCCCCCCGGCCCGGACCGCGGGCCCCTCGTTACATCGGCCAGCGACGGGTGCCGGTCCAGTCGGCGGCACCCCGCGCGCCGGTCTCAAGTCGCCGTCACATCGATCCAGGGCCCGGGCTCGCCGGCCTCGACCGTCGCGTCGTGGATTTCCCGTGGGACGATGTGCAGCTTGATGCAGCCCCAGTGCAGCGCGCCCTCCTCGATCAGCCCCAGCACCTCCCCCAGGTAGCGCTTGGTCTGTCCCGTCGGCCAGCAGAGCTCAAGTTCTGTGCACGGCGTGTCGTCCCAGACACCGTCGGTCGGCACCAGCAGCCCGCCGTGGCCGACGCGTAGCGTGTCGCCGCGCCGGAAGATCTCCCGCGGCTCCACGTGCAGCATCCGAAACCGCAACCGCATGGTCGAAGGCAGCATGCAGAAATCGCTGCGCAGCAGGAATTTCGCGCGGGCGGCGGCGGCGGCGGCCCCGGGCGGCGCCGGATGCGTGCGGAACTGCACGACGTACAGCGAGATCTGAATCGTGTCGCCGTGCCGCAGCACGCTGCGCTCCACGCGCCGTGAGTTCACCAGCACACCGAAATTCGAATCCGCATCCTCGATCACGTACTCGCCGTCGCACAGCGCGATCGTGGCGTGAATGCGCGAGACCGTGTGGTGCCGGAGCTGGATGTCCGCGTGATCGGACCGTCCGATCGTGAGCGTCTGGTTGGTCAGATAAACTTCATTGACCCCGGTATCCGGACCAAAAATCCGCAAATAGGGGCGCGTCTCCAACGGGCGGGCCTCATCGGCGACCAGGGCCTGCGGCGTGGTGGCATCCGCCGGCAACCCTGGCGAAACCGCGTTCGGCTTGGTGGGGTTCATGGCTCCTCCGCGTCCAACGTCCGTCACTACTTGTACTGAGCAGGGCTCGGTCCGCTGACGATAAGCTTCGAGGAACACACCTCCGTTGCCTTGATCGGCCAAGGGAGGCAGGTCGTGCAGTAGGCGCCCGCCTACAGACGGCGCCGCGAGCACGCTGACAGGCGCGATAACGCGATGAGCTCCACTCGACACGGCACCGCGACTCCACCCGCCCCCCGGCGCCTGCAGCCGACGCCCGACACGACCGTGCGCCCCAGCCCCACGGATGACCCACCGCGCGCCCCGGACGACAGTGGCACGCACATTGTCGCCGACGTCTGGGGCACCGATCTCGACAAGTTCACGCCCGGCATGACGCTCAAGGGCCCGGGCCAGACCCAGCTCCCCCCGGACGGGGCCCAGCGCCCGCTCACCAGCGCGCCACTTCCCGACGTGACCCTGGACGGCTACGAATTGCTGCGCGTGCTCGGCGAAGGCGGCGTCGGCGTCGTCTACCAGGCCATTCAGAAATCGATCGACCGCACGATCGCCGTGAAAATGATCAAGCCGGACATCGGCCCCGGCGACCGGGAACGCGCTAAGTTCCTCACCGAGGCGGTCGTCACCGGCAAGCTCGACCACCCCAACATCGTCCCGATCCATGACCTCGGCACGACCACCGACGGCCAGCCCTTTTACACCATGAAAATGGTGCGCGGCACCCCGTGGAGCGAGAAGATCCGCGCGCTCTCCCTCGCCGAAAACCTCCACATCCTGATTGCCGTGTGCGACGCCGTCAGCTTCGCCCATGCCCGCGGCGTCATCCACCGCGACCTGAAGCCCGAGAACGTCATGCTGGGCGAGTTCGGCGAAGTCCAGGTCATGGACTGGGGACTCGGGGCCCTGCTCTCCACGGACGGCCGCGTCGCGGACATCTCCAAGACCCAGGCCGCCGGTGGCACGCCGGCGTACATGGCCCCCGAGATGGTGACCGGCGAGGACGGCCCGGTCGGCGTCCACAGCGACGTGTACCTGCTCGGCGCCATCCTCTACGAGATCGTCACCGGCAAGCCGCCGCACGGCGGACAGCGCGTGCTCGACTGCCTGCAGAACGCGCTGTTCAACATCATCGAGCCGACGGACCGGCAGGACGTGCTCGTGGACATCGCCCGCCGCGCGATGCAAACGCTGCCAACGGACCGCTATCCCACGGTAGCCGCGTTCAACGAAGCGCTCCGCGACTACCAGACTCACGCCGAGAGCATCAATCTGGCCGAGCAGTCGCGCGGCCACCTGAGCCAGGCCATCGCACGCCGCGACTATGACCTGTTCGCCCAGGCGCTGTTCGGCTTCCGTGCTGCCCTGACGCGCTGGGCCGACAACGCCGACGCGCAGGCCGGGCTGCGGCAGACACAACTGGAGTACGCGCGCTGCGCGTTCGAGAAAGGCGATCTCGACCTCGCGGGCACCATGCTCGATCCGGATTGGCCGGCGCACCTGGAGCTGGCGGCCGACATTCGCCGCGCCATCCAGCGACGCGACCAGGCCCGCCGCCGCCTCCGCATCTTCCGCACCACGGCCATCGCGCTCACCGCCGCCGTCATCGTCATCCTGACCGTCGCGGCCATCTGGATCGCGGCGGCAAAGCGGCAGGCGGTTCGCGCGAAGGAAGCCGCCGTCGCGGCCCAACTCGCCGAAGCCGAGCAGCGGCGGCTGGCCGACCTGGAACGTGCCCGCGCACAGGAAGAGGAAGCCCGCGCGGTGCAGGCGTTCGCCGATCTCGAAAAGGCCGTCGCGGCCATGATCGCCGCCCAGACCCAGGAAGAGCGCGCCGTCGCCCGCGCCCAGGCCGCCGATCTCGTCGCCGTACAAACGCGGGACGAGCTGGCCCGCTCGGGCATGCTGCTGGACAACTCGTGGTGGGCGTTCGACGCGGCCGAGGCCCAGCGGCGACAAGCGGAAGCGGCCGCAGCCCTGGCGCTGCCGGCGCAGATCACGATCATGCTCGCCGGCACTACGCCCCTTGACCTGGTGTTGATCCCGCCCGGCGATTTTGTGATGGGCAGCCCGCCCAAGGAAGAACGCCGCTCGGCCGACGAGCACCTGCACCGCGTCCAGCACACCGCGGCCTTCTACCTTGCCCGGTGCGAGCTGACGCAGGCACAGTGGCACGCGCTCGGCGGCACCGCGACAACCGGACCGAACAACGCCGATCTGCCCGCCACGGGCCTCACTTACGACGAAATCATGACGCAACTTCTGCCCGCGTTACAGCCCTACGCCCCCACCGGCTTAGAGTTCCGCCTGCCGACTGAAGCGCAATGGGAGTACGCCTGCCGCGCCGGGACCACGACGGCGTATTACATGGGCGACGAGCCGGAGACTCTCGCGACCACCGGCTGGTATCTCGCCAACAGCGGGCGGCAGGTGCAGCCAGTCGGCGTGCAGGCACCGAACGCTTTCGGACTTTACGACATGCACGGCAACGCCAGCGAGCTGTGTGCCGATGCCTACGACGCGAACTACTATCTCGTGTCGCCGATCGACGACCCCACCGGCCCGGACCCCAGCGAGTTCGCCGTCGTCCGCGGCGGCAGCGTGCTGAACACGGCGGAGCAATGCCGCTCGGCGTTCCGCAGCTACATGTACCAGAAGAATCGCTACGAGTTCGTCGGCGTGCGCCCGGCCCTCGTCCCCCGCTGCGGGGACTAGCGCGGCCGCCGCCCACAAGAGGAAGCACGCACTCGAGAGGGCAAAGCTCCCGCTGAGCTGGGGAGAGCGAAGCTCCAGCTTCGCTCCCTGTGGCACCGGCGTCCCGCCGGTGGGCTGATGGCACGGCCCGGTATAGATCGTCTATATCAGCGGCTGTCCCGTCCTGTCCACTATCCAGCGCGGGTCAGCGCACCTCGTCTTCAAGCGACTGGTTCGTGCTCGGACCCCTGGGTCCCTTCGTGAGTCGCTGCGTGAATCCCTGTGCCTCGAAGCAGATTCTGTTTCGGCGGCCGACGATGGATTGCAGGGCGATGTGCCAACCGCGTGAACCCGCCTTGTGTTTTGACCCTGCTCCGACGTCTGACCGCCGAATCTCATCGATTGTAAACTCCTCCTTGTACGACAGACTGACATCAATCAGCAGCTTGTCCACTCCGTGAAAGGTCAGTACCGCGGGTGCCACCACGAACTGAAGAAGTCGGCCGTCTCCCGTTTTGATCCAGTCGAGAATGTAATCGATGTCGAGCAGCAGATCGAAGTCATACGCATCCTTCGGATTGCAGATGCGCATCCCATGAACACGGTTGTCGTGCCACGACAGGCTGTCGAAATCGTGTTCCGTCCACTCGCTCTTGTACGATGGCCTGGACATTGCATTCGCTCCGATGCGGCCTGCCGGCGCTCCGCGCCACAGTTCCGGTTCGTCAAGTCACTGAGGCCAGTGCGGCACCGGAACAACCACGCGCTGTAGAACTTCCACAAAATGCCGCGTTGGACCCGAGTTCAACCGCCGGCGTGCCACGGATATATATCGCCATCCTCCCGCGGCCGCCGCCGGATCACAACACGCCGCCGACTATCGAACGGCCCGGCGTTGGGACGCAGCCATGCCCTGCGATGCTCCAGCGCCCCTGCGGGGCTCAGGAAGAGAAGAGGTAGCTGGGTGTCGCCGCGGTCCCATGGCTGCGCCCTGGGCTACCGACAGACGCCCCTGCGGGGCTGCGGACCCGCTCGCTCGCGCTCGGGGCTCTGATTCGCGGCGCGCTGCGCGCGGCCCTGACCCGCGCTCGGGGCCTGACTGGGAGCGCGCTGCGCGCGGCCCTCGCTCGCGCCCGGGGTTCTGACTGCCCGGCTGCGTCGGCTCCCGTCCGCGCCGTGGCACCTTCTCCGTTCCCCCTTCCTACCTTCGTGCCTGCGTGCCTCCGTGCCTTCTCTGTTCCCCGTTCCCTGTTCCCTGTTCCCTTTCCGCCCTTCACTGCGCCGCGGGACCCTGGGCCTGCGTGCCGTGCTGGGCGACGAGCTGCGCCACGAATGCGGCGAACGCGTCTTCCGCCACCCGGTCCCAGCTCTTGCGAATCTCTCTGAACGCGGACTCGGCCGCCACGCGCGATTCGGCCAGCTCGATCGGCAGTACGTCGGCATCGATCTCCCGTTCACCGTGCACGCGGGCTTCGTGCAGCACTGCCGTCGCCGCGGCGACCGCCTGTGTTTCGATGAAC
Organism: Phycisphaerae bacterium; assembly: GCA_017999985.1. Classification (NCBI taxonomy): domain Bacteria; kingdom Pseudomonadati; phylum Planctomycetota; class Phycisphaerae; species Phycisphaerae bacterium. Next base: position 209,944 of record JAGNKU010000003.1, on the reverse strand, counting down.
AGCCGCTCGTTCGCCGTGATCAGGCGGTGCAGCGCCGCGCCGATGACGTCATCGAGCACACGGTCGAAGCTGCCCTGCCGCCCCGCCTCCGCCGCCGCCATGATCACCGCCTGCAGCTCGCTGCTGGTCACGCGCACCAGCGTGCGGGCCTCACCGGCGGCGGCCAGCAACTCGTCCAGGTGGCCGCGCGCGTTCATCCCATCCGCCAGCGCCAGCTCGTCCATCAGGGTGGCCAGCGCCTGCTCGGACGCCTGATACAGATGCGCCGCCTCGGTTACCGTGCGAAACGCCGACTGGAGGTACGCGGTCAATTCCACGCTGCTGTCCGCCAAGGCACCCAGGATCGTGTCCCAGGCCGCGCGGAACTCTGCCGGCTGCGCGGCATCGTCGAACAGCTCGCCGCTCAGAATGGCACTTTGCATGTCCGCGGCCTGCTGCGCGCTGGCCCACTCCGGTTCTTCCAGCCGACGCCGATACCACGCGTCGTCAGCCTCGTGCTCATCGTCCACGCGGCCGGCCGCGGCCGTCCCCGATGCCCCGGCGGCCGGCATGTCCGCGACCGGGGCCGCGCCAACGGCATGCGGACCATCGCCCGCGCTTCCGGGTGCGCTGTCACCACTCGCGGCCGGCGCGTCAGCGTCCCAAGTACTGGTCGCGTCGCCGGCGCCGCCGGGGTCCGCGGCCGCCGGACCGCCGCCCGCATGCTCCGCACCGCTCGTCGTCCCACCCGCCGTCGTTGTGCCTCCAGACGGTCCGGACGAATTCGACCCGCGCGGAGTCGTGTCACGGCCGCCGGAGTTGTGCGCCGGCGGCTTGACCGGCGTGTCCGCCCCCGGCGGATCAGTCGGGTCGAACGGCTCCACCGGCGCGGTTCGCGCCACCGTGATGACAAACGCACCTGTAACCGCCCCGCCCTGCCCGTCCTCCACGGTCACGAGCACCTGGTACACGCCGGCATCCATCGCGTGCGGCGTACCTTGGAACGTACGTGTCGTGCTGTCGAACACCAGCCACGCCGGCAACGCGCCTCCGTCCGTCAGCGTCGCGCGATACGTCAGCGTGTCGCCCGCGTCCACGTCGTGGAACGCATCGGGCGGTAGCTGGTACGCCAGCGGCGTTCCCGCCGTCACGCTCTGGTCCACGAGTGGCTGGACCAGCGTCGGGGCATGATTGACGTGGGCCACCACGATGTCGAAGACATCGGCCGCGGATTCGCCATGCCCGTCCGTGGCGATCACCCGGACGCTCCAGATGCCAACTGCCCCCGGGCCAGGCTGCCCGGAGAACGTGCGCGTCGCGGAATCGAACGTCAACCATTCGGGCAGCGCGCTGCCGTCGGCCAGCGTCGCGGTATAGGTCAGAATGTCGCCGGCGTCCACATCGCGGAACGCATCGACGGCCAAACCAAAACTGAACGCGGCGTCATCACCGACGTGCTGATCGACCAGCGGATGCGCGACGTGCGGCGCGTCGTTCACCGCGTGCACGAGCAGGTCAGCCCCAACCGCGGCGGCGCTGAACGGGGTGGTGCCGCCGGTGATGCTCGCATCCGCGTAGCCGCCCGCGACGCCGCTGGTCTGGTCCCAGGCCCGCAGCGCCAGCGCCGGATCGAGCACCCCGTTCCAGTCGGCTGCCGGCTGGAAGCGCAGCAGGTCGGTCGTGCGCAGCAACAGCGCGTGGTTCGACGACACAGCGCCGATGTTCAGCCACGTCAGACCCCCGTCGAGCGAATACTGCCATGTGCCGTACGCGGCATCCAGACCGATCACCGCGATGCCGCGCAGCGCGCCCGCGTCCACGTCGGTGATCCGGTTGCCGCCCGTGGAATTCAGCAAGTCGGCGACGGTCATGCCGCCGTTGCCGACCGCGTCCTCATCCAGGTCGGTCAGGTGCAGCGGGCTGGAGCTATCCAGCACCGGCGCATCATTGACCGCGTTCACCGCGATACTGGCCGTCTCGCTGGCCGTGCTGAAGGCCGTCTGGCCGCCGTTCGTGGTCACATCGGAAAAACCGCCCGCTGAGCCGGCGGACTGATCCCAGGCACGGAACGCCACTCCGGCGGCAACCGTGCCGTTCCAGTCCGCATGAGGCCGAAAGCGCAGCAGGTCGGTCGAGCGCAACAAGAGTGCATGGTCCTCGCCCACGGCACCGACCGTGTGCCAGGTCGCGCCACCATCGATCGAGTACTGCCAGCTCCCGTGCGTCGTGTCGATCCCCGTCAACGCGATGCCCTCCGGATCGACGTTGTAGTCCGTGATCCGGTCGCCGCCGGCGGATGCGATGATGCTCGCCACACTGGTGCCGGCGTTGGTGACGTGGTCCTCGTTGATTGCGGTCAGGCGCATCAGCCCGGTGTTGTCGAGCACCGGTGCGTGATTGGGCGCAACGACATCGACGGTGATGCACGCCGCGAGCTGCCCCTCGGTGTCTGATGCCAGCCCGCCATATTCGACGATGAAATAGTCGTGGGCCATGCCGTCCGCCGCGTCGTGCCACCATGCGCTCGAACGCACAATCGTCAATTGGCTGGCGCCGGCCACGTTTGGGTACGTCGGTACGTTCCAGTGCGTGTACATGCCGTTGACGGCCGAACCAGTGCCGTCGCCCTGCCAGAACTGCGTGCCGGCCTCCGGACCCGTGACCCAGGTCCACACCCCATCCGCAGCCACGTCGCTACCGCCCAGCCACGCTTCCTTGTTCACCGGCATCGCCGGCACCAGTATCGCGGCCAGTGAGTTCTCGGCGCCCGATGTGATCGTCGCCAGGTACCCCTGCAGGCCAAACAGCGTTCGTGCGCCGGCGTCCGCCTGCGCGGCCGCCCACGTGATCGTCGCCGGCCCGGGCGGATCGCCCAACTGGTAGTAGTGGCCGTTGGAAGTCAGGTACCGGTACGTGTCGAACGTGTCGCCGATCACGAACATGAACTCGCGCGGCGTCGTGCTCGGCGTCGTGCTCGTGTTCTCGTACGTGACCGTCCGCAGCAGCGCCTGGTACGCCGTGGCCGAGTTGTCTCCCGCGATCGTCAGCACGCCGGTCGCCGCGTCGTAGGACCAGGTGACCATCGAGCTCGAAGCCAGATCGGCGTCCAGCGACAGCCAGTCCTCGCCCGGCACAAACCCACTCTTGATGCGCACGGCGGCACCCAGCAGCAGGCCGCCCCCACCGTCGCCTACGGTAATGCCCGGGTCCAGCACCACGGGGCCAGAACCGCCGACGACCGTGTGACTGGGGTTCGTGTCCGCGATCGTGGGACCCGCGAGCAGCTCCGTGAACCTCGCCAAGTGCGTTGGGACGAAGTACAGGCACCCGACGTCCACGCCGTCGGTTTCGAGCACCCAGTCGCCGCCGCGCCCCGGCGCCCCCGTCGCATCCACGGACGCCGCGATATCTACGCCGGTCACCTGCTCCAGCGCCGCCATCAACACCTGCCCGTGCAGCCCCGCCGCCGCGTCGCACGCCAGCACGTCGATCCGGCCGCCCGGGTGAACCAGCTCAGCCAGCCCCTCCCAGAATGCCCGCATCTCCGGGTGGTGAATCGTCTCGAGGTTCACCGGGTGGCCCGCGACCAATTGGAAGCCGCCCACCACGTCCCCATGGGTGGCGAGGGCAATACTGTCCGCGGCCTGCCCATTTAGTTCCGCGCGGATTCGCGCGAGCAGCCCCGCGAGCGTCGTGGCCTGCGCATCGAAGACGACCCCGTGCACATCGGGGGTAGCGGCGGTGAGCAACGTGTGCGCGTCCTCGACATCCGATGAGACCGCCAACACGCGCTCCGCCCCGCAGGCGCGGCCATCCGTGTCCAGGGCGACCCCCAGGGCGTGCTCGATGGCATGCTGCACGGCGTGCAAGGCATCTGGTGGAACCGCATCGGCGGGCTCAGCAACAGCGTCGATGTGCGCAGCACACGCGCCCTCGGGGGCACCGCTGCCCTCGAGCACGATCCGCTCTTCCAGGCGCATGAGCGTCCACGGCAGGATGGACCGGCCCTCTGGCGGGGTAGGGTTCGCGGCTGGCGGGTTGTGCCACTTCATCGCGTTCGGGATCGCGCAAACTGGGGCGGATGACTTATCGGACCACTGGCCCCGCGCGAAGCCCGCTACCTTCTTCATCGTGCATTTGCGCTGTGAGGCTGACCGGCGGGTGCGTACTCCGGCGGCCCACGCCCAACCTTGCGCGCCACTGGCAATTCCGGCCGTTGGTTCCGGTAATGTTTCGCCCGCCCCCGCCCCGCCGGCCATCCGCTGGGCCGGCGTTCACCATGCGCGCGGCCAGTGCCGATAAACGCTTTGACTTGGGGGCGTGGCGGTTGCCTCGTGGAGCAATGCAAGATCGGTAGCATGGACTGAAAGCATCAACGTGACGTCTGATTCCCGTACCCGCAGCACGCACCGCCAACGTCTGGCAGCGCTGGTGGCGCTGGCCGTCCTGGCCGGTTGCGCGACGCAACCCGGCCACGAGGAACTGCGCGCCCGCCACGCCGCGCTGGACCTCGCCGCCTACCAGGCCCGCGCACCGCAGAGCGCGCCATCGGTCACGCTGCGCAGTGCACTGGAGTGCGCGCTGAATCACAACATCGAGGTGTGGATCGCCGAGCACGAGCGTCAGTTCCAGCACGAGCTTTCCACGCAATCGCTCCTGAAGCTCCTGCCGTCTTTGCTCGCCGGCGCTGAGTCCAGTTGGCGCTCCGAGCTGGACGCGGCCAGCTCGGAAAGCCTGCGGCGGCACAAGCAGTCGCTGGAGCCGTCCTTCTCGGCGGACCAGAGCGCCCGCACCTTCGATATCTCCATGACCTGGAGCCTGCTGGACTTCGGCATCTCGTACTTCCGCGCCCGGCAGCAGGCCGACCGCGCGTGGATCGCCGCGCAGCGCGTCCGGCGGGTGAAGCAGGACCTCGCCCTGCAGGTCACGCGCGCGTACTGGCAGGCAGTCACCGCCCGCGAGTCGGCGCGCGAGGCCGAACGCATCGGCGCCGAAGTCGAGACTCGCATCGCGCTGAGCAGCGCAGAGATTGCGGAGCAGGCCATCTCGCAAATCGACGGTTTGCGGAACGAGACCAAGCTCCTGGAGCAGCAGGAAGAGCTGCGCCGCTACCAGCGCGCTCACCGGGTGGCGCTCACCGAGCTGGCCACGTTGATGGGCCTGGCGCCGGGGACGACCGTCGAACTGGCCGAGATCGACCTCGACCAGCCGCTGGTCCCGCCCGACACGGACGTGGCCGCGCTGGAAGACGAGGCCCTGCGCAACCGGCCCGAGCTCTACGAGAAGGACCGCGAAGAGGAAATCAGCCGGGCGGACGCCCACGTGGCCATCGCGCAGCTGTTCCCGAACCTCAACCTCTCGTGGCGCTTCGACATCGACGACAATCGCTTCCTGGTCTTCAACCAGTGGCACACGCTCGGCCTCCGCGCCGCGTGGGACCTGCTGGCCATCCCGCAGCACCTCATGCAGCACCATGCGCTGACCCTCCAGACCGAGCTCGTCGCGCGCCGGCGGACGGCGCTGGCCGTCGGCATCCTCACGCAACTGCACCTGACGCTCATCGACTGCGCGGAAGCCGCCGCGCAATGCCGCCTCGCCGGCGTCATCGCCGCCAAACACCGCGCCCTGCTCGCGGCCGTGGAGTCCACCGCCAGCGAGGGCAAGTCACACGATGGCGAGACGGTGGATCAGCGCATGCGCTACCTCAAGGCCCGCGCACGCTACCTGACCGCCTACGCCGAGTTTCGCATTGCCCAGGCGCGGCTGCGCAACACGCTCGGCCGCGACCCCGGCGATGACCTGGGAGATGACGAGTTCAATCCGCCGCTGCTGCCGGACGCGCTCCAGCTGTCACCGCCGGCTGAGGGAGGCGCGTCATGACAGCAATGTCGCAAGCCACTCGCCCGCTCAGGGCACGGTTCGGGTGGGCGTTGATATGCAGCGCGGCAATCCTGGCGGCCCTCTTGGTCCCGTCCGCTGCACAATCCGTGCAAGCGCGCGGTCAAGACGCATCGACGATGCGCGCCGCGTCACACGCCGACGCAGCGCGGATCGTCACGGCGATCCTCACGCCCCAACACCAGGCGATTCTCTCCGCCGAGGTCTCCGCGCGCGTGGCCGCCGTGAAGAAGGAACTGGGTGAGCGCTTCGAGGCCGACGAAGTCCTCGTACAACTCGAAGACCTGACGTACCGCGTCAACCTGCAGATTGCACAGGCGGAGCTGGCCGGTGCCCAACAGGACCTTGTCCAGGCCCGCAAGCTGACCGAGGCCAACACGCGACAACGCCATGCCGATGCCGTCCTGGCCGCGGCCAAGGCGAACCTGAACGCCACCCAGCGCCTGCACGACGACGGGCACGCTTCGCTGGTCGACCTCGAGAATGCCCGTCGCGATGTGCAAACCGCGCAAGCCGAGTGCGAGCTGGTGTCCGCCAGTGCCGCGAAGGAACTGAGCAAGGCCGAGCGCGATGTCGCCGTGGCTCAGGCCAGGTGTGACCTCGCGCAGGGCGAGCTGCGCGGCTGCACGCTGAAGGCGCCGTACGCCGGACGCGTCGCGCGGGTGCTCATCAATGAGAATGAGCTGGTGGAGCGCGGCACGCCGGCGATCGAAATCGTCGATGACCGCGTCCTGCGGGCCAAATTCCTGCTGCCGTCCACGCTGTTTCGCGGCGTGCGCCTCGGGCAGGAGCTGCATCTGGACGTCCGCGAGACCGGCGCTACCGTCGTGGTGCGCATTTCACACATCGCCGCCGTGCTCGACGCCGCCAGCGAGACGTTCGAGGTCTACGCCGAGCTGGACAACGCGGCCGGCGAACTGCGGGCCGGCATGAACGGCACGCTGCAACTGTCGGAGCTGCGGACCCCCTAGTATGAGCACGCAGGCCCCTCCCACCGCGGTGCCCGTCGAGGCGTTCGAGTCGCTGGCCACGCTCCAGCAGCTCACGCTGGAGGCCGGCCTGAGCGAAGACCTCAAGCAGTTGCAGTTCCGCATGCTGAATCGCTCAGTCGCTTACTGCCGCTACGACCGCGCCACGCTCTGGGACCTGCGTGGGCGGCAACCGCGGCTGCTCGGTGTTTCTGGCCAGGCGGACGTACAGGCACACGGTCCGCTGGTCGACGAATGGCAGCGCGTGGTCGCCGGTTTGCCGAGGCGCGAAACGATGCAGCTTGGCCCGCAGGTGCCGGACGGCGGCGCAGGAGCGTGGCAATGCCTGATGCGGCGCACCGGCGGCCTGGCAGCGCTGTGGCTGCCGATCGTCGTCGATAACCGCCCGGTCGCAGCGCTGTGGCTGGAACGCTGGGCCGGGGGCCGGTTCACCGAGTCGGATCGCAAGTGCCTGGACGCGCTCGCACTGGCGTACGCCGTTGCGTGGCGCAGCGTCGCACCGCGGCCGGCCTGGTGGCGGAGAGCGCTGGCGACGCGTCCGCGCATGGTGACCGCGGGCGTCCTGATTACTTTGCTCGGCACACTCGTCTTCGTGTCCGTCCCGTTGCGGATCGTCGCGCAGTGCGAGGTCGTGCCGAAAGACCCGGTGGCAATCACCGCCCCGCTCGCCGGCGTCATCGCCGAGGTCGTCGTCCTGCCTGGGCGCACGGTCGAGTCCGGCACGTTGCTGGCAGTCTACGACAAGCGCGTGGCGGAAGAAGAACTCAAGGTCGCACAGCAGCAGGTGCAGATCGTCGAATCCGACCTGCAGCGTGCTCGCGTCCAGGCGTTCCAGGATGCGACCGCTCGTTCCACCGTTGCGTTGCTCGAAAACCGCCTCGCCCAGGAACGTACGCGGCTGGGCCTGGCGCAGCACCACGTCGATCAACTCGAAATCCGCGCGCCCGTGTCTGGCACGGTCATGCTCACCGATCCGCACGAGTGGCGCGGTCGCCCCGTGCAGGTCGGCGAGCGCCTCATGATGGTCGTCGACCCGCAGCAGACCCGGCTCCGCATCTGGCTGCCGGAGAAAGACAATCTGCGCTTCAACGAGCAGCGTCCGCTGCACGTGATTCTCGACGCCGACCCGCGGACCAGCCACCCGGCCACGCTGCGGTTCCTCGCGAATCACAGCCAGACGACCAGCACCGGGCAGGTCTGCTTCCGCGCCGAGGCCGAATGGGCCACCTCGGCCCCGAACGTGAAGACCGGCCTGCAAGGCACCGCCGTGCTCTACGGCGATAACGTGCCGCTGGGCTACTGGCTCTTGCGCCGACCGCTCGCCGCGGTGCGCCGCTGGAGCGGGGTGTAACGAGCCATGAGCCCGAACGCCCTGCCCACGACGCTGCCCGTACTGCGACCGGACATCGAGTTTCACCTTGGCCCCGCTGAATGCGACGGCGCACCGACCTACGTCCTCCATGATCCTCTGCGCGGGACGTTCGAGAAACTCACCTGGGTGCAGGCCGAGATTCTGAGGCGGCTGCGCGTTCCCTGGACGCTCGACCGCCTGCTTGCGCACCTGCGCAGCGAATCCACCATCCGCGTGTCCGCCGACGATATCACCCGGTTATGTGCCGACGCCGCCGGTCGCGGGCTGACCTGCGGCCAACTGGCCACGCCACGCCGTACGTCGCTGGGCGGAATCGCCACGCTGTTTCGCCGGCTCGTCTACCTGCGTGTGCCGCTGTGCCGGCCGGACGCGTTCCTCGCGCGCACGGTGGGCACCGTGCGGCACCTGGCGTCGCCAGCGGCCCTGACGCTGTACCTCGCGTTCACGCTCGCGGGGCTGATCTGGCTGGTGCAGCGCTTCGACGCGTACCTGGCGACGTTTCCGTATTTCTTCAACGCCGCCGGGGCCGCCACGTTCACGCTGGCCATCATCGCCATCAAGACGATCCACGAATTCAGTCACGCCTACGTCGCCAAGGCGCTCGGTAACCGCGTGCCATCGATGGGCGTGGCCCTGATCTTCCTGTTCCCGGTCGCGTACGCCGATGTCACCGACAGTTGGCGCATGCGCAGCCGCCGGCGACGCCTGCCAATCGCGCTGGCGGGCGTGCTGGCCGAGCTGGTGCTGGCCGGCCTGGCGTTGTTCATCTGGGGCATCAGCCCGCCCGGCACCCTGAAGAGCCTGTGCTTCGTCGTGTCATCCGTCACGCTGGTCTCAACGCTGGTGCTGAACCTGAATCCCGCCCGGCGTTATGACGGCTACTATGTGCTCAGCGACCTGCTCGGCATCGACAACCTGCAGAGCCGCGCGCTCGCCGTGCTTCGGTGGCTGGCGCGCCGGCACCTCCTTGGGCTGCCGTTGCCGCCGCCTGAAGCCCCCCTGCCGCGCCGCCGGCTGGTGACGCTCGTGGCGTACGCGCTCGGCGCGTCGGCGTACCGCGCCGTGCTCTACGCCGCGATTGCGCTCATGCTCTATCACTGGCTTGCCAAAGCGCTCGGCGTCATCGTCTTCTGCGCCGCGCTCTACACGTTCATCATCCGGCCGATTGTGCACGAGACTGTGCAGCTCTGGCGGCTGCGACCGCTCTGGCGCTGGAATTGGCGGGCTCCGCTGGTCGCGGCGCTCGTGCTCCTGATCCTGCTCTGGGCCGCGTTGCCGCTGCCCCGCCGGCAGAGTGTGCCGGCGACGACGGTGGCCGGCGACACGCAGGTGCTCTATGCGCCGGGCGCCGGCGTTCTGCGTGAGTTGCACGTGGCGCTCAATGATCAGGTCAAGGCCGGTCAGACGCTCTTCGTCGTCGAATCCGCGGACCTCAACGCGCAGGCGGAGATCGCCCGGCTCGACATCGAGCGGCTGGACGTAGAGCTGGCGGTGATCAAGAGCGATGCCCGGCAGCGGGCGCTGCTGCCGCAGAAGACCGAGGAGCTGGCGCGCGCACAAGCCCGGCTCGACTCGCTGCGGGCCGCCATCGAGCGGAATCGCTGCGTCGCGCAGGTGGACGGCGTGGTGATGGAATGGGACGACAGCGTACGCGAGGGCACACCCATCAGCGCCGACCAGGTGCTGGGGCGCATCGTCGACGGCCGCGCACCGCGCATCGTCGGCTACGTGCGTGACGATCTGGCGGGCGACGTAACGCTGGGGACGCGGCTGGCTTTCTGCTCCGACGCCGAGCCGGGCCGCCTCGCCGGCACCGTGACCTTCGTGGAGCCGGTGCGCAGCACGGTGTTGGAGCAACGCGGTCTCGCCTCCGTGGCGCGCGGCGACATTGCGGTCGTGCCCGATGCGCGCGGCCGACTCGAGATGCTCGACAGCTACTACAAGGTGGAAGTCGCGCTGGATGCCCCGCCGCCTGAGCTGCGCGTCGGTCAGACCGGCGCACTCTGGCTCCGCACGTCGCCGCGCTCGCGTCTGGCTGATCTGTGGCGGTACGTGCAAGGCGTCGTGCTGCGCGAGAGCAGCTTCTAGGCGGGGGCACACCCCTCCCATCTTCTGGGGAGAGCAAACCTCTGGTTTGCTTCTGCAAAGCGGAGCTTTGCGCTCCCCCGGTTTGCTACTGCAAAAGCGGAGCTTTGCACTCCCCCGGTTTGCTACTGCAAAAGCGGAGCTTTGCACTCCCCTGGTTTGCTACTGCAATAGCGGAGCTTCACACTCCCCCGGATCAGTCTTCCGATTCCGGAGCCTTCTTCTCCGCCGGTGCGGCGGTCTCCCCTGGTTCGGCATCCTGCTTATCGCGCACGAGACCGGCCAGTCGCTCAAAATACTCCTGCAGGACCTTGCGATACTGCCGCGGCACTTCCTCGTGCTCGATCGCATCGAGTGCGTCGCGGACCTGCGACTCGGCCGCGGTCAGCACTTCGGCCGACGCAGCGCCCCGCACTTGCGGCCCATCGACCAGCATCTGCCCCGTGATCGTGCCGCCCTGAAAGCGCGTCTTGGCCTTGGTTGGATCGACGTCGTACGCGACTTTCTCCTTGCCGATCCGCTCGCCAAGCCCACGGCCGTAGTTGGGGCCTTGCTGCCCGATACCACGCGCCTGTCCGTCGCCGGGACGCCGGCAGTTCCCCTGGCACACGCTGTCGCGCAGGTTGTCCAGGTCGGAGAGCTGGGCCTGCAGCTCGTTCATCATCTGCTCGGCCATTTCCATGTCGGAAAGCTGGCCGGCCGCGTCCGAGAGGGCGTTGCTGGCCTGCGATGCGCTGGAGTTGGCGCTGCCCGGATTGTTGCACTGTTGGGCCGCCTGCGCGGCCTTGGCAAGCGATTGCGCAAGCTTCTGACACGCCTGGCGTGCCTGCTTGCTCTGCTGGATCTTCTGCGCAATCTGCTGCAGTTGCTTCTCGCTCAGTCCCTTGCCGCCGAGCTGTTTCTGAAGTTCCTTCTGAAGCTGCTTCGGGTCCATCTTTGACAACTGGTCGAGCAGCTTCTTCGCGTCCTCCTCCGACAGACCGCCCTTGTTCTGCAGCTCCTTCTGCAACTGCGTCGTGTCGCTGAGCTTCGCGACCTGGTCCGCGAGCTTGGTAAGTTGTTCGCTCATTTCGGCAAGCTTCTGCTGCGTCTCGGGGTCGGGGGCCTGCTGAGCGGCCTGCTGCAACTCGTCGCGCAGCTTCTGCATCGCCTGCTTGGCGCCCTCGAAATCGCCCGCCGCCAGCGCCTGCGACAGCTTCGCCTCGGCGCGGTCGCCGCCCTGCGGCTGGAGCTGATTCAACAGGCGCTTCATCTCGCCCAGTGCGTTGTGCTCGGTCGCCGCCAGCTCGCGCTTCAACCGGTCCCCCACGTCGTCGATCCGCTTCACCGCCTCACGCCGCACGTCCTCCGGCGTCACGCCCGGCGTCTCGGGCAATTCAAGCGGCTCGAGCGCCTCGCTGATGTCTTTCAGGTTCGGGTTTTCCTTGGCCAGCTCGCGCAGCTTCGCCGCGCGCTCCTCGAATTCGGTCTGGATCGCGCGCTGCTCCGCCTGCACTTCCGCGAGCGGCACGATCGGCTCCGGCTTCTTCTGCCCAGCCAGCAGGTCCAGCGTGGGCATGAAACGGAGCAGGACGAGTGCCACCGCTACCGTCGCCGCCGACCACGGCCACAACACCGGCGCCCGGTGCGGCAGGTGCGTTGGCACGTGCACCTTCGCCGCCACACCCTCCGCGTCCCGCACGGCCGCCCGCGCGAACTCGTCCGGCGACTGCCGCACGGTCAGCGCGGTGCTCAATCGCTCCTTCAACCCGGCGGCCGTATCGAGCGCGACTGCCGCCCGCAGCAGGCTCGGCCGCGACAGCGCCGTGCCGATCCCGCCAACGAGCGCTGCCAGGATCGCAGCGATCCAAGCCCCGTGCCCAAGTGGAAGCGGTAGCGCGAATGCCCGCGTGACAAGGATCACCGCGGTCCACAACCCCGCCGCCACCAGCACGCCGACGCTCAGCCGCTGCGCGAACACATCGGTCATGAGCCGGCGGCGAGCGGTCTGAATCTGTCGGTCGAGCGCGGACATACACACCTCCCGGGCGGCCGGGACAACCACGGCCCCATATATCTTAGAACGGCAAACCAGCCCCCACAACGCAGCCCGCGCGGCTGGGGCGGTCGGATCTTGTCGTGCGACCCGCGTTTGGCTACACCAGGGGTATGAGCACCGCGCCACGAGCCAAGCTCTGGATCGGCCCATCCGGGTGGAGTTATGCGGACTGGGCGGGCATCGTCTACCCTGCCAAGCCACCCCGGGGGTTCAAGCCGCTGGCGTACCTGGCGCGCTACTTCAATGCGGTCGAGGTCAATACCAGCTTCTACCGCATCCCCACGGCCCGCATGACCGCCGCGTGGCCCAGGCTCGTGCCGCGGGACTTCCGCTTCGCGGTCAAGCTCACGCAGGTGTTCACGCATGAGCGCGGCACGTTTCCGTCGCCGGCCACCGTGGACGAATTCAACGCGGGCATCGCGCCGCTGCGCGAGGCCGATCTGCTCGGGCCGCTGCTCGTGCAGTTCCCCTGGTCGTTCCGGTATACGCCGGACGCGATCGCGTGGCTGCACCGCCTGGCGGAGAGTTTCGCGGCGTACGATCGTTTCATCGAGGTGCGGCACGCGTCGTGGGCGGCGCCGGAAGCGCTTGCCGAGCTGCGGAAGGTGGGGGGCTACTGCAATATTGATCAGCCGGCCCTGCGGGATTGCCTGGGGCCGACGCAGCATGCGTTCGGTCGCAACGCGTACGTCCGGCTGCATGGGCGCAACGCACGCAACTGGTTCGCCGAGGGTGTGCCGGCGTTCGAGCGCTACAACTACCTGTACAGCCCGGATGAGCTGCGCGAGTGGGTCGCACGGCTGGATGCCATGTGCACCGAGACGGAGAACATGTACGTCTTCGCGAACAACCACTATCGCGGGCAGGGGGCGGTGAATGCCCTCGAATTGCGCGCCATGCTCGAGAACGCACCCGTGGCAGCGCCGCGCGAGTTGCTGGACGCCTACCCGCGGCTGGCCGCCCTCGCCCGTTCGCCGCGCGATGGCGGCCTGTTCGACACGTAGTCGCCGCCGCGGCGAGGTCAGCCGAGCGCGCTCAATAAGGCCCGGACGCGCGCCGGGTCCACAGGATTGGTCGCGACGCCGTCCATCTTGAGCGCCGTTCCGACGATGAAGCCATCGGCGTGTGCGGCCAACGTGCCGATCGACTCCGGCGTTACACCGCTGCCGACGAAGACGGGTGCGCCGCAGGCCGCCGCGTGCACCCGCAGCAGTTGTTCCAGGTCGGTCGGCCGGCCGGTGGCGCTGCCCGAAACCACGATCGCATCCGCCCCGCCGCGTTCGAGCAGGTCCGCGACCTCGTCCTCGATCGGCCGCGGCGTGCCCAGCGGCGCCGAGTGTTTCACGTCCACGTCAGCCAGAATGCGTACGTCGTCCGCACCTAAGAGCCGGCGCGCGCGCAGGATTTCATGCGCGCGGCCTTCGATCACGCCCTGATCCGTGACGCGCGCCCCGCAGAGCACGTTCACGCGGATGAACTGCGCACCGGCGGCGTGCGCAACCGCCAGTGCACTGCTGCCGTCGTTGCGCAGCACGTTGATCCCGAGCGGCACGTCGAACCGGCGCAAAACAGCGCCGGCGAGCACCGTCATCTGGGCGACGACGCTCGCCGGCACGCGGTCTGGATAGAACGGACTGTCGCCGAAGTTCTCGAGCAGCAATCCCTGCGCGCCGCCGCCGACCAGGACATCGGCATCGCGCAGCACGTGTGCGCTGATCGCCGCGAGATCGTGCCGGTTGCGCGGCGCACCGGGCAACGCCGGCAGGTGCAGCATGCCGATGACCGGCCACCGCACGTCTTTCCAGGCCGGCACGAGCGGCCGGGGCAGGTGTTCGCCAGCTTCGCGCGGCACGGGCGCGCTACTTCTTGTTCTTGGCCGCGTCCTCATACTTATTCAGGGTGGCCTCGAGCTCTTTCTTCATCTCGGGACTGTCCCCGGCGAGTTGCACGGCCTTCCTCTGGTACTCGATCGCGTCCTTGACGTTACCGTTGTCGAACAGCGCACGGGCGTAGGTATCGACGATGGCCGCCTCCTTGCCCTCGCACGCGTCGTACGCCGCCTTGCCGACATCCAGCGCCAGCTTGAGGTCGCGATACTTGATCTCCTCGCCCGTCAGAATCTCCCAGGAAAACTCGTTCAGCAGCATCGCGTCCTTGCCAAGCGCCGCGAAGACCTCCCGACCCAGCTTGTCGGCGCCCTCGGGCTTCTCGCTCTCGCTGACCAGCTCGAAGTACTTCTGAATCTCCTCCATGAGCTGGCGCCGCTTCCCGGCCTCGGCGCGCCGGGTCTTCTCCGCCTGCTGGGCAGCCTTCAGGTCGTACTTACCGGCCAGGATCTGATCGATCGCCTCCTCCACGCCGACCAGCGGATAGCCCTGCCCGAGCCACACGAGCTTGCCCGCCTTGTCGACCAGGAACGCGCTCGGGATGCCGTCCAGTTCGAAGGGCTTCATGTAGGCAGTGCTCGTGCCGTCTTCTTTCTGGTCCAGTGCGACGGCGTAGCCCATCTTGTCGCCCATGTCGTCCACGAACGGCTTGACGTTGTCGCGCGTCTTCTCGTTGTCCACGCTCACGCCGATCACCACCAGGCCCTTGTCCTTGTACTTCTTCTGCAATTCAGCCATGTACGGGATGGTGGCCCGGCACGGTCCGCACCACGTCGCCCAGAACTCAATCAGATAGATCGACTTGTCCTTGCCGTCCTTCAGATCGATGGGCCCACCCTTCACCCACTTCTCCACCTTCAGCGGCGGAGCCGCGTCCCCCAGGTCCAACGCCATGGCTGGCGCCGCCAGAATCCCCACCGCCACCAATGCCACCAGACCACCACGCAACGCGCTCATGTTTTCTCCTTGGCTGCTGCGCAATTCATCCCGCGCGGCCCGCACCGCGTCGCCGCACACGCCCTGCACCATACTATCCGCTCAGACACGCCCGCAAGCCGCTCCGCCGCCCGTGCGCGACAACTTCTGACGCGACCCATGCCGTGCGCGCGCACGCCGCTTTGCTCCGATCACGTCTCAAACGCCGGCCGCCGCAGCCGGAATTCCTCGAACGTGCCCAGCAGCAGTACGTTCGCGGCCAGACGCAGCAATGCGGAACACAGCAGCAGCCACGTGAACGGCTGCACAATGCCAAATCCGCCCACGTCGAGCGGCACCGGCGCATATGTCCCCAGCAGCGCCGCGCCGAAGCTCCCAACCAGCGTCCCCAGGGCGACGAACATGCTGTAGTACGCCGCACACCGCGCCCGTTTCGGCGGCGTGACCACGTCATACAGGTAGTTACCCACCGCATTCGAGAAGGCCGCGTTCAGCACCCCCTCGTACGCCATCACGACCATGAATGCCCAGAAGTCGCGGCAAACCAGCAGCAGCAGCGGCACGAAAACCAGACCGATCCCGCCGATGGCCAGCACGCGCTTGCTGCCAAGCCGGTCCACCAATCGCCCCCACAGCGGCTGCGTGAGCACGCCGGAGAGCTGGCTCATCGCCAGCACGGCCGCGAACGCCGCCGGCGTGAACTGCAACTGCCCGAGCAGGTACCAGCCGAGGAACGGTACGACCGCGCCGAGTCCGGCGTTGATGATCATGCAGTAGAACACGAACCGCCCGAAGTGTGCCCGCGGTGCCCGGCGGATGAAATCCAGCAGGCTGAAGCGATCGGTCGCCACCTGCCGGTACTCCGGCTCGTGCACGCGGCTCAAGTACCACGCCGAGACAAAGCGCGCCACGCCGGCGATCGCAAACAGCACCAGAAAGCCGAAATTACGGCCGCTGAGCCCCCACGGGGCCCACCCGCCGCGCTCCGTGCACCAGGTCAGCCAGGCGCCCGCCCCGAAAAACGCGCCCACCTGCACGGCGCCGGACAACGCCGTACGGATCCCGAAATAGCGCCCCCGCCGCTCGGGCGGCACCAGGTCCCCCATGATGCTCTGCCACGGCGGACCGGCGAAGTTCGCCAGCGCAATATTGACCACGAACGCCGCCAGCACAACCCAGTAGCCCACGGCGTCGAACGGCAGGAAGATCGCCATGCACATCGGCAGCCAGGTGAGCGCCTGCAGGAACGCGGTGGGAACGATGATGCGGTTGCGGTGCCCGACCATGTCGGTCACGTTGGCGGACAGCCACTGCAGCAGCGCCCCCGCCAGCGCGGGCAGTCCGGCAAACGCTGCGATGTACAGGAGGTCCTTGCCGCCCAACACGATATAGGGTGTCACGTAACTCGTGCCCGCGCCGTACATGACCGACCACGCCACCGCGTCCTTGATCGAATTGCGCAGGCTCGCGCGAACCAACTCCGCCGGCAGGCGCGACGGCCGGTCCGGCGCCGCCGGGACCGGCGACACGACCGGCATTTCGCCCGCTTGCAGGGTCGGGCCGGGTCGAACTGTGATGGGCTTGGTCATGCACCTCTCGGGCGGAGGATAATGCGGGGATTCCAAGCTCGCGAGCGACATTGGCCGCGGCGGACCGCGCACCACGGCGACGCCTGCGCACAACTGGCGGCGCGGACGACGGCGGCACTCCGTCGGCGCCGCGTCAGAGCACATTATATCGGGCCCGCAGCGCGGCGGCTGGCGACCGCACCTGATCCGCTCCGCCAAACGAACTCGCATGCCGGGCGGGTCGATATAGCGGATGTACTCTACACCGAACCGCGGCACCCAAGAGGGCAAGCGAGCTCGATGCGGTCCCCCGGCACCATGACGCCCAGAGACCTCTACGTCGGCTGTTTCACCGACGTGGACGGCTGGGGCGGCGCCCTTGCGTTCGCCCGCCGCGTCATCGCGGCCTCGGAGCCTCGCCGCAGCACGCTCCTGCTGGGGACCACGACGGCACCCGACGCGCCCGCGGCCGTGCCGGACGACGCTCGGGAATTCAACGTGCCGGTGCCGGTTGAGCCCCTGCTGTGGCGGGTGCGCCATTGGCGGGTGGGAGCGCAACTTCTGCGGCAGTTACGACGTCTGCCCGCGCCGCGGGTCGCGTTCCTGGCGCTGAGCCCGCACTGGGTCATCGCCGCGAAGCGCGCCTGGCCCGACGTGCCAGTGATCTACAAGCTGCCCTGCCTCCTGCACAACTGCCTGCCGTTCACCTGGCTGTTACACCGGCCGCCGACGTTCTGGCGGCGGGTCGATTTCGCGGGCATCACCCACGCCGAGCACCTGGCCTTCGCGCTGGCCAACCTGGTTCTCACACCGACAGAATCCACGCGCGATGAGGTGCTCACGTTTCACCCGTCCGCACGCGCGCGGGTGGCAGTGCTGCCCTACGGCCCCGGACCCCAGCCCGTGGATCCGGCCCGGCGCGCCGCGCAGCGCCGCACCCTCGGCCTGAATGACAATGTCCTCGCCTTCCTGGCCGCCGGCGTGTGCGATCTGAACAAGGCGTTTGACCTCGCGATTCGCGCCCTGCCGTCCGTGCACGGCCGCGGCCACCTGGTCATCGCCGGCGACGGGCCGGAACGCATGCGGCTGGCGCGGCTGGCCGATGCGCTCGGCGTGGCGGGTCGCGTGCACCTGGTCGGCGCGCAGCGCGACATGGCCCCGTGGTACGCCGCGGCGGATTGCGTGCTCTCGACCAGTCACTACGACACGTTCCCCAATGTGCTGCAGGAGGGGTTGAGCTGCGGACGACCGGCGCTGGTTCCCCGGCACGCGCCGCCGGAGGTTTACGCTGGCTTCGCCGAGATCGTGGCGGCCGAGGGGGGCGGGGTGCTCTTCGACCGCAGCCGGCCGGGCGCCCTGGCCGCGGCGATGAACCGACTGATCGATGATTCATCCGCGCGGCTGGCGTGGGGCCGCGAGGCTGCGGAAATCTGCGAGCGCCGCGCGCGGACGCGCGTGGACATTGACAGCATCTGGCCCGACTTACAGGAAGCGTCGCCCGGCGACGGCATGGCACGGAGGTCAAGCGCGGACAGCGCGGCGGACCGCCGGCCAGAATGCGTCGTCGGGAGTGCGCGAACGTGAGTTGGAAGACACCGCTTCGACACCTGGTTCGTCGCTTCGCTCGCCGACAGGGTTACGACCTCGTCGAGTATCCGCCGCTGACGATCCGCCGGCGGGCGCGGCTGCTGGCGAATTTCGAGATCGACCTGCTGCTGGACGTGGGCGCCGACACGGGTGAGTACGTGCAGACGCTGCGCGCGCGGGGATACACGGGGCGAGTCGTATCCTTCGAGCCCCTGTCCGCGTCGTTTGCGAAGCTGCGGGAAAGCGCGGCCGACGACCCGCGGTGGGAGACGGTGAACGTCGCGCTGGGTGACCGCGACGGCCGCGCGGTCATGCACGTGGCCGGCAACATGCACAGCAGCTCACTGCGCGACATGCAGCCGGCGCACCTGGAAGCCGCCCCGCATTCGGCGTACGTCGGCACCGAAACGGTGACCGTGCGTCGCCTCGACGCGCTGTTCGATGAATATCGCCGCGACGCCGCCAACGTGTTCATGAAGATCGATACGCAGGGTTACGAGCAGGACGTGCTGGCGGGCGCCGCCCGGACCCTACCCCAGATCGCCGGGCTGCAACTGGAAATGTCACTGGTCGAGCTCTACGGTGGCCAGATGCTCTTTCCGCAACTCTGCGAGCTGATCGCCGACCACGGCTTCACGCTCATGTCGCTCGAACCGGGCTTCGCTAACGACCGGACCGGCCAACTGCTCCAGGTAGACGGCGTCTTCTTCCGCCTGGCACGACCGCTCAAGACGTGGCAACGTCAACAGCCGGGGGCCGCCGCGGACGCGGGTGCGGCACCTGTGTTGTCGGGAACGAACTGACCGCGCCCCTCATGTGCTACGAAGTACGGCCCCGCGCATCGCGGCGGCCATCCGCCGTCCCAGCACTCGCTCAGCCAAGACGCCGAGTACGTGCCGCTCGAGCAAGCGCGTCGGCCACCACCGTACCATTCGCCCCAGCGCCCGCCAGTCCAGGCGGTCCTCGTCCTGGTGCGCCCGCAGAACCGTGTTCGCGAAGTGGTCCGCAAGATGGCGGTCGCACGCCCAGCGGCGGCGCCAGTAACCGCGACTCGCCGGCGACCCCCAGTACGCCGCGGACACGCGCCGCCGCTCGTACACAAACGCCGGCCCGCGCCGCAGCCGCCCCGTCTTGCTGTCCGCCTGCAATGTGAACCGCGCCAGCACGTCGTCCACGAGCTTGAGCGGCTGCCGAGCCACGAGTCGCAGGAAGAATTCGTAATCCATCGCGTAGTGCAATCGTTCGTCCAGCAGCCCGATCTCGTCGAGCACTTCGCGCCGGAACAGCACGCCGCACTGCTCCAGGCTGAAGCCGAGCGTCCAGAAGGCGATCATCTGGTCGAGCGTGGCGATGTTCGGCGTCCCCGTGCGCAGGATGCGATCCTGCTCATCGACGAAGTGCACGCGGCCGGCGATGGCACGCACGCCGGTCCCGTTCGCCAGCTCCCGGGCCGCGACGCGGAAGGCGCCCGGTTCGTAGGCGTCGTCCGCGTTGATCCAGGCGATGATGTCGCCGCGCGCCCGGCGGAGGCCCTTGTTCAGCGCGTGGCTCTGCCCGCGGTCCGGCTCGCTGACCCACTGCACGTGCGGATAGCGCCGCAGAATGGCAGGTGTGTCGTCCGTCGAGCAATTGTCGAACACGATGTGCTCAAACTGCGGATAGTCCTGCGCGAGCACACTGCGGATGCAGCGCTCGATGTAGCGCCCCTGGTTGAAGGAGGGCGTCACTACGGAAATGAGCGGCTCGTCCGCCACGCTTGTCCTCACCTCTTCACGCAGCGCAGCAGGGACGTGACCAGCCGGCCCCACTCCCAGCGTGGCCGCCCGCGCGGCACCAGCATCAACGAACGAAAGCCCAGCCGCGCCGCGAGCCCGAAACGGCCGGCGCGGTACGCCGCGTCGCGCTGCATCGCCAGCATGCGCGCCAGCCCCTGGCGCCAGGCCGCGCGGCAATCCGGCCGGTGCCGCAGCGCGCGCCACGCCAGGTGGCGCGCCAGGATTTGTGTGCGTGCCACGTGGGCCACGTTGTCCGTCAGGCTGTGGGGCGCGTGCCAACCGCAGCGAACGAGCTCCTCGTTCAGCACGATGCCCGGCCCGCGACATGCCATCTGCACCCAGAGCAGGTAGTCCTCGCACGAATCCACGCTCCGGCAGAACGGCCCGGCCGGCGGCAGATGGCGAGCCCGCACTACGATCCCCGGCGTCAACAGGAACAGCCCGTTGAACAGGTGCGGGGCCAGGTCAATCGGCCGGCCAAACTCGATCCCCGTGAGTTCCGAGCGCCATTCCTGACCGTCCACCGCGCGCCGCCGGCCGTCGCAGGCCACAAGTACGGCCTCCGGATAGCGCTCCAGCATCGCGAGCTGACGCTCGATCTTCGTCGGCAGCCACTCGTCGTCGGAATCCAGAAACGCCACGTACTCGTTGCGCTGGCCGCGAATGGCAGCGTTTCGCGCCGCCGCCACGCCCGCGTTCGCCTGTCGGATGTATCGAATCTCCCCGGCATAGCGCTGCAGCACTTGCGGCGTGTGATCGGTGCTCCCGTCGTCGACCACGACGATGTCGCAGCGCTCGCGGGCCGTTTGCCGGAGGACGCTCTGGATCGCGCGCTCGACTAGCGCGGCGCGGTTGTAGGTCGGGATTACGACCGTGACGCGGCCCTTGCAGGGCGGCGTATTGGCCACGGGCGCGGGCGCCGGCCGCAGCAGCGTGGAAAGTTGTTTCGCCGCGCGCGGCACGCCCCTTCCGGCGATGCGCTCCGCCAGCGCCGCCAAGATGTACCGGTTCGCGAGCGCGGGCGGCCAGCGCCAGAGCAGCTCCGCCACCAGTCGCCACTTGAAGTCGGTGTCGTGCTTGTGTGAGTCGAGGATGGCGTGCGTCAACACCGTCGCCAGGCTCCGGTTGCACGCCTGCCGCAGGCGCCAATAGCGCGGCGTGAAGACCGAACCCCAGTAGCGGCGCGACACCTGCTCCTTCTCGCGCATGAAGCCGGCGAGGTAGCGCGTCTGCCCCGTCTTGGACTGCGGGTGCAGCACGAAGCCGGCCAGCACATCGTCAACGACCTTGATCGGGAAGTGCCGCGTGAGCCGCAGCCACAGGTCGTAATCCATGGCGTAGTGCAGGCGCGGGTCGAGCGGGCCGACGCGCTCCAACGCCTCGCGGCGGAAGAACATGCCGGGCTGCGACAGGCCATGATCGTGCGTCCACACGTCCACGAGATACTCGTGCCCGTGATAGCGCGGTGACGTGGTCTGCAACAGGCGTCCTTCCGCGTCCACCACGTGCAGCCGCCCCAACAACACCATCAGGCCCGTTTCGCGCCGCAGTTCGCGGGCCACCAGCGTGAACGCGCCGGGCTCGTAATAGTCGTCCGCGTTGATCCAGGCGATGATCTCGCCCCGCGCCCGGGCCAGCGCGCGGTTCAAGGCATCGCTCTGCCCGCGGTCCGGCGCGCTCACCCACTGCACGTGCGGATAGCGGCGCAGCACCGCCAGCGTCTCGTCGGTCGAACAGTTGTCCTGAACGATGTGCTCGCAGCGCGGGTAGTTCTGCGCCAGTACGCTCCGGATGCAGCGCTCGATGAACCGCCCCTGGTTGAACGACGGTGTCACCACCGAGATGAGCGGCAGCGCGGCGGCACGCGGCTCTGCGCGGTGCACGGCTGGCGGTCGCAGTAACGTGCCCGGCGAAACGCTCATCCGCCCAGCTCCCGCGGCGTCCGCACATGGGACGCCACCGCATCCACCGTCGCCCGCACACCACCGCGTACCAGCCGCTGCCCGGCGGCGATGCCGCGCCGCACGCGCCAGTACCCGGGCAGGCCGCGCGTGTGCCGGTCGACCCACTCCGTGCAGCGCCGCCACAGAACGTGGAGCCGACACCACATCGGGTTGGCATGCGCCACGTAGACGTCAAAGTAGTCGTGGCACTCCTGGATCCGCCGGCGGGGGAAACCGGGCAAATCCAGTGCCGCCTGCTTGCGCTCGCGATCCGTCGGCAGCCCCGCCCCGAGCAATCCCTGCTCCCGGCACACGCCGTGCAACGCGGTGCCGGGATAGGGATAGAAGATCGACGTGCGGTGCGCATCGGGCCGGCACAGACGGTTCATGCGGGCTGTCTCGAGGAAATCCCGCCAGGTCTCGCCCGGCAGCCCGATCAGGTTGTACAGCGCCACCTGCATGCCGTGGGTCCGTGCCGCCCGCACCGTCCGCAGCACGTCGTCGTTGCTGTAGTAGCGCCGCAGTACGTCGCGCCGAATGCGCTCGCTGCCGGACTCCAGGCCGATATTCACCGACTGGATGTTCGCCTGCGCGAACGCCGCGAAGAACCGTTCAACTTCAATATGGGGCGTCACGCGCACGTTCGCGCCAAACCGGATTGGCCGCCGGCGCCGGGCGTTGAACGCCGCCAGCCGGTCGCAGAAGCTCTCGGTCCAGTCCGAATCGAGCATGAACGTCTCGACCTCGAGGTACATGCTCTGCGCGGCGTCGGACGGCGCCGCGAGCGATTCGATCTCGCGCACCACGGCCTCCGGCGTCCGCATCCGCACATACGGCCCCGCCGCGAGCTTTTTCAGCGCGTGATTGCAGCAGTACGCACACTGGTATGGGCAGCCGCGGCCGAGCAGCACCGTGTGCACCGGCGGCCTGGAGTGGTCCAGCCACTCGTCCCACATGCGACGATCCGGCGGGGGCAGTGAATCGAGCGGTCGCACGAACGGGCGCGTCGCGTTGCGCTGCACGTCGCCGCCGCGTCGCAGCCAGAGGTTCGCGATGCCGGTCGGCACCAGCCCGGCGTCGAGGGCGGCGGCCAGTTCCAGGGTCGGGTGCTCGCCTTCGCCGACGCACACCGCGTCGAAACCGTCGCGCAGCGCCTGCTCCGGATTCAGCGACACGTGGACGCCGCCGATCAATTGCGGCAGATTCGGCCGCAGCGCACGCACGTGCTCCGCCACGCGGACGATGAACGGGTACTGCGTCGCGACCGCGGTGTGGCACACGAGCGTAGGCTCGAACGCGCGCAGCCGCTCCGTGACGAGTGGGAACTCGGCCGCGCCGCGGCGACTCTCCAGCACGACCAGGCGCGTCTCGTGCCCGTGCGCTTTCAGCAGCGCGGAGATGTACGAAATGCCGAGCTGCACGGCGGCGGCCGAGAGTGGCCGGCGATCAAACCGCCGGTGTCCGTCAATCGAGAACACAAACAGAACGCGCGCCATGCTCACGACACCTCGACCATCGCGCACTCGCGGTGCGCCGGCATCCCGGCTGGCGATTCACGTTCAGTCGCTTCCCAGCCCAACACCCGAGCCAAACGCTGTCCCCACCACCCAACACTGCTGCGGGACACGCTCCGGCCGCGTCGCCGGCACCACGACGCGATCGCCCGGCGGTATTCGTCGCGATACTCGGCCACTACCGCCGGAATCGACGACGTGCGCAGCACGAATGCGCGCCCCCGGCGGCCCATCGCCCGCAGGTTGTTCGGTGCGCGCAGCAGGCATACCAACCCCGCGGCAAGTTCCGCCGGCTGCCCATCATGCGCGAGGTATCCGGTCTGCGAATGCTCGATCTGCTCCGGCACGCCGCCCACGTCGTACGCCACCACCGGCGTCTCGCAGGCCAGCGCTTCCAGCACCGTCAGCGGGTAGTTCTCCGCGCGCGACGGGAACAGGCAGACGTCGGCACAGGCGTATGCGGCCGCCAGCGGTTGCCGCCCGTGCTGGAACGCCAGGGCGCGCCCCGTCAGACGCGTCGCGGCTAGCAGTGCCGCGCTGCCCCGGCCAATCGCCAGCACCTGCAGATCGGGCACGGCCGCCGCCGCCCCCCGCAGCGCTACAATGCCGTCCGGGCCGCCCTTGAGCGCGTCGCTCCAGTTGTTGCCGGCGAGCACGACCGTAGGCCGCTCCGGTGTCAGGCCGAGCCGACGACGCAATTCCGCGCGGTCGGAACGCGGCGCAAACGTATCACAGTCGATCGGCGGCCGGATGACGCGGCGCGGCAACGACTGCAACGCCGGGATTTCCGCGACACGTCGCCCGAGCCAGTGTGAAGGCGTGACAACCCGCGGCCGCGCCCAGCGCCAGAGCCACGGCTTGACCCGACGATAGATGCCGGTGCGGTCCACGCCGCTCACCGGGTACACGCCCGTCTGCGGGCAGCGCCCGCACACACGCCGCCAGCGGGTGCACGTCGCCGGCGCCGCGCAGCCGCCCGTCAGCGGCCAGCAGTCGTGCAGCGTCCAGACCAGCGGCTTCTGCCAGCCCCAGAGCGGCAGCGCCGCGAGCGACACGAAGTCGCCATGCAGGTTGTGCAGGTGAACCACGTCCGCCGCCGCAAAGTCAGGGCGGCTTCGCCAGCAAAAGGAGCTGACGTGTCCCAGGTCCGTGAAGCCCTGGCGCGCCAGCCACGCCGCCGCACGCGTCTCGCGCCACGATCCGGCCGCACACTGACACGGGTGCCCGGTGACGGACGCCCGCACGAACGCCCGCACGTCGTCGCCGGCCCGCCGCAGGCCCTCGGCCAGCAGCTCGCCGACACGTCCGGCGCCGCCCCCGGTCTGGTGGGTGTTCACCATCAGCACGTGGAGCCGGTCATCGGGCAACGCGGGGTGCCTCATTCGTCGCACCAGCCCTGGAAGCGCGCGCGGAATTGGTCCACCGACCAGTTGCGCACCAGGCAGCGCGGCACCGCGAACGGGCTGCGCGCCCAGCGCGCGTTGCCGATGCGGTTCGCGAATGCGCAGCGGAAGCCGGCCGCGCGGGCCGCCTCCTCGCCCTGCGCCCCCACGTCGTTCCGTCCGCCGTAGGGATACGCCAGCATCTCCACCGGAATACCCAGGTGTTTCTCGAGGTCGCGTTTGCTGAGCATCAACTCGTCGCGCAGTGCATCCGGCGCCAGACCCGCCAGCGGCGCGTGCGAGCGCGTGTGCGCCCCGACCGTCATGCCGGCCGCCGCCCACGCGCGCAGTTCTTCCCAGCTCATCGGCCGCGAGTCCTCGTCGGCCGCGGGCGGTGCCACTCCGCCCTGCCACGCCAGGTCCGTCAGTACGTTGGCCCGCGTTTCCTCCGCCATCGGCTTGAGCACCGCGTGCATGGTGCGGTACGTCGCGGCGCGGTCTGCCCCGTGCGCGACCACCGTGCCGTCGGGCATCCGCCAGGCATCGCCGTCGGGTTTGCCGTCAAAGACGATCGTCTCGAGCGCATCCCACCAGAATGGCGCGCCCGTGCTGATCGCCCCGGTAACGGCGAAGACCGCCGCGCTGAAGCCGGCGTCCACCAGCACCGGCAGCGCGTGGTGGAAATTGTCCGCGTAGCCGTCGTCAAAGGTGATGACCGCGCGCGGCTTGCCGTCGAGGTTCAGCGTGGAGCGCGTCGTCTGGCACGCCGCCTTCAGAAACTCGCGCGGCCGCAGCGGGCGCGTGTTCTCCGCCAGCCATTTCAGGTGCGCGGCAAAATGGTCCACGCTCGTCACCAGCTCGTTCACGTCGCGGCCGACCGTCGGCAGCACGCGGTGATACAGCAGCACGATCGTCGGCGGGGCCACGCGCCGGCGCAGCGCCGCGCGCATCTTTTCCGGCAACGAGGCCATCAGGTCTTTGTCCGGCGCAGGCGTCATCGCGCGGCTCCCTCTGTGTTGAACCAGTAGAAACTCTCATACGACCACACGCTCGCCCACAGGCCGTAGCGCACGTGCCGCGGCAGCAGGTCGAACGCCTCCCGAATGGCGACGGTCTCGTCGGCCGGCCCGCGCGGCACCGCGTCGCCACGCGACAAATACCAGCGCAGCCGCCTCCACCCCGGCCGCAGGCGCGCCAGTTGTTTCAGGAAGAACCTGCGCTGGTCCGGCGTGTTGCAGAAACCGCCGTAGGCCTCCAAACGCAGCCCCGCGGCCCGGGCCCAGCGAATGAGCGTCGGCGGCCAGATCGCCCGGTCGAGCGGTTGAATCGTCTGGTAGAGCCCGAGGTGCTGCAGCCAGCGCCACATATACGTGTCGGAGGTTAGCGACACCACGCCGCCGGGGCGCACCACGCGCGCCAGGTCACGCAGCCAGGCGCGCGGGTTCTCCACATGCTCGATCACGCCGGTCGAAATCACGGCGTCAAACCGCGCGTCCTCGAACGGGACGTCCGCACCGCACACCAGTTCCGCGTTGTACGGGCCGCGCGCCCGGACGTACTCCAGGCGTTGCGCGCTGATCTCCAAGCCCGTGAGACGCGTGAAGCCCAGCGCCGCCAGCGTGCGCAGCACCCGCCCGCTGCCGCAGCCGGCTTCCAGGATCGCCGCCGTCCGCGGCAGACGCAGCAGCGGCTGAATCCCGACGGCGTAGCGCATGCGCTCGGTCGCGACCGGATACTCGTCGAGCCGCGTTGCCGCCACATCCCAGGCTGGCGCCAGCACTTCAGTCATCCACCGTCACCCGCTTCACCGCCCGCGCCGCGATAAGCACGGGGTAATCGTCGTCAACCGAGTCCAGTTCGCCCGGCGTCAGCTCCTGGGCCGCGCGACCGTCAAGCAGGGCCGTCGCCGACCGCACATTGCCGTAGTTGCGCACCGTCACATCCGCCGCGTCGAAACACCGGGCCAGCAGCCGCCGCACCGATTGCGGCGTGAACCGCCAATAGTCGCCCCAGCGCTCGGCGTCGTAGCGCGAACGCTGGCTGATGCCCGGTACGGTCAGCAGCAGGACGCCCCCGGGCTTGAGAATCCGCCACGCGTGGCGCAGCGCCGCCGGCACGTCGAAGATAAACGGCAGCGTCTGCGTCAGGATGAAGCAATCGTAGGTGTCGTCCGCGACGTGGTCGGCATGGGTCAGGTCTGCCACGACCGTCGTGCCTGGCGAATCATGCAGGTTCAGCACGTCGCGCACAGCGACGCGCGTCCCCCCAAACCGGCGCGTGTACTCGTTGCCGCCCACTTCGAGCACCCGGCCATGTACGTCTACACGCTGCGCATGCAAGAACGCGTCGATGTAGTGCCGGTCGATCGGCATTCCGCGGTCGAGGCCGAACACGCGACTCGCCGGCTCCGGCGTTGCGACGCTCTCCGTCACGCGTGGCGCGGCGGGCGCGGCCACGCGCGCTGATCGTCGCTCCCACAGCCGCGTCGCCGCGATGAGCTGGAAGAACCGCGTTGTTGCGCCCACCCGGAACGGCGGCGCCACCTGGCCGTTCGTTTCATAGTCGAAATGGTTGAGCAGGTATCGGAACCCACACTCATCCAGCAGGCGCAGGATGGCGTGCAGTTTTTGCCCGCACTCCGGAAATCCGTGGTACTCGATGACCATTTGGCGGACGTTTTGCAGGCGGTCGGCGGCGGCCTGCAGCACGTCCCACTCCGCCCCCTCGATGTTCATCTTCAGCAGGTCGACCGGCTCACCCAGGTAGTCCGCCAGCCGCACTGTCGGCACGACCGCGGCCGAGGGCGGTGCATAGTCGCCGTGCGCGAGCGCTCCACCGTCCGCGCCGTCGGCGACGAACCGGGCCGTGCCGCCCACGCCGGCCAGCGCCGCCGGCACGACCTCCACGTCCGTCAGCCGGTTCTCCTGGATGTTCCGGGTGAGCAGCTCCAGCACGGTTGCGTCCGGCTCGAAGGCGGTCACTCGGCAATCCGGGGCGATCCGCTTGAAGCGCAGCACGCTCAGGCCGACGTGGCTGCCGCAATCGAGCACGCGCGGCCGGGGCCCCGTCGGCTGAAAGTCGTAGATGCCCCACGCGAAGATGTGCTTGTATTCCATGTACAGCGACAACAGGTCGTCGTAGTGCACGCGGCAGCCGTCCAGGGTCAGGCAGCCCGGCCGGTAGCGCTCGGCCGCCAGCGCCCGGCGGCGCAACTGCGCCAGGCGGCGCGCCATTACCAGCGCGCGCAGCGCCTTGCGCCCGCGCCCGCGCAATTGCCAATATCGCGCCCGCCAGGCGGCCGTCGAGGGCACAGACAGACCCTCGGCTCGGGCCGCGGCGGTCGAACCCGATGGCAAGTTCATTGTGATACTCCATTACTTCTATCGGGTCCGAGTAGCACCCAATTGACGCTCGCGAGCCGGTGTCCGCAGGCGACGGGGCGGCAAGTCTTGCGCGGCCCCCGTGCGGTTCAGAGCACCTCCACCCAGACCCGATATCCAAGAACAACCGGAAGCGACGCTGCGCGCCGCCCACCCGGAGTGCAGAAAGTGCGCGAATGAGTCAGCCGGCGATCGTCATCGAGAACCTCGCGAAGCGCTACAAGATCGGCCGCCCCGCGCCGCCGGCCCGCACCTGGACGGCAGCCCTTGCGGCGGCCTTTCAGTCGCACCTGCGCCGCCTGCGCCTGCTCAGCGAGACCGGCAGTGAGGACGAGTTCATCTGGGCGTTGCGCGATGTAAGTTTCAGCGTCCAGCCCGGCGAGGTGGTCGGCATCATCGGCCGCAACGGCTCCGGCAAGAGCACGCTGCTGAAGATTCTCTCCCGCGTGGTCTGCCCGACCAGCGGCCGGGCCACCATCCGCGGCCGCGTCGGCAGCCTGCTCGAGGTCGGCACCGGCTTTCACCCCGAGCTTACCGGCCGCGAAAACATCTACCTGAACGGCGCTATCCTCGGCATGACCCGCGCCGAAATCCGCCGCAAGTTCGACGAGATCGTCGCGTTCTCCGAGGTCGAGCGCTTCCTCGATACGCCGGTGAAACGCTACTCCAGCGGCATGTACGTCCGGCTGGCCTTTGCGGTCGCCGCGCACCTCGACCCGGAAATCCTGATCGTGGACGAAGTGCTTGCCGTGGGCGACGCCGGCTTCCAGCAGAAGTGCCTCGGCAAGATGGGCACGGTCGCGAAGCAGGGCCGCACGGTCCTGTTCGTAAGCCACAATACGCTGGCCATTGAGGCGCTGTGCCAGCGTGCCGTTATGCTCAACGCTGGGCGGATCGTGGACATCGGACCCGCCGCGCAGGTCGTCGCCGGCTACATGTCGAGCCTGCTCGCCCAGTCGCGCGGTGCCCTCGACGCCGGCCGGACCCGCCACATTCGCGCCGTGCGGATGATGACCCCCGACGGCCGCGCCAGTGACGCCTTTCCGATCGGCGCGGACATCGTGTTCGAGTTGGACCTGTTCCACGAGCCCGTGCTCGAACACCCGCGCGTCGGCATCGGTATCCACAACGCCGCCGGCCAGCGTCTGGTTACCATTCACACCGACATACAGCAGAACTCTCGCTGGGCGGTGGAAGGACGGCGCACGATCCGGGCCGTCTGGCACAATGCGCGCCTCGCGCCGTACCGCTATCGCGTGGACGTGGCGCTGTGGGGCCGCACCAGCGACGTCGAGACGCTGACCGACTGCCGCACGCTGACGATCCTGCCGCGCGACGTCTACGGCACGGGCGCGCTGCCGGACCCGAACAGCCAGGGCTACGTCGTCCCCGACGCCCGCTGGGACCTGAATCCGGAGCCGCTACCCAACGCCGAACCGCACCCGACGATGGAGCCCGCCACCGCGGGATGAGCCGACATGGACGTCCGCACGCGCACGCACGTCATCACGGATCGCCAGACCGGCGGGCAGCAACTCGTCATTGACGGCTTTCACCTTTCCGCCGCCGAGCACGTCGCCGCCCTCGTCGCCCGCTGGCGCTACCCGCCCGGGCGCTTCGAGCGCTATCTGCCGCGCTGGAACGGGATCACCGGCTGGCTGCCACCGTCTCAGGGGGCGCGCCTATTTGACCTCGCGCGCAACACCGACGCCGCTGGCGACGTAGTCGAAATCGGCAGCGCCTTCGGCCGCAGCACTGTCTGCCTGGCGCTGGGCACGCGGATGCGCGGCGCCGGTCGCGTGTACGCCGTCGATCCGCACACGGGCGGCATCGGCCTGGTCGAGGAATATGGCGCCCTCGCCGCGGCGTTCTCGTCGCTCCGGGCGTTCATGCAGAACATCGCCCGCTTCAAGCTGGACGACGTCGTCGTCCCGCTCACCGTCACCAGTCAGGCGGCCGCCGCCAGTTGGCCCGGCACGCCGATCCGGCTGCTCTTCATCGACGGCTGGCACGACTACGACGCCTGCCGACACGACATTCTGAGGTGGGGCCGCTGGGTCACGCCCGGCGGGGTGATCGCGATTCACGATTACGACTGGCCCGAGGTCAAGCGGGCCGTGGACGACAGCGTGCAAGAGCTGGGCGGTTTCGGCCCGGTCGAGACACCCGACCCGAACCTGGCGCTGGCCCGCCGCGAGGCCGCCCCATGAGCGTCCTGCGCGTCGATCGGCCGGTCTTCATCGTCGGCTCCGCCAGTTCGGGGACCACGCTGCTGGGCGTGATGCTGGACCGGCACGCGCAGTTCGCCTGCGGTCCGGAGGTCTACGCGTTCGACAAGCGGCAGTTGTACGCGCCGTGGCCCCACGTGCAGCGGAACATCGGCCGCTGGCTGCGCCGTGGGCTGCTCTCCGACGGCCAGATCGACACGCCGGATTTCTTCCACAGCCGGGACGCCTATTTCTGCGACGCCGAGATGCTGGTCCGCCTGGCGCAGGAGGCCACGGGCCTGCGCGGTTTCTTTGACGCGTTCTTCACGAACTATTTGCAGAAGCGGGGCAAGTCGCGCTGGGTCGAGAAGACCGGCTCGAACGGTTATTACCTGGGCCACATCCTCGAACTGTACCCTGACGCCCGCGTCATCCACCTGGTCCGCGACGGCCGCGACGTCGTCTGCTCGCTGCTCAAGCGCGACCCGCGCCCCTACCACGCCGTCAGCCACTGGCTCTACAACGTGTCGGCGGCGATCGCGTGGCGCGACCATCCGGCGTACCTGGAAGTGAAATACGAGGCCCTCGCTGTGCAGCCGCAGGCCACGCTCGAGCGCATTTGCCAGCACCTGGACGTCGCGTTCGAGCCGCAGATGCTCGCCGCGTCGCAGGATGATTACTGGAAAAACTGCGCGCCCGTCAGCATCCACGCCACCTGGAGCAACAGCCCGCTCAGCGGCGGCGTGTCGGCCCAGTCCATCGGGCGCTACAAGACCGAACTCACACCCGCGGTCGAGGCCCTGTTCTGGCGCCTGCGCCTCTCACACTGGGGCCGGCGCCGCCTGCATGTGGCTCATCGCGGCGTCGCGGAGCTGATGCGGCTGCTGGGCTACGTCGACCGGACGCCGGCCCACGTACATCACGTGCCGCTGAACCTCTGCGCCGCGGGCCTGCGGCAATTCTGGGGACGGCTGCGTGCGCATTGGCGCCGCAACCACCAGCTCTGGCTGCCTTTGACGCGCATCGCGCTTGGCTGAGCGCGCGCCAGCGAGTACCGGTATGTGCGGCATCCTGGGTACGTACGAACGTGTCGTGACGACGGAATACGTCGAGGACTTCCGCCGCGCGCTCGCACTGCTCACCCATCGCGGCCCCGACCGCACCCGTTGCTGGCATGACGGCCGCATCATCCTCGGCCACACGCGGCTCGCCATCGTCGACCTGTCCGACGCGGCCGACCAGCCGATGGCGGACGCCACCGGCCGCTACCACCTCGTCTTCAACGGCGAGATCTACAACTATCTCGAGCTGCGCCGCGAGCTGGCCACCGCCGGCGACGTGTTCCGCACCGACTCAGACACCGAAGTCATCCTGGCCGCGTATCAGCGCTGGGGGCCGGCGTGCCTGCAGCGCTTCAACGGGATGTTCGCCTTCGCGCTCTACGACGCACGTGAGCACCGCCTGTTCGCCGCCCGCGACCGCTACGGCGTGAAGCCGCTCTATTACGCGCAGGCCGACGGGGGCTTCACCTTCGCCTCCGAGATGAAAGCCCTGCTCGCACTTGGTGCGGCCGCCCAACCCCACTGGCCACAGGTCGGCCGCTACCTGCAAGGCTGGGGCTGCGACGCGGACAGCGCGACGGTTTACACCGGCGTGGCCAGCGTACCCGCCGGTCACTACGTCGAAGTCCACGGCCGGCACGTGCGTCTGACACGCTGGTGGGACGTGCTGGAGCAGCGCATCGACGTACCCCGCCGGTTCGAGGATCGCGTCGCCGAGTTCCGCAACCTGCTGACCGACGCCGTGCGGCTCCGCCTGCGTAACGACGTCCCGACCGGCGTATGTCTGAGCGGTGGCATGGATTCGTCCGCCGTGTATGGCGTCGCGCGCGCCTTGCGGGCCGCCGGCCAGGTGCGCAGTGCGACGTCCGGCGCGGCCAAGGACTTCCGCGTCTTCTCGCTCTCACACCCCGGCAGCCCGGTGGATGAGTACCCGTGGGTCGAGCGGTGTGTGCGCTTCTGGCACGACGATGAGCAGGTGTCCATCGTCCGCCCGCAGCCGGACCGCCTGCCGGCGCTCGTCGATGACCTGATCTGGCACCAGGAGGCGCCGGTCTGGTCGTCCTCCGTGCTCGCGCTGCACATCATGTACGCGCACGTGGCCAGCCAGGGCACGCGCGTCATCCTCGAAGGTCACGGCGGCGATGAGCTGCTGGGCGGCTACCCGTATTTCGCCCAGGCGGCCGTGGATACGTATGCTGCCCGCGGCGACTGGCGGCGCACCTGGCAGGCCGCGCGCTGCCTCGCCGACACGCGCAACCCGGACATCGACGAAGTCGGGTCACCTGCGTGGCGCATCTTTCTCGCGAAGCTGCCCCGCGCGCCGTACCTGCGGCGCTGGCTGAAGTGGCAATCGCGACGCGTCGTGGGTGAACGCACTGCACCATCACCGGTACAGACGACATCGTACGTCACACCGGACATCCGTTCCGCCTGCCCGCCCATGCGCGTCCCCACGCTGGACGGTCTAAGTCCGCTGGGCACGGAGCTTCATACCGCCTTCACACAGCGCGTCCTGCCAATCGTGCTGCGGGTCGTGGACCGCGCGACGATGGCGTACAGTGTCGAATCGCGCGCCCCCCTGCTCGACCACCGCCTCGTCCAATTCGCATTCTCGCTGCCCGACGAGGACAAGGTCGCCCGCGAGACGAAGCACATCCTGCGGGCCGCGACGGCCGATGTCGTGCCGCACGCCGTCCGCCGCCGGCGAGCCAAGCTCGGCTTCTCCATCGCCGAACGCGAGTGGTTCGACGCCCCGATTGTGCGCGATTACCTCCGCGATGTTTGCGGCAGCCGGTCCATGCGGGAATGCGGCTTCATCGACGCAGCGGCGCTATCCGCCGGCGTCGAGCGCTGCGCCCGCGACGGCTTCACCTGGCACGACACCACGCGTATCTGGGAAGCGCTCAACATCTTCCTCTGGCATGAACGCTTCGTGCGCCCGGCAGCGCCGCGCCACAGCCCCGCGTCGATCGCCCAGGCCGCGGAGTGCGTAGGCGTCGGGGGTGAAAAACCATGACCGCGACACTCACCACCGAACGCACGACTACGCTTTACGAAACCGACTGGCTCGGCTCACAACCCGTGTTCTACAACGAGCGCACCGCCCGCGCCAGCCACAACATTCATGACGTCATCGACCTCGACGACCTGCAGTTTCACCCCGAGGGCTTCAACAACTATCTACGCTTCGGCTACTCCGTGTTCGGCCAGACGCCCATCCGCCACGTGAAGGTCCTGCCCGCGTCCAGCCGGCTCACGCTCGATGCATCCGGCCGATTTCACGTGTGCGCCCTGCCCGACCCCGTCGAGCGCTGGCTCGGCCGGACGAGCGACGAGCACCAGGTCATCGAGGCGCTCACAGCCGCGGTCCGTGAATGGGAGCACAACGTCGACGGGGTCATCATCGTCCCCACCAGCGGCGGCTATGACTCGCGCCTGTTGAACGTCCTGCTGCGCGACAAGCGCCGCATTCGCTCCTTCACCTATGGGCTCGCCGCACGCCAGGCCGAGTCCAGTGAGGTGGTCTACGCCCGCCGGCTGGCCGAGCGCCTCGGCACACGCTGGGAGCAGGTTCCACTCGGTGACTTCCACCGCTACTTCGACGACTGGGACGCGCTGTTCGGTCCCGCCACGCACGCGCACGGCATGTACCAGATCGAGTTCTATCGTCGGATTGCCGCCGTGCACTCCGGCCCGCATGCGCTGCTCAGCGGCATCATCGGCGACGCCTGGGCTGGAGACGTCGAGATCGAGCCGCTCGAACGCCCGGCCGACCTGACCCGACTCGGGTACGCCCACGGCATGCACGCGGACGCCCGTATGAGCCTGCTGCGCGACGATGGCACACTGGCCGGCGCCTACTTCGAGCAGCACCGCGACCGGCTCCGCGCTGCACGCTTCCGCGTCGTCGAGGCCATGCGCTTCAAGATCATCCTACTCAACTATCTGCTGCGTGTGCCCGCCACACTCGGCTTTCGACCCTGGTCGCCGTTCCTGGTGCCCGAACTCGCCCTCGCGATGCTGACGCTGCCGGATGAACGCCGGGCCGAGCGCCGCTGGCAACGCGACTTCTTCGCCCGCCACAGGCTGGATTTCGAATCCACGGATCTCTCCGCGGACCGGCGAAACACGCTCAACCAGCAGGCGCTAAAGCGGCGGCCCCTGCGCCCGCTGGACACGCAGCTCCTCAGCGCCCTCGTCCGCCCAGATTATGTTCAATGGATCAACGACACGGCTCGGGACCATGGCGCGCTCGCCGACCTCTGGTGGTGCCTGGTGCGCCAGCGACGCTGGGGACGACCCTTGCGCCGCCGCGGATTCGTCGACCGCCAGATGGAGGCCTATTGCGCGTACCTGACGTTGCGTCCGATCGACAATCTCCTCCGGCGACAAGCGCAGGCCCGCTGTGATGACCGATGGAACTTGAGCGGCGCAGGCGCGCCGGCATAGTGGCACAACCATGATCCTGCTCGGCGACTGGGCCCCCGGCTCTCTGCACTGCGATGTGTCGTGGCCTGCCGGCTGCGCACTGCTGAATCTTGAAGGGCCGCTCCTGCCAGCAGGCCATCAGTTGCCACCGGCACCGAAGGCCGGGCCGCACTTGCACACGGTCGCGCCCCCGCCGCCCGCGCGACCGCTGGTCTGCGCGCTGGCAAACAACCACATCATGGACTTCGGCCCGGCCGGTCTGGCGGAGACGCTGTCCGCACTCCTGGCGGCCGGCATCCACGCGGTCGGCGCCGGCGACACGCTGGACGTTGCCCGCCAGCCGCTCTTCCTCGACGACGCCGGCACGCGCGTCGCCATCCTCGCCTGTTGCGAGGCCCAGTTCGGCGTCGCCGTCGCCGCGCAGCCCGGCGTAGCCGCCTTCGGCCCCTGGGTCTATGCGGCGATTCGCGCGTGCGCAGCCCAGGCCGACGCAGTGATCGTCTCGGTGCACGCCGGCGCGGAGGTTTCGCCTTGGCCCGCGCCGGCTATCCAAGACCTGTACCGCTCATGGATCGACGCGGGTGCGGCGGTTGTTCACGGCCACCATCCGCACGTGCCGCAGGGACTCGAGGAGTACCATGACGGGCTCATCTTTTACGGCCTGGGCAACCTCGCGGTGAACCCGCATGAGTGGCAGGCCTACCCCAACGCGCTCTGGTCTCTCGGTGTGGACATCCAGCTTGGCCGCCGGCCGCTCCAATGGCGGGCACTGGAGATCAACCTCACCGCCAGCGGCGAGCGGCTTGCGATCACCGCCCGCGAATCGGCGGAGCATGCCGCCTACCTGGCCGACTGCAACCGCCCGCTCGTGGACCGAAAGCTGCTGACGGCGCTCTGGCAGGACGTCGCCGTCCGGGCTTATCGCGAGTACTACCGCGGCTACCTCGGCCTGCCGCCGGAACGTGCCAGCGGCAAACCGACAGCCGCTCCCGTGACCAGCCTCTGGCGCCAGATGTGGTGCGGCGCACGGCCCAGCCCGCGCGCCTCCCGCCAAGACTACCTCCTCTGGCACCACCTGTTCGGCTGCCTCACGCATCGCGATCTCATCGCGACGGCCCTGGGTGTGCTGGGCGGGGAACTGCCGGACTTGCGTTCAGACGCCAGTCGCCGACTCGTCGATCAGTGGCTGCCCTGGACCCAGCCGTTCGCCACCGCCGCGGGTGCGCCGTCATGAGGTGGCTGATCGTCAATACCGACTACCCGGATTTCCTCCGGCAACTGTACGCGGCGGACGAGACGTTGGCCCGGCGGAGCTACGCCGAGCAGTGGCAGTCCCGCGTTGACAGCCTCTTCGGCGTAGCCGACTTCTACTCGACGCACCTGCGCGAACTCGACCATGAGGCCTGGGACGTCATCATCAACGCCGAGCCCATGCAGAAGCAGTGGGCCCGCGAGCAAGGTCTGCGCTGCGCACGCGACACGCAGTGGCAACTGCGCTGGCGGCGCGGCTTCGTCCCCTGGCCGACGCGTGCGGTCAACCGGCGCTGGCTGTACGACATTCTCGAAGCCCAGCTCAAGCACTACCGGCCCGACGTGCTCTACAGCATGGCGATTGAGGCGTTGGGCAGCGACTTCGTGCGCGTCGCCAAACGCTATTGCCGGCTGGTCATCGGTCAGCATGCCGCGCCGCTGCCCACGCATGACCTCGGCGCATACGACCTCATGCTCTCGTCGCTGCCGAACCTCGTGGATCACTTCCGCGCCCAGGGCCTGCGAAGTGAATTCGTGCGGCTGGCGTTCGAGCCGCGCGTGCTGCAGCACCTCGCGCCGGCCGAGAAGCAGTTCGATATCGCCTTTGTCGGCGGGCTCGGCGGGCCGCACGATGACGGCACGCGCATGCTCGGACAACTCGCGCGGCGCCACGCGGTCCACGTCTGGGGTTACGGGCGCGACCGACTGGCGCCCGACTCGCCGCTCCGCGCCACCTGTGGGCCACCCCTCTGGGGCCGGGCGATGTACCAGACGCTGCGCAACGCCCGGATCGTCTTCAACCGGCACATCGACGTCGCCGCCAACTACGCCAACAACATGCGCCTCTACGAAGCCACGGGCGTCGGCACGCTGCTGCTCACCGATCGTAAGGACAACCTCGCGCAACTCTTCGAGCCCGGGCGTGAGGTCGTGGCGTACGGCGACCTGGAAGAATGCGTCGCGCTGGCCGCGCATTATCTCGCCCACGACGACGAACGCGAGCGGATCGCCCAGGCCGGTCAGGCCCGCACGCTGCGCGAACACACCTGGGCCCACCGCATGGGCGAGCTGGTGGAAATCGCAAGCCGCTACCTCTGAACCATACACTGCCGGGTAGCCCCCTCACCGTCCCACCCTGGTGTCCTTGTGCCTTGGCGGTGCATGACCCGCGCCAGTGGCCATGCAGGCCGAACTGCGTTATCTTCACGCCGCGACCCGTCAGGACGACGGCCGCGAAACCGGACGTGCCCAGGAGGCGGCATCGTGAGAACTCATCGGCGACGCAGGAATCCATACACCCCCATCGTTTTCTCCGGCCTCTTCGTCGTGCTGGTGGCCGCCGGCGGCTGGTGGTACTTCCGCCGTCCGCCCAAGCCGGCGACTCTGCCGGCACCGCAAGCGCCAGCACCGGTCACCCCGGCCGCTCAGAAGCCGGTGACCATCCCGCACAAGCCGCCGGCGCGTCCGGTCGCGACGACCCAGCCCGCGCCGGCTACCGCCCCCGCGCCAAAAAGGGACGTCAAGCTGGCCGCGGATGAGCAGGTGCTGATCCCGACCGCGCCCACCAGTCAGCCCGCGCTGGTTGCCGCGCGCACTACGCAGCCCGCCGCCCCGACGACCCAGCCCAGCCCGCCCCGCGCCGCCAGCCGGCCGATCGCCGCCGCGCGCCAGCTGCTGGACACCGGCCGGGTCATCGAGGCGCGCCACGCACTCAACGCCCTGCTGAAGGAGACGCTGCCCGAGGCCGACGCCAACGAGGTGCGCACACTGCTGGCCCGCGTCGCCGACGAGTCCATCTTCAGCCGCCGGATATTGCCCGACGACCCGCTGATCGAATCCTACGTCGTGCAGTCCGGCGACGTGCTGCTCAACATCGCGAAGAAATACGACGTGCCCTACGAAGCCCTGATGGAGGTGAACGGCATCGCCGACGCAACGAAGATCCGGGTCGATCAGAAGCTGAAGGCCCCGCGCGGCCCGTTCCATGTGAAGATCTACAAATCGAAGTTCCGCATGGACGTGTACCTGCAGGACCTGTACATCCGTAGCTTCCGCGTCGCGCTGGGCAGCGAGAACGGCACCCCGGAAGGCGTCTGGCGCGTCAAGAACCGCCTCGAAAACCCGACTTACTATCCGCCGGGGTCCGCGACGGACAAGCGCATCATCGCCCCCGATGACCCGAACAACCCACTCGGCAAGCGCTGGATCGGCCTCGAAGGCATCGAGGGTGCATGCGTCGGACACGAGGGCTTCGGCATCCACGGCACCATCGAGCCCGACTCGATCGGCAAGGCCGTCTCGCTTGGCTGCGTCCGCATGCACAACGAAGACGTCGCCTTGCTCTACAAGTTGCTGCAGCCCGGTAAGTCGCAGGTGACGATCCTCCCGTGACGCTCTGGGCCGCGCTGCCGAAGCCCACGCCCATCTTCAATGCCGTCACGGCCCACCCGCCGCTGTCGCCACAGGAAATCCTGGCCGGCCCCTTCGGCCTGCTGGCGTTCCTGCCGCTGATCCCGTTGATCCTCCTGCTCGCGCGCCGCCGTCCGCGCGCCGCGCTCATCCTCGGCGGACTGGTCTGGCTGCTGCCCACGCTCCAGCTCACCACGACCGCCGTGCTGCTCGGCGGCGTGCTGGTGGCCAGCACCTACGTCCTGCTGCTCGGCGAACTCCGCCGGCGCAATCAGATCGGCCCGCGCACGATGATCGCGCTGGTCTGGGTCGGCCTGCATCTGCTGGCACTGCCGCTGTGGTGGCACGCGCAGCAGTCCTGGTATCCGTCGCGCATGGCCGCGCTGCACAACGTCGGCTTCTCGTACTTTCTGTTCCGCTTCATCGCCTGGGGCGTCGACCTCGCTCGCGAGCCACAACCGCCGACCCGCCTTGGCGACACACTCTGCTGGCTGCTCTACGCGCCCTGCATGCGACTCGGCCCTGTGCTACGCCGGCAGGAGTTTCTTGCCCGGTTGGACACCTGGGACCCGCGCCACATCCCTGCATGGCGCGAAGGCCTTAAGCGCTTCGCCCTGTTCCTCCTCGGCGGCGTCGGGCTCGCGGTCGTCGGCCGCCAGATTCCAACGATCGCCGCCAACGCCCCCGACTTTTTCGCCGAGCCGCAGCTCTTCGCCACCGGCAAGCTCGTGCGCGTCTTCTACCTGATTCCGATTCAGATCTACCTCCTGCTCTGGACCTACAACGAACTCGCCGTCGCCCTGTCCTGCTGGCTCGGCATCCGCGTCGACGACAACTTCAACCGCCTGCCCCTCGCCACCTCCGTACGCGATTTCTGGCACCGCTGGCACATTACCGTCGGCTCTTGGCTGCGGAATTACATCTACATCCCCCTCGGCGGCAATCGCCGGCACGGCACGCTCAATACCCTCGCCGTCTTCGGCTATTGCGGTCTTTGGCACGGCGCGAGCTGGTCCTTCCTGGCCTGGGGCCTGAGCCAGGCCGTCGCCCTGACGGTGCAGCGCGCCTGGGATCACGCGTGGCAACGCAGCGGCCGCAGGCCCCCCGCCGGCCCCCTCTGGACAGCCATCTGCTGGCTGCTCACCATGCACTACCAGATCGCCACGATCGTCGTGTTCGCCGACTTCGAACACCTCGGCTGGCGGCTGTTTCGCGAGCTCGGCCGCCGCATGGCTGGGGGCGGAGCCTGAAGCGATCCGCGAGACAAGGAGTGCGCGTGACAACGCTCGACACGTGGTCGATCGTCGAATCCACCTTCGACGTGGCCCATAACCGGCACTATGAGGGCCTCATGGCCATCGGCAGCGGCACGCTCCAGCAGCGCGCCGCTTTCGAAGAGGGTCTCCGCGACGACCCGCAGGACATCGAGTACCTGCGCGTCATGGGCAACGTCACCGTCGAGCAATTTCCCAGTTTCAAGAGCCGCGTCGGCACCTATCTCCCCGGCGTCAGCGGCCCGCACCCCACCTGCCGCGACGAGCTCATCAACCTCCCCGCGCTCCACGGGCTGCTCATCTACACCTCCGGCGAGCGCCTCGACATGGAAGGCGAGCGCATCACCGACTACACGCGCCGCCTGGACATGCGCGCGGGCCACCTGGTCCGCGAATTCACCTGGCAGACCATCTCCGGCGCCCGCCTGCGCCTGCGCTTCGAGCGCTTCATCAGCGCCCGCCGCCGGCACGTCATGGCCCTGCGCTGCACGGTCCGCCACCTGGACGGCCCCTCCGCCGAACTGCGCTTCCTCGGCACGCTCGACGCCGAGGTCCGCACCAATGGCTACGACCATTTCAAGGCCGTTGAGATTACCGGCGAGCACGAGCCGGTCACGCTCGCCGTCCGCACCAATTCGGGGATCGACGTCGCCGCCGCGGCCCTGCTGACGTCGGACCGCGGCCTGCTCTGGAACATCGAGCAGCAGCCACGCTGGGTCGCCTGCTGTGGCGGTTGCACGCTCGACCCTGGCCAGTCGCTGCGTATCGACAAGTTCGCGGCGCTTACGTCGTCGCACCATGTTTCCGGCTCGCCGGTCGATGTCGCCCGCAAGCTCGCCTGGGATGCCGCCGCCGCCGGCTTCGACCGCCTCGCCGCCGAGTCCGACGCCGTCTGGGCCGAGCGCTGGGCCCGTACCGATGTCATCATCGACGGCGACCCGGAGAGCCAACTCGCGCTGCGCGTCTCGCTCTATCATCTGCTCCGCGCCGTCGTCGAGGACGAGCCGCGCTGTGCCATCGACGCCAAGGCCGCCGCCGGCGAGGCCTATTGCGGCCGCTACTTCTGGGACACCGAGCTGTTCCTGTTGCCGCTGTTTCTGTATACGCGCCCCGAGATCGGCAAGACGCTCGCCCGCTTTCGCATCACCAGCCTCGCGGGCGCTCGCCGCAACGCCCAGCTCTACGGCTATCCCGGCGCCCGCTACGCCTGGGAGAGTTCGCCGAGCGGCGACGAGCACTGCCCCAACTGGCAATATGCCGACCATGAAGTGCACATCACCGCGGACGTCGCGTACGGACTCTTCCACGCCCACGTGACGAACGCTGACGACCAGCGCTTCCTGCTCGACGCCACCGAGGTGCTGATCGAGACGGCCCGCTACTGGTGCGCGCGAGTGACCTACTCACCCGAACGCGACGCCTACGAACTGCTCATGGTCATGGGCCCGGACGAATACACCCCCTTCAGTCGCAACAACGCCTACACCAACCGCATGGTTGTATTCGCGCTCACCGCCGCCGCGTTCCTGTGGAACAAGCTCGAGCGCAGCGACGCCGCCGCGGCCGCGGACCTGCGTACCCGCCTCCAGTTGCAGGACGCCGAGCTCGCCCACTTCGCCGAGGTCGCCAGCCGCATCCGGCTGCCCTACGACGACGAGCACGCCCTGGTGCCCCAGTCCGACGACTTCTTCGACCAGGAGCCGTTCGACTTCGACCGCTGGTGGCCGGACCGCACGCGCCGCGTGGGCGCCTGTGTCAGCCAGGAGCGCCTCTACCGCAGCCGCGTGCTGAAGCAGGCCGACGTGCTCCAGCTCATGGCCCTGTACCCGCACGAATTCGACGACCGGCAGATGCGCGTCGCGTACGACACCTACGCCCCGTTGACCACGCACGATTCCAGCCTCAGCCACGCCGTGCACGCCATTATCGCCGCCTGGATCGGCCTGCCCGACGTCGCGTTCGAGCACTGGCGCGCCTCCGCCGGGCTCGACCTCCGCCCGAACGAGGCCGCCGAGGGCATCCACGCCGCCTGTGCCGGCGGAAACTGGCAGGCCGCGATCTTCGGTTTCGCCGGCGTCCGCACGCGCATGCAGTCGGAGGTGTTGCACGTTGACCCGCACCTGCCGGCCGCCTGGACTGCCCTGCGCTTCCCGTTCGTCTGGGACGGCCAGCCGCTGGAAATCACCATCGAGCCGGCATCGGTGACGATCACGCATCGCGGCACACGCCCGCTTGCGGCGCTGATCTACGGCCAACCCGCCACGGTAGTCGCTGGCACAACACAGACCTGGCCGCGCCCGACCGCGCCGTAGTTTAGCTCAGGGGCCGCACAGGGGTCGGGTACATTTTCCGGCGCGCCAAACAGAGGCTCCGGACCGCCTTTCGACCCGCCGGGGAGCGCAAAGCTCTGCTTTGCCGCCCATCTTCGCCGGCAGGGCGCGCGAGGGTTGCCACGCGGTTTCAGCCCCTGGGATCGGAAACCCGCACTCCCCTTGTCTCTGCCGGCCCGAAGGGCGGTCGAATCAGCCTCGCATCCCCGCCGCCGGTCGCACACGTGCCGGCCGCGCAGTAACATGTCGCCGCGCCGCAAGCTGCGGCCGGCGTCTGCATCCCCGGCCGGTCGGACGTCTCGCAGGCGAAGCTGGAGGTATAGAAAAAGGTGGCTGTCCCTCAACACCTTAATACGTTTCTTGCTGACGGCCACCAGTTGAGGCTTGCTTCATCATGACAGCGAAAGGGTTGTGCATTCTCAGCGGTGTTGCGGCGGGTTGCGTGTGCACTGGCGTGGCGTGCGCCCCCCCCACCAGCACCCCCAGCGGGACTGCACGCCCTGTAAACGTGCCCTTTGCAACTCTGCCATGGATCGGCCGCGGAGGCGGCTTCCGCGAATGGGGATGTGGGGGGACGTACATTTACGGCAGTTCTGCCGAGCCGGAAATACTGGACGTCTGGGAGTGGGAGAACCACACACTCGTGAAGCGGCACGAGTTTCCCGTCCAGAACTGCGCGCACCCGGCTTGGGCGCTGAATGGTCGCTGCTTCTTTGCAGCGGTGAAGGGGGCCAAGTATGAACCGTATCATTTCTACATTGTGGAGACCAAAGAGGATCGAGCTACTCAGTGCCGAGTCCCTGATGGCTGGTACGTGACGCTAACGCAACCCAGCAGCAACGGGGTGCATGTGGCCGTGTGCCTGATCGAGGATGCTGGCGAACATGCCCCGCCTGACGCGAACTGGGACCACCCGAGATTGCGAGCCGGAGTTGTCGGGCCGAACGCAACTGATGTTGACTGGGTGGGAACACTGGCGGGCCGGCACAGCGGTTCCACTGATCCCCTTCGGTCTGTCGTGCCTTCCAATGATGGTGCGCACATCGCCATCGCGGGTTTGGACAACGGCGTTGCGATGGTCGATACCGCCGCCAGGATGCAAACCTGGTTCAAGCAACCCGCGGGCGAAGCCTCGCTCTTTTATGCGGCATTCGCTCCGGACAGCAAGATCGTCTACACCGGAGGGACCATGGCGGCCGTGTATGCCATGGATGTCGAGAGCGGCACGGAACTGGGCCGCTGGTATGCCTCGCCAACGGGTAAAGCGGAGTACGGTCACCGGATTTCATGCTTGGCGGTGAGTCCCGACGGAAAATGGGTCGCAGCCGGCACCGGGCCGGAGGGTCTGGTGTTCGTCGGATCTACCGCGACCAACAAACTGGTCAAGGTCCTCGATCACGGTGGTTCAACTGTGCTGCTGGTGCACTTCTCGCCGGACTCGAAAGCACTGGCGTCGTTCGTCCCTGGTACGCTTAAGATCTGGGGCGTTTCGATGTGGGACTCCTCGCAGACCAGCACGGTGCCTGTGTCAACGTCGCCTGCAGAGTAACCGGCAATCTGCGGACATCATACTGATTTCCGGTTGACGTCCGACGGGGCGCGGAACGTTCGCTCACTGCCGTTCGCAGCTCGGTTGGCGG
This sequence comes from Phycisphaerae bacterium, assembly GCA_017999985.1. Classification (NCBI taxonomy): domain Bacteria; kingdom Pseudomonadati; phylum Planctomycetota; class Phycisphaerae; species Phycisphaerae bacterium. The sequence continues at coordinate 166,011 of JAGNKU010000003.1, read as the reverse complement.
ACGCAGGCGCAGACCCTCGCTTGCGCTTCGGGCTCGGATTCCGGCGCGCTGCGCGGACGCGCCCGCTGGCGCTCGGGGCTCTGGCTCCGTCGCTGCCCGTCGCGGCTACGTCGCCTCTCCCCGTGCCTGCGTGGCTACCTGGCCACGTGCCTCTTCGGTTCCCTGTTCCCCGTTCCCTGTTCCCCGTTCCCTGTTCCCCGTTCCCTGTTCCCTGAAATCCCCCGCTCCCGCGCTCCCCCACCACTGCTCAAGAGCAGTGCCACACGCGCTGCGCGGACCCGCTCGCTGGCGCTCGGGGCTCTGACTGCATCGCTTCCGCTCCGGCTGACTTCTGACTTCGAACTTCGGACCTCGGATTTCCCACTTCCCGCGTCGTCATTTTTCTGTCAGACCCCCGCCCGGTTCCGCTAGGATGTAGTGAAAGCCGGGCGGCGTCCGTTTACGGCCGGCGACCAGTTCAATGGGGCCCGAAAGGGCGAAGGGTGCTTTCATGATGCGATGTTTCTACGGCGTCCTGCTGCTGTCCCTCACGATCACACTTGTTCCCGGCGGCTGCCCGACGGATGGGCTGCTGCCGGATGCCAACGACCCGGTTGACCTCAACGATCCGACCGGCCTCGACGACGACTTCGATCCGTTCGACGGCAACGACCCCGCCGACTGGGACGACGACTTCGACCCGTTCGACGGCAACGATCCGACCGACGCCGATGACGATGATGACGACAACGACGACGCGACGACCGGCGCCCAGGCGGTGTTCGACCAGGCGTGGGCCGCGTTCGACGAGACCTACTCATACTTCCATTACAAGGGCATCGACTGGGATGCGCTGAAGGCGCAATATCGACCGGACTTCGCCGATGACCTGTCGGCCGACGCCTTCGCCGAGGCTCTCGCCCCCATGCTCCGCGAACTGCACGACTGGCACGTCAGCGTCCAGAAGCCGGACGGCACCTACGTCGAGGTCTATACGCAGGACATCCCCCAGACGTATCCCTCGACGCCGCGCAAGCGCTACACCAACGATGACACCTACGAGACGCTCGGCGACAACGTCATCTGGCACTCGTGGTTCCAGGACAATATCGCCTATATCCGCGTCGATACGCTCGACACCAACGCCACGAGCGCCATCACGGCGGCGGACATCACCGACCTCTTCAACACCTACGCGGGTGCGGACGGCATGATTCTCGACCTGCGGCCGAACAATGGCGGCAACGAGAACTTCGCCGCCGAGATCGCGTCGCACTTCACGCTGGACCCCGTGACCTACGGCCACACCAAGACCCGCAACGGCCCCAGCCATGACGACTTCGCCGCCCTGCAGGACAAGGTGCTGGAACCCAGCAATGGCCACTTCTTCACCGGCCCGGTCGCCTGCCTCATCAGCGGCCGCTGCATGAGCTCCGCCGAGTGGTTTACGCTCATGATGCAGGCCTGCCCCAACGTCACGCTGATCGGCACGACGACCCGCGGCAGCTCGGGCAACCCGACGGAAGTCACGCTCGACAACGGCGTCAAGCTGCGCATCCCCACCTGGATCGCCTATACGCCGGCCATGGTGGAGATCGAGGACCGCGGCATCGCCCCGGACATCGCGGTGGCGGCCGACGCCAGCTTCGACGGCGAGCACGACTACGTCATCGAGCGGGCCATCGAGGAACTGACGAAGTAGGCCATCGCATCATATCCCGTGTGCCACTGCTCTCGAGCAGTGCAGACCGCGCGGCGAGGCCAAGCGCTCGACGTGTGCCGCGCCGCGCGGTATACGCGCATCAATGAAGGGACGCGCCCGACCGCCTGCCCCCGCAGTCCTGCTAGCCGCACTCACAGGCCTTGTCGTCGGCTGCGCGCCGGCACGCGACGCAGTGCAGGTCACCTACATCGCCAACGAAGGCTTCCTGATCCAGTCCGGCCCCGACAAGGTCATCATTGACGCGTTGTTCCACGATGACGCGCTGGACTACTGCGACGTGCCTTCCGCGGAGCTGCTGGCCCGGATCGAGTCCGGGACGCCGCCGTTTGCCGACATTGACCTGCTGCTGGTCACCCATGCGCACGTGGACCATTTCGACGCCGCATCCGTGGCGCGTTTTCTCAAGCATAACCGCCGGTGCCGGTTGGTGTGCCCCGGCCCGGTGCGCGAGGCGCTCCGGGACACGGTGCCGGGTTACGCGGACATGCAGGGGCGGATCCACGTTCCGCTGACCGGCTCAGACGCCATGGCCGCGACCAGGATCAACGGTCTGCGCGTCACGACCCTCCGGCTGCCTCACGGTGCGTACTTCATGAAGGATGAGCAGACCGGGCAGGAATATGACAAGCACGCGGACGTAGTGAATTTCGGCTATGTCGTCGAGCTGTCCGGAAACCGGCTCCTGCACGTCGGCGACGCGCTGCTGCACAAGAATCGCGAGGTTCTGACTCAACTGGGCGGACCGATCGATATCGCGTTCGTCGAGGGCTACGACATCTCGCCGGAATCGCTCCAGCTCATGTCCACCGTCGTCGCCCCGCAACACGTCGTCTACATGCACCTGCCCACGCAGAACCGGCAGCGTCTGATCGATGCCATCCTGGCGCGCGATCCGACCGCGACCCTATTCACCGAGCCGTTGGCCGAGAAGCGCTTTCGGTGAGGTCACTCCCGCGTGCGATCGGCGTCCCGCACTCCGGGCACCGGTCCGACGTCAGCCGATAGAGCAGGTAGCCGCACTTCTCGCAGTACTCCTCGTCGATCTCGATCCGCAGCGAGAGGTGGCACTGTGTGCACTGCGACCGCCCGGCGAGCATTACCTGGCTCAGCCCGCACCGCGGACACGTCAGCGTCAGCCGCATCGGCGTCGTCACCCCCTCGCCCGCAGAAACAAGCCCTATCCAGTGCAGCAAGATCACGCACAGCGTCCCGCAGACTACTCCGATCAGCAGAATCACGAGCCCCGGCAACACGAGTCGCTCGGGGATGTGCCACGCCACCCCGGCCGCAAAGCACACCATCAATAGCCCAGCACACACACGGGTCGCCAACCGTACCCATTCCCAGCGCCGCCGCAGCCGCGCCAGGCTCAGCAACCCGAAGTGCGCCACCACCAGGCTGAAGGTCAGCGCCACGAACGCCCCCGGCCGCGTGACCTGGCCGGGGTTCGGCCAGCCCCAGATCACCGTCATCCACGCCACGAACGCGACCGCCGACGACATGGTGCTCAGCGCCACGAAGAAAGCCCCGGCGCGCCGCCGCCACATCGCCAACCCGGCCACCGCCGTCAAGCTGAACAACAGCAGCAGCATGACGGACGCGAGGAAATCGTACGCGGTTGAACTCGGGCTCCACTGCCAGGCCGTGGCCCCCACGCCGATCACCGCCGCGCCGACGAGCAGCGCGATGGTTACGAGCAGCACATTGCGACGCCGCTGAGCAATCGCGACCGGATCACGCATGCCGGACTTCCCGAATCATGAGCCGGGCTGCGCGCCGGCGACTACCCCCGCGCCGGCCGCCGCCAAATGTGCCGCAGCCCGCCCAGCAGATCCCCGCTCTGCGCCACCGCCGCCACCACGATGATGACGCCCTTCAGAATGTCCTGAATCTCACTCGACACCGCGCGGAGCTGCAGAATGTTCGTCAAGTACCCGAAGATCATCACGCCCACGAGCGTGCCCAAGATGCTGCCCCGCCCGCCCATCAGGCTCGTGCCGCCGATGACCACCGCGGCGATCGCGTCCAGCTCTTTGCCCTGCCCCGCGTCCGCCTTGCCCTGTGTGTACTGCGCGCAGTACAGCACCGCCGCCAGACCCGCGAGCACGCCGCACGCCGTGTAGGCGAAGATCTTCACCCCTGCGACCGGCACGCCGGCCAGCCGCGCCGCCTCCTCGTTGCCACCGACCGCGAACACGTAGCGCCCCAGCGCGAGCTTGCGCAGCACCAGCGCGGCCCACAGCCAAGCCCCGATGAGAAACAGCCCGGGAATCGGCACCAGCTTCAAGTCCCGCACGCGGCCAGTCCGCAGCGTCTCCTGCCCGACCGTCAGGATCGTCGCACCGAGCTGCTCGAACGACGTCGGCGCGCCTGCATGCTCGGTGTCACCGGTGTAGATCGCGTGAATCTGCCCGCCATTGCCGGCGATGAACTTCGCCAACCCGACCGCCGCGACCATCATGGCGAGCGTGACGATGAACGGCTGGAGCCGCGTCTGCGCGATGATCACACCGTTGACCAGCCCGAGCATTCCGCCAACGACCGGCACGACCAGCAGCACGGCCAGTGTCGTGAACCCGTCACCCCACAGCCAGCGCGTCGGCAGGCACGCCAACGCCACCGCCGTCACCAGCAGCGTGCCGAACAGGACAATGCCCCCGTCGAGCGCGTTCCACTCCCGCCAGCGGGCCACCCGCCGCACGATCCCGTACACCGCCAGCCACGCGAACACCGCCAGGGCCGGCACCAGCATGTAATGCGCGCGGGACGCCCACCGCACGCCGGCCGCCCCCGCCTCCGGCCGCTCCATCAGCAGCATGGCGCACACGACGGTGCAAAGCGACATCACGCTGCCCACGGAGAGGTCAATCCCCGCCGTCAGGATCACCAGCGTCATCCCCACCGCCAGAATCCCGTTGATTGAGACCTGCGCCAACACGTCCCGCTGATTCGCAATCGTCAGGAACTGCGGATGCAACAGCGTGCCGGCGACGAACAACGCGCCCAGGCCGGCAAACAGCGTGACATACCGCAGCAAGCCCCGGAGTGACATCACGCTGTTGGTCATGGCGGCTCCGATCGTACCCGAAACCCGCCCACCCCGCACGCGATCCGACTGCGGCACTGCCGCCCTCCGGTCAGAGCCCAGAGCGCAAGCGACGGGTTGCCCAGCGAACGCACTCCGCCGGACGCGCGCTGGCGCGCGGGGCTCTGTGCCGCTCCGCCCAGGTATCTCAACGGCGGACGCTACCCCCGATGCCGCAGCGCTACCACAAAGCCGACACCGAGTGCGGGCCCCAAGTTCACCCACAGCAGCACGCACGGATGCAGCCAGCCCCACCCGATCAGCTCGCCGCCCCGCTGACTGACCCATCGCCCGACCATCTGCGCCGGAAACACGACGATGCCCACGCCGGACATGCCCTCATCTGGCGGCTCGGCGACGCCGTGGCACGCGAACGCGATGTGTTGCGCGAACAGCACCAGTCCGGTCAGACCGATGACAAGCGCGGTCACCATCGGGCTGGCCATGCCCGCCGCCCGCTGCACAACGATGAACAGCACATATGCAATCGCGAACGCCGCGACCGCCCGCAGGATCCACGGCAGCAGGAGGTAGGGCAAGCCCGCCGCCACGGGCCAGAGGACGACGATCAGCACCGCGGCGAATGCCAACCCGTGCGCCAGCCCGCGCCGCAGCCCGGTCGCCGGCGACCACTCGACCTCTACGCGCTCCTCGTAACCCACCGGCTCATTCAGCGACATCGCGTGTCCCCGTTGAGCGATGACGCGTGCTCCCCGGGGCCGCGCCACATTCACACATGCTACCACACCGCCGCGCCGCCAACCGATCCGAAAACGCCCGCAATCGCGGGACGTCGTCGTCCGCGCGGCGGCCCCATCCGGCGTGGGCAGCGGTAACTCCGCCTGAGAGCGAGGCTTGGCACACGCACACCCGTCGCGGTTTTCGTCGGCGGGCATGTCAGCACGCGTCGTCTTAACGGGGTTTTAGCGCGTTTTGGCTTGGCGCCGCACGTGGCGGGGCTATACTTTCGGGACGTTAGGAGGAGGTGGATTGCAGTTCCCGATCGCCGACAGCGCGGGCGGCTCAGCCACTACAGCCGTGGGGAAGGGTGCATCCACCAGGTCGTAGAGGTCGGAAACTGGTCCAGTTTATGGCATGCTCGAGGAGAGCGAGGAGGTCGCAATGAAGAAGATGATCTGTGTTTTGAGCGTACTGGCTCTGTGCGGTTTCGCGGCGAGCGCCGAGAACATCGCGTTCTGGAATTTCAACGACAGCACGAACCTGGGCACGTCCCTGTACCAGATTAATCCGCTCGGTACAGTCGGCGCGCAGACCGACTACCCCAACGACCTGGGCACCGGCACGGCCGAAATCTCGGTCTGGCAGGCCCCCGGCGACACCAGCTTCGGCAATCTCTTCGGCACCAACGGTGGCGCCGAGAACCAGAATTTCGGCAGCTACGCCGGCAACGTGCTGAATGACATCTCGCCCACGCCCACGGCGGGCGGGAGCTTCTCGATCCTCGGCACGGAAAACAACGGCCGTTACTTCCTGATCGAACTCGACGACGCGATCGAAGATTGCGTGCTGACGTACGCCACGCGCGGCACGGGCACGGGCTTCAACACGCACTCGTACTCCTACTCGACCGACAACGGCGCGTCGTGGACCTTCTTCGAGTCGCACGCGGCGCAGCAGACCAGCACCTGGGTGCTGCACACCGTCAACTTCGGCGATGTCTTCGCAGCCACCAGCGGCCACGAGAACAACCTGATCCGCGTCACGCTGAGCGGGGCCACGTCGACCAACGGCAACAACCGCTTCGACAACATCCTGATTGCTGGCACCATCGTCCCCGAGCCGACCAGCCTGCTGCTGGCCCTCGGTGCGGTCGGCCTGCTCCGCCGCCGCTAGGACGCTGACGAACTGAGGAGGAGAAAGGGGGGTGGGCGAGCGCGCCAGTGGCGCGCTCGCCCCAGTTGTTTTGTGACGCGCCTCCGTCTTGGCGCGGGGACCGAGGGAGCGTCAAACGCCTGCGTACCGAACTGCGGCTACGCGCTCGGTGGAGCCTTCGGCGCCCGGACCGCTGTCACGCGCTCCGCCTCGGCGGTCGTCAGCAGGGCCGCCGTGATCTGCTCCGACACCTGCGACATACCCTGCGGGCTGTACGGCACCATCATGATCGTCGACTTGCTGTGCGCGCCGACCGCGGTGACCGTGTCGTAGTGCTGCGTGAGCAACACCATCTTCGTCGCTTCCTCCGGCGAGATGCCGGCCTCGGAGCAGGCCGCCACCGACTCCTTCAAGCCGTTCGCGATCGCCAGGCGCTGCCGCGCGATACCCACACCCTGCAGCTCCTTCGCCCGCGCCTCAGCTTCGGCCGCCGCGATCACGCGGATCTTCTGCGCTTCCGCTTCGTTCTTCGCGGCCTCCTTCAGCCGCGCGCTGGCGTTGACCTGGTTCATCGCGTCCTTGACCTTTGCGTCCGGCTGGATGTCGTTCACCAGCGACTGCAGGATCGTGAAGCCAAACTGCTGCATGGTGTCCTGCAGCCGGTCCTTCACCGCCTGCGCGATCTTGTCCTTCTCGGCGAACACGTGGTCCACCGCCATGTCCGGCACCAGCGCCCGCACCGTGTCGAACACGTACGAGCTGATCTGCTGCCGCGGGTTCGTCAGCCGGTAGAACGCCGAGCGTACAGCCTCCGGATTCTCCGGCACGTAGTACTGCACGGCGATGATCAGGTCCACGAACACGTCGTCCTTCGTCTTCGACTCGACCTTGATCTCCAGCTCCTGCACGCGGTGAGTCACCCGGCCCGCGATGCTCTCGATCAGCGGCCACTTGAAGTTCAGCCCCGGCGGCGAAATCTTGCGGAAACGGCCAAAGCATTCCACCACGGCGTGCGTTTGCTGCTGCACCGTGAACATGCCGCTCGCGATGATGACCAGCAGGAACAGGATCAGGATGCCCGCCACGATCAACCCAGGTCCCATGATGTCCGCCACGATCAACCCAGGTGCCATTGCAGCCTTCCTTTCTCGAGCGCCGGCGCTCGTCACGCCGGCTTGCCAAACTCCGCCTGCACCAGCTCAACCGTCAACGTCTGCACGGGGTCCGGCAGCTCGTACGAGGGAATCTCGAGCGCCACCGTCGCGCCCCGCGGCCAGTCCTCGATCTCGCGCTGGGCCGCCAGGAGCACCAGGCCCGCGCTACCCGTGCCGCTGATACGCAGGAGCACCGCGCGCAGGTCATAGCCGCCGTTGAACACCTTCACCACCAGCGGCTCCGTACCCAGCAGCGGCACCCCGCCACCCACCGCGTGCCAGCGAAAGTACAGGTCCCGCGCCGCCTCGATCTCCTGGCAGCCGTCCGGCGGCGTCAGCGGCTCCGGATGCGGCGCCCGGCCCGCGCCGAGCACACCCTCCGCACCCGCGATCAGGGCCAGCCCGCAGTTACGGCAGAACCGGGCCAGCTCCGGGTTCCAGGATCTGCAGCGCGGACATTCCAGGGGCATGGTCTCGCTCTCCGCCCGGCCGGCCCATACCGACCGCTCCACCGCTCTATGAAATAGTGTACCTGACCCCCTACCAGCGGCTACTACAGATGCACACGGAGTTTGTAACGCCCGGCCGCCTCCCGGGCACATCCCCCCAGGCAGCAGCGCGGCCCCCCGGCGCCGCGCTGCCGCATTCGAAAAACCATCGCCCGGACGTCACTGCTCCGGCGGCACGTTCACCGGTAGCGCATCCACCTGGCCGCCGGTGAAGGCCTTGATCATCTCGACCAGTTCCTGTTGCTTCTGTGCGCTGTACCGCGGCCCGCGCGCCGCATACGGGTCGATCCCCCCGAAGTAACGCAACAACGGAATGCCCGCGGCCAGGTCCAGCGCACTTCCACGAAAGATCATGCTGCCGTCGCGCAACGCCTGACGGTCCAGCATGTCCCGCGTCCTGAACCGCGGGTCCGCCCAGCGCGCGTCCACGCTGAAGTCCGGCGGTACGTAGATCAGGTCCTGCACGTCGTACACCGCGATGTACCACTCGCGCCCGTCCTTGTCATACCAGCTCGGCGAACGCGCGATCACGCCGTCCTTCCACTTCTCCCGCCTCGCCACGCGCTCCGGCCAGTCCGGCGGATAGGTGACGATGCCGTTCGGGATCAGGCGCGCCTCGTCCGCCTCCATCAACGCACGGACCTCGTCACGCCGGTACGCCTCGCGGAGCGCCTCCTGGTATACGAAGCTCTCCCGATCGTCGGCTTGAAGCGCGGCGGTGTTCACCAGCCCCGGCGCCGGCTGATAGCCGTGTCGCGCGACCGCCGGCACGCCGCGCCGCACGGGCTGCGGCACGGCCGCGTCCGTGGGCATGGGTGCCTCGACGCCGGCACGCGGGGCCACACCGGCGCGCGCCGCGCGCGCCAGCATCCCCTCGGCCTGCAGTTCGAATTCGCTGACGTCGGCGTCTGCCGGCACATCGCGCAAGAGCGCCAGCACCCGCTGCGCATGCTGCACCGCCGTCGTCAGGTCACCCGCCGCCAGCGCCTTCCGGCCCAGCACGGTTTCCAGGCGCGCGACCGCCAGGTTGGCCGCCTGCCGCGCGGCCTGCTCGGCCTGGTTCAGAGCTTCCGGCGGCACCGCAGGCGCCGTGGGCGGCGCCACCTGCCCCGGTGCGCGCTCGATCAACTGCTGATCATCCGGGGGTTCGCCTGCGGCCGCGGCCAGCACCACGCCGCACGCGAGCAAAACGCCGTATCGCTTCATCGCGGGCTCTCCTCGTACCACCGCCGCCAGGCCTCGCCCTCGAACCCGAAGTTCTGCCCCGTGAGCCGCTTGAGCGCCTCCAGTACCTCGGTGCGGTACACCGTGACCTCGCGGAACTGCCACTCGTTGCGGACCGGCTCGTTCCACAGGACGAAATCGCGATAGACGCCGACTTCCGGCCGGTGGACGACCAGCCCGCCGCCACTGGACAGGTGGACCGTCGTCATCGTCACGAATGTCTGCGGCCAAGTGCGCATGTATTGACGCAGCGGCACTTCCACCCACCGCTCGCGCTGCGCGGTGAGCAGGGCGATCAGGTCCGGCACCGCTTCGGGCGCCTGCAACTGCGCGAGTCCCGTCGCGGCGCGGGCCAGGATGACATCGCTGCCACTGCGCAGTGCGGCGCGATATTGCGCCACGATGCGCGGGTCCTTCCGCGGCGCGAGGGCCGCCACCGCGCGCGCGCGAATGTCCTCGTCGTCGTCCACGAGCCCCAGCACGCCGAGGTTCAGCGTGGCCTCATCCTCCGGAAACCGCGACAACATCTCGACCAGCAGCAGTCGACTGTCGCGGTCGCCCAGTCCCAGCACCTGTGCCAGGGGCAGGATCGCCAGCGGGTCCCGTATCTCGCGGATGCGCACCCGCCCTTCGTCGACCAGCCGTGCAAGCGAGCTGTCCAGCAACGAATGCTTGATCGCGCGAATCCGCTGACTCCATTCCGCCTGGATCGCGCGCGCGAGTTTCTCGGGCTCGACCGCCTCATCACCGTTGTCAGCCGCCGCCTCCCCGCCCGCTTCCGCGACCCGCCGCCCGTCGACCCACAGCGCCCCGACGCGCACATAACCCAGCGCGCGACGGGCCGCCGCGTGGTCCGGGTCGAGCTCGACCGCGCGACGCAGGTGCCGCCGCCGCTCCGCGCGCAAGCCCTGCTCATCACACCAAGCCGCCAGCTCCGTCTGCTCGTCAGCCGTGTCCGCCGTCGCCCGCACCCGGCGATCATATTCCTCGAATGGGGTCGCAGCCTCCTCGACGGCGACGACGGAAGAAGCGGGAACGCTCACGATCCCAACGGTCGTCCGAATCCGGTAATTCCCCTCGTCGATCGTAAGCAGCGCGCCCGAGACACTGCCACCGTTGCGAAGCTGAAACACATCCCCCGCCGCCCCGACTGGCCACACCAGCAGCACCGAGAGAATCAGCGCAGGCCCCCTCAGCAGCCCCGGCGATCGACAGCCTGGCAACGTGCGGCGGCAGCGCACTACCGGTCCTCACCGTCCCCCGCCGACGGTCTCTGACTCATTTTAGACGATCCGGGAAGCTGTAAGTTCCCCCGGCCGCCGAAGAATCCTCCGTGAAAGTCGGTGACTTGTTTGGTTTTCGCCTGTCGAGTCCGTCTTCAGCCACCTTTAAAGCCCGCGATAGATGCCGCCGTGCAGTTACCAGTCACCGAAACTGAGCGGTAGCGCCGCCTCCTGGTGACTGGCCGCGACACGGCGGCAGCGGGATTAATCTCCAGGCTTCAATCGGCGGCAACTTGCGCGGATCGCCCTCCGGCAGGTGTTTGCGATTGCGGTCGTAGGTATCGTCAGCACGCGGGCCGCGGATGATCTCACCGGACGAATCGATCAGCCACGTGAGGCTCGTAAGGGCCTCTGGGTAATCGCTGGGCAGGTATACCGAGAGACGCACCCCACCCGGCGCTGTCTCACGCGGACAATCCACGTACAGACGCACCCGCGTATCTAGCGGAGCGATAACGCAAAGGCTCCACTCCGGTCGGAGCTGCGGATTGTCCGACTCGTTCGAAATGTACTCGCGGGTGTCGAGACCTCGCCGTAAGCGCAGTGCGAGGACAACCGGAGGATGTGAACGCTTCGCACCAGCAGCGAGGCCGCGGTCCTCAATGAAGCACTCGCCGTTGACTCCTGCCAAAATGAGCACTCCGGCGTCGCGTAGCCAGCAGACTGAGTCGACCAAGGTGTTTATCCACGCCTGGTAATGGCGCTCCCCCTTCAGGTCATATACGTGAAGCGCACCTTGCGTCGTGTCGTCGTGTCCGAAAGCGACCACGATCTCCATCTCCGGGAGCTCCGTAAACACATCTGCCACGACGCCGGACCGGACCCCGAATGTCTCTGAGGCAAAAACGCGGTTCGGGTCCGTCAGCAACGCGCCTGGAATATCGTTGTCCTCGACGACGCGGCGCCAATGCAACTCGTGATGGCTCCGACTCAGGTCGTAGCAACACACTCCGGGGCCCTCGGACTCCAACGTGCTTGCTGGCAGACCCACAACGGCCAGCCGTTGACGCCCCGCTTGCGACGGAGCCAGAACCTCCGCCATCCCGACGGCACGCTCGGTACCGTCTCCCCAGCTGCGCAGCGGGCGGTTCCCGGCAGTTAGCAGCGTGGCACGGTCCTTGCGAAACTCGTCGAATTGAATGCGGTCCGGTCGGAGCGCCAGATTCTCCGCGATAACCAGCACTAACACCACCGTCAGCCCCAGTATCAGACTGCAAGCAGCGCCGGTAGTGTAAATGGGGTGCCGAATGACCCAGCGCACGGTGGATGCCCACGGGCTCGGCGGATGTGCGTCGACGCGCTCGCCTTGCAGGTGCCGTCGGATATCGAGCGCCAAGTCTGCGGCTGAGCCGTACCGCTGCTCGCGGTCCTTGGCCAGCGCCTTGAGCACGATCGCGTCCAGCGAACCTCGCAACTGGCGAACGAGCGCGATATTTCCGCTAACAGCCGCCGATGGCAAACGTGGCTGTTCCTGCTGAATCCGGCGTATCGCCTCCCAGGCGCTCAACCCGGTGGCACAGTACGGCAACACGCCGCACAACAGTTCATATAAAACTACGCCCAGAGAGTAGACGTCCGTGCGCACATCGACATCGCGCGGATCGCCAGCGCACTGCTCAGGGCTCATGTACTGCACGGTGCCAATCAGCTGCCCAAGATCAGTAGCGTGCGTTGTCAGCGCGATGTCCTTGTTTGTGACCCGCGCGATACCGAAGTCGATCACTTTCGGTTGTCCATCTGCCCCAACGAGGATGTTCGCCGGCTTAAGGTCGCGATGAATGATGCCCTTCTGGTGCCCGTAATGCACCGCCTCGCAAACAGGCAGAAAGAGTGCGAGCCGCCGACGCGTGTCGAGCAGCTTCGCCGCAGCGTACTCAGTGATAGTCGGCGCGCCCGGGATGTATTCCATTGCGAGGTACGCCACGCTGCTCCCCGCCCAGACTGACATGCCCTTTGGAGCCGTAACTACCTCCGCCTGATAGACTTGTGCGATGTTCGAGTGCCGCAGATGCCCCAAAATCTCGGCCTCCAGCCGAAAACGCCGCAGCACCATGGGCGTTACCATGTGTGGTTTAAGCACCTTCAATGCCACCGCTCGCCGCGGCCGGTCCTGGACCGCCTCGTACACTGTGGCCATGCCGCCGGCAGCGATTACACGTATGACCTCGTAGCGCCCCAGCCGCTCGCCAACCAGCGGATCTTGAGCACCGGCGCTGGTGTCCGGCAACGTGCTGGTCGCGAGCAGGCTCTCGAGATCCGGTGGTACCGGCGGCGGAGCCAGGAAGTGCGGCGGTACCGAGGCTGCATGAGCAAGAAGGTCCTCCACTTCTGCCCGCAGCTCGGTGTCGTTACCGCAGGCTTCGTCGAGATAACTGGCCCGATCGGCAGGTAACCGCTGGATCGCATCCGCGAACAACTCCTGTACGCGCTCCAATCGCCTTGCACCCATGCCGCAGATCCATGGGGGAGAGTCGGCCCCACCAAACCAAGCTCACCCGTAAGCTATTTGCTGGTCAACTCACGCCTCAGCCACGCCCGCGCAAACCACCAGTCCAACTCAACAGTGCGGGGCGAGACATCCAAGATGCGCGCCACCGCGTCCACATTCAATCCTGCGAAGTATCGCAGCATCACCACCTGCGCTGCGCGCGGTGCTTCCTGTTCCAGGCGCTGCAGCGACTCGTCCAACGTAAGCAATTCGGCAGCGTCCAGATTCTCTTCGCCGGCAGACAGTTCGTCGCACGCCCCGACGGCGCGACGGCCACCGCCACGCTTCGCGCTCCTGCTACTACGTGCGTAATCCACGCGGATCCGGCGCATTGCCTGTGCTGCGGCCGCGAAGAAATGTCCGGCGCTGTTCCAATCCATATGCCCGTCACCGACCAGGCGGAGGTAGGCCTCATGCACAAGGACAGTCGTTTGAAGCTCGCAACCGCCTGGTTCAGCGCTCATCTGGCGATGCGCAACACGACGCAATTCGTCGTACACCGCCCGCCAGAGTTGTTCTTGAGCAGCTTGGTCACCCACGCTCGCTGCAGCGAGCAGTCGCGTCAACGGATTCTCCACTCCTGCGGACATGCCGTGTGTCCCATCCGCCGACCATTTTACCATGCTGAGCATCGCGCGCTACAGATCCGCGTCCACTCGGCCGCACGATCGGTCCACGTGAGCAGAGTATGGGGGAATTTTTTTGCGCCACAGGACGGACGTCTACGCACGTACGGGCGGATGCGGGGCGTGGGACACGGTCGACACCAAAGCAGGCACCGCCCGTCAGACGGGCCTCGAATGTTAGACCGGCGGCCAAAGCAACCATACGCCACGCGGACGGTCCGCGTGCGTGTCGGTCAGAGCACACAAGTCCATTAAGGAGAGGCACATGGATGCACTGAGACGAACGCTAATCGTCGTGAGCGTCGTAACTCTGGGAGCCCAGGCGACCCCGACCCTCGGGCAGTACTGGCAGTCCGTTGCCCAAGCTGCGCCGTGGGACGCCCGGTCCGGACACGCGAGCATCGTATTTCAAGACATGATCTTCGTCATGGGCGGCTACGCCGAGGCCACCGGCCAGCTATTCAACGACGTATGGCGGTCCTCGGACGGCGAGCATTGGATCGAAGCCACGGCCAGCGCCCCCTGGGCACCGCGCGAGCTCTTGGGCGCAGTGGTGTATCAAGACCGAATTTGGATCATGGGTGGAACAGACAATTCGGGGTGCTTCAACGATGTGTGGTGCTCGACTGACGGCATGAATTGGGAGCAGAAACCTACCGCGCCGTGGGCGCCAAGATACGGCCACGGCCCATTGGTGTTTGATGACCGGATCTGGGTACTCGGCGGTGCCATCGAAGTCGGCGGATCCTATGTCAATGACGCGTGGTACACGGTGGATGGGGAAGCCTGGGTTCAGGCGCGCGCGGATGGCGACCCCGATGGCTTCATGCCCGCGGCCAGTAAGCGTGGCGCGGTCTTCCAGGATCGCATGTGGCTGACGGGCGGAAACACGTCGCGTGGGTATACGGACGAGGTATATTGGTCCACAAACGGCGTGCAATGGGTGCTCGCCACGGATGAGCCCGGTTGGCTCTCGCGCGGCCACCACGCACTGATCACTTTCAGGGGGAGTCTGTGGCTGTTTGGCGGCTATCGCGGATCAGGCACTGAACTGCTCAACGACGTGTGGAGGTCACCGGACGGCGTGCAGTGGTTTCAGGTTCCCGACGCGCAGTGGGGCCCGCGTGCCCTTCATTCGGCATTGGTCCACCATTGTACACTCTGGGTGCTCGGTGGACATGTGGGGGTGAGCAACGATCTCGCGGATACATGGAGGTTGATGACCACAGGCGATCTTAACTGCGACGGGCTGGTCGATTTCAAGGATATCAACCCATTCATTCTGGCGCTAACGAACCCGGCCCAGTACGCCATCGAGTACCCCAGTTGCTGTGATTAGACCAACAGCCAGGCAGGGCCCATAGTCGATTGCGTAGCATCCGGCTAAGCGCCGCTGCCGCCCCCTGGGCTCGATCACAGGGGGCGGCTCGCTTTGTCTGACGCTGACATATGCAGCGCTAAGCCACAGACAGCGCAACGGGCCACGACCCGACGTGACTGGCACAAGCTCCGGACACTGCTGGCATTGGAGGAGGAGCGCCTACGAAGTGACCAGGGTGCAGTCCGCCACGCAGCGATGCTGAATATCCGGCGACCGGTCCGTCTCCATCAATATCGGCCACATGCCCCATCTGCGGTGCTACGCAATGTCGCCGCCGGCGGCTACACTGCACCGCCATGACACTGAACGCCGCGCGGGTCACCGTGGTCGTGCCCACCTACAACGAGCGCGAGAACCTCGCGCCGCTGGCCCGGCGTGTCTTCGATGTGCTCGATCCGCCGGAGACCGAGCTGCTCGTCGTCGACGACAACTCGCCCGACGGCACCGCCGCCGCCGCTGAAGCCCTGGCCCAGACGTACCCGGTCCGCTGCCTGGTGCGCCGCGCCGAGCGCGGACTGGCCACCGCCGTCATCGCCGGTCTGCAGGCCGCCCACGGCGAAATCGTGGTCGTCATGGACGCCGATCTGTCGCACCCGCCCGAAAGCATCCCCGCGCTTGTCGACCACCTGCGCGATCCACGGGTGGAGATGGCCATTGGGAGCCGTTTCGTCGCCGGCGGGCGCGTCGATCTGCACTGGCCGCTGCACCGACACCTGAACAGCCTCGTGGGCCGCCTGCTCGCCCGGCCGCTAACGCCGGTCCGCGACATGATGTCCGGCTTCTTCGCCGTCCGGCGACGTGACCTGCGTCTCACGGAGCTTCGCCCGGTCGGCTACAAGATCGCGCTCGAGCTGATCGTGCGACACCGCTGGCGAAACGTCGTCGAGATCCCGATCTCGTTCACCGACCGCGCTGCCGGCCAGACGAAACTCAACATCGCCGAGCAACTCCGCTATCTCCGGCACCTGGCGCGCCTGTACGCCTTCGTGTTGTTCCGTCGGCAAGCGCGGCCCACATGACTGACCAACCGCGCACATCCCGACTCCCTCCCCGCGAATGGCACGCACTGCTCGCCGCCGCTCTCGTTTACGCCATCCTGATCGCGGTCGTTGCCGCCTGGCGCGCCGAGAGCACGTCGGACTTCCGCGACTTCTGGGAAAACGCGGTGCATTTCCGCCAGACGGGCGAGATCTCCACGCAGCTCGGCGTTCACAACTACCTGCCGTTCTTCACGATCTTCATGTTGCCGTGGGGGCTGCTCCCCCTGCACGTCGCCATCGTCGTGTTCACGCTGCTCAGCCTGGGCCTGTTCGGCGTGACCGTCTACCTGGCGGAGTCCCTGCTGAACGACGCATTGCGCCGCGGCCCGCGCCTCGCCCTGCTGCTCTCCGTTGCCCTCGTGCTGCCCTATGTCCATTCCTGCGCGGTCCTCGGCAACGTCGGGCTGCTCGTGCTCTTTCTGATCGTGACCGCGTGGTACCTGCTGGAGCGCGGACGCGACACGGCCGCCGGCTGTGCGCTCGGCCTGGCCGTTCTGATCAAGCTCCTCCCGGGCGTACTGGTTGTTTTCCTGTTACTCAAACGCCGCTGGCACGCCGCCGGCACTGCTGCCGCCGTGGTCGTCATCCTGGGCCTCGGCTTACCCGTGCTCGCGGTCGGCGGATCGCGGACGGTGCAACTGCACCAGGAATTCTTCCGAGGCGCGGTGCAGGGCGGCTCCGCGATCACGACGCTGACCGCCGACCAGCCGCAGAAGGCGATGTACAGCAACAACGCCGTGCCGATCGTGCTGCGGCGCCTCCTCACCCCGCTCGACGGCGGCAAGGAGGCGGCCGGCGCGCTGCGGGTGAACGTCACGGACCTGCCGCGCCCCGCGCTGGTCAGTCTCTACCTGGCGTTGATGGCCCTCTTCGTCGGCGGGTGCGTCGCCGCCACGATGTGGGGTGTCCACCGCTGGCCACCGGAGGATGTGGATGGCGTGCGCACATTGCGTGCGCAGTTCGGCGCGTGGTGCTGCCTGATGCTGCTCGCGTCGCCGCTGGTCTGGACGCACTACCTGCCACTGGCCTATTGGCCGCTGGCGCTACTGACGGATCACCTCATCCGCGCGTGGCGGGTGGAGCATCGCGCGCCGCTTGGCACCGTTGTTGCGCTGAGCGGCTGGCTGGTAGCGATCATGCTGTTGGCGTGGCCGGCGGCGCGCGCAGCCGGCGCCCAGACGGCCGCCGTCGTCGTCCTGTGGATCGCGATGATCGGTCTGTCGCGGCGGAGCGCGCCCTGAGGTGGGCAGCCGCCCTGCCGCGCGGCTACTTCTGCGGCGGCCGCGCGTAGAGGCCCTTTTCGCAGGCCGCCACGAAGCACTCGGCCTGCGACTTCAGTTTCTCCCACGACTGCCGGATCGTGCCCGCCTCGTCGGCTGTGATGAGCCCGTCGTTCCGGATACTGCGGCTGATGTCCGAGAGCAATTCACCGAAGTCCTGCACGACGCGCTGGGTGGTGCCCAGAAGTTGCTCTTCGCGCTCGCCGGGCGGCAGGCGCGGGTTCAGCACGAAGAAGCCGTCGGCGGCGTTGCAGATCCAGTTGATCAGACGGGCATCGCGCGTCACCTCGAAAAGCATCTTGAGGCGGTCGAGCGGGTTGCGCGCCCCCGACGCGTCCGGATCGTGGGTCGGCGGTTCCTGGCACCACTTGTAGACCAGCGCCGTGCTCAGTCCCAATCGGGCCGCCACGGCTTTCACGCCCGCCTGCTCCGTCGCGTCCCGCAACAGTTCCCACGATTCCATGCCACACCCTGCCTTCACAGCGCCGATTTGCGGCCGGCGGCGTCGACATGCACCACGCGGGCCCATTTTCAGGCCCGGCCGGGCAGGCGTCAACCGACACGCAGCGCCGCCCGCTCGCGCTTGCATGAGCATGCGCGGGCCCTAGAATGGGCGTACTCGCGAAGGATTCCCCTGTGAGGCGCGGAGTAGATGCCAGCTATGACAGTCACCAATCCCGACCTGGTCACGATCGTGTCCGGCCTGCCCCGGTCCGGAACCTCCATGATGATGCGGATGCTCGAGGCCGCCGGCATCCCCGCGCTCGTTGACAACATCCGCGCCGCCGATGAAGACAATCCGCGCGGCTACTACGAGTTCGAGCCCGTCAAGAAGACCAAGGAAGACCCCTCCTGGCTCAAGCAGGCCGGCGGCAAGGTCGTCAAGATGGTCTACCGCCTGCTGTATGACCTGCCGCCCGATCGCACGTACTACGTCGTGTTCATGCAGCGCCACCTGCACGAAGTGATCAAGTCACAGGACGTGATGCTGAGCCGCCGCGGGCGCGAGGGCGGCGACCTGCCCAAAGAGAAGCTGATCGAGCTGTTCAAGAAGCAGCTCAGCGAGTTCGAAGCCTGGGTCGCCCGGCAGCCCAACTTCCGCATCCTCTACGTCAACTACAACGAAATGCTGAAAGACCCGCAGCCGCCGGTGAAAGCGATCAACGAATTCCTCGGCGGGCGGCTGGATACGACGGCGATGTGCAAAGTCGTTGAGCCCGGCCTTTACCGGCAGCGCGCCGAGTCGTAGCCGGCGGCCGGTCAGCGACGCAATTCAACTTTGGGGGCCTGCCGCGCGGCTTGGCCGCGAGCGGCCACGGACATCAGGGAACGGCACGACCGGTCACCAGGAGACACACCATGGCTTACGAAACTCCCCCGCTGCCCTATGCGTACGACGCCCTTGCGCCGCACATTGACGCGCGGACGTTTGAGTTCCACCACGACAAGCATCACGTCGCGTACACCACCAACTTGAACAAGGCGCTCGAAAAACACCCCGCCATCGCCGCCAAGCCGATCGAGCAGGTGCTGCGCGAGATCGAGCAGGTGCCCGCGGACATCCGCCCGGCGGTCATCAACAACGGCGGCGGGCATTATCACCACACGTTCTTCTGGAACATCATGGGCCCCGGCAAGGGCGGCCAGCCCAAGGGTCCGCTCGCCGATGACCTGAAAAAGACGTTCGGCGGCTTCGACGCGTTCAAGGAGCAGTTCACCAAGGCGGCCATGGGCCGGTTCGCCAGCGGCTGGGCGTGGCTCTGCCGGACCCCCGACGGCAAACTGCACATCTGCGACACCATGAACCAGGACTCGCCACTCTCCCAGGGTCACACCCCGCTGCTGACGATCGACGTGTGGGAACACGCCTACTACCTGCAGTATCAGAATCGTCGCGCCGACTGGATCAGCGCGTGGTGGAACATCGTGAACTGGGACGCGGTCGCGGACTTGTACGCCGCCGCTCGGCGTTAGCCCGGACCGCCAGCCAGGGAGGCGCCAGCGGGGCGAAGCAACGTGGCTGCGAGCGCCAGCACGGCATTGGAGCCAACGGGGGCACGGAGAATCGCATGACCGAGCGAAAAGGTGTCATTACATTTCAGGGCAATCCGCTGACACTCGTCGGGCCCGCGCTGAAGGTGGGCAGCGAGGCACCGCATTTCACGTTGACCGCCAATGATCTCTCAGACCTGCGGTGCGCGGCATACCACGGCAAGATCCTCGTACTCAGCGTGGTTCCCAGCCTGGACACGCCGGTCTGCGCCACGCAGACGCGGACGTTCAACCAGCGCGCCACACAGCTCGGCCAGGATGTGACCGTGCTCACGGTCAGCATGGACCTGCCGTTCGCGCAAAAGCGCTTCTGCGGCGCGGAAGGCATCGAGCGCGTCGTGACGGCCAGCGACTACAAGCACCGCGCGTTTGGCGCGGCGTTCGGCGTGCTCATCAAGGAACTCGGCCTGCTGGCGCGGGCCGTATTCGTGCTCGATCGCCAGGGCCAGGTGGTCCACGCTGAATACGTGCCGGAAGTCACCCACGAACCAAATTACGACGCGGCGCTGGCGGCCGTGAAAGCGACGTCATAGCGGCAACCGGGCCCGGATGGCCGGACCGGCGCGGCGATGAGACGGCCGCGACGCGGACGCGCCGCGCTACTCGGCCATCGTCCAGATCTGCAGGCCGTCGTCGATGTTCGCGATGCCGATGTACAGCGTGTCGCCCGTGGACACCATGTTGCGCACGCCGTAGTTGCGCGGATTACCGAGCCCATCCCGGAAAACCTCGTGCCAGGATACGCCGTCGTCGGAGGCGTACAGGCGCGCGCCGTTGCGCGTCAGGTAGTCGAACTGGCCACTCTCGAGGAAACCGGAAAACGGCGACGGGCCGAAGAACAGCGGGACGCCCACGCGCTCATTCAGCGTCGCCTGAATCCGCCCCCAATAGCGGTCCGTCACCGGCACAAAGCTGGTCGCGTTCCACGTGCCGCAGTACAGCTTCCCGTGGTGCTCCTCCAGGCACCACAAGTAGGCGTTGTGCAAGTGCCCGAACCCCGACGGCACCCCGCCCACGGACCCCGGCCCAACCACGACCTCCACGTGGTCCAGCGCGTCGATGCGCAGCATGTCGGCCGCCCGCAACAGCGGGTCGAACCCATCGTAGTTCAGATTCATGAAGATGAGCGCCGTCACGTACAGGCGTTCCTGAAAAACACGCATCTCCCCCACCGCCTGCTGCGAACGCGACGTCCCGCCGTTGGCAACGATCCGGACCGGGTCTGCCTGTCCGTCCGGGCCTGCGAGCTTCCAGACCTCAAACCCCTGGTTGCGATTGATCGTACCCGCGTATAGCCAGCCGCTGAACGACGCCAACGCGAAGACGCCGGCATTGTCCGCCGTCCCGAATCCGTCGGTCATCACCGGCCACACGGTCCGGCCGTCGGTGGCGTGAATCTCCCCGGCCACCTGCGGCTCGAGGTACTCATGAGTCACCGCGATATACAGAATGTCACTGTGGACGGCCAGCGCGCGAATCGACCCTTCCGTCGCGTTCGACCACACCGCTTCCCAAGTGCCCGGATCACCGGTGCGACTCCGCCAGAGCGTGGGCCGGGTCCCGAACGTGCCGGCGTACAGGTACGTCTCGCCCGTCGATGGCACGCGATAGGGGAGCAGCGCCCGCACGCCGGTCGTCTGCCACGGCGGCCCGCTCTCCACAGCGCGAAAGTCGAGCACGCGTTCCCAGTCCTGCGTCCCATTGTCCGCCTGGTACCGTCGAATCTCGGGTGGGCGCCAGAACGACTCGGTGGGCCACCCGAAAATGCGCCCCAGGATGCCATCCATGACCGCGTTGCCGGTCCCGACGTAGATGTGCCCGACTTCGCGGCCGTCAGGCTTGAAGTACGTCATCTCCCACGGATAGTCGTTCCGATCCGCCGCGTTGTCCGCGGATTCGAAGCCAGGCTCGCTGATGGCCGTGAAACCGGCGGGCGCATCGAACGGAGCCGGGGCCCCGCAGCCAGACATCCAGGTGTACGGAACAAGCACCACCAGAAACGGGGCGAATCTCTTCCACATGGTCTGCCTCTTGGATCTGGCGCTCGATCGCGCGTTCGGAATGGCGGAACGCTAAGGCAGGTTGTGCCCACTGGCAAGGCGCTGACGCGCGACAGCCCGGCGGCACGCGGAATTGACTGGTTCCACGAAGGCTGCCCCCGGTTCGCCCGCGGACTCCGGCCGCGGCCTACACCGCCGCGGTCCCCCCGACCGCATCCCTCGAGGGCTGCCAGTCCACGCGCGGTGCATCTCCCCAAAGCCCGTCCAGGTCGTAGTATTCGCGGTGCTCGGCGTCGAACAGGTGGACTACCACGTCGACGTAGTCCGCCAGCAGCCAGCTCGCGTCACGGCTGTCGCCGATGTTGAAGTGCCGCCGCCCGACCGTGGCGGCGTGCTCGCGGACGTGGTCCAGGACGGCGTGCATCTGTCGGCCCGACGTACCCGTCCCGATCACGAAGTAATCGGCCAGATTGCTCAACCCGCGCAGGTCGAGCACGCAGATGTTCTCAGTCTTCTGCTCCGCGGCGATCCGCGCGGTCATCACCGCGAACGCGCGCGCGTCCTCACTGCTCACATCAGCCGCGTTCGCACGGCGGCCCGCGGGCCGCGAGTCGGACTCACTCATGGATCGCATTGTAGACGCTGGGACTGACCCCGGCCAAGACGGCACGCCACGCACACCCCCAACTCCGCGGGACCGAGCTCCGGTCTGTCAGGGCAGACCGGAGGTCGATCCCCCGGGGCTTCCGCAGCCGCGTTCGCGTTCCGGTCGCTAGCCACCCAGGCCCAGCCAGGCCGTGATCAGCGGCGCGTACTTGACGATCAGACCGGCGAACACGACCGAGACCATGCTCATCAGCTTGATTAAAATGTTCAGGCTCGGGCCGGACGTATCCTTGAACGGATCGCCGACCGTGTCGCCGACGACGCCGGCCTTGTGATCGTCGGAACCCTTGCCGTAGACGATCTTGTCCGGGTGGCCGCCGTTCGTGGCCAGTTGCGCGCGCGCCTTGATGTCCGCCCGAATCGCCTGCGGAATGCGTTCCAGCACCGCCGCATCCTCCAGGCACTGCCGCGCGGTGATCTTGCCGAACGTCTCGATCAGCTTCTTGGCGTTGTCCCACGCCCCGCCCGCGTTCGCCATGAAGATCGCCACCGCGAACCCGGCCGTCAGACCGCCGGCCAGCAGGCCCATCACACCCGGCACGTCGAAGACCAACCCGACCAGCACGGGCACGATGATGGCCATCAGCGACGGGATCACCATCTCGCGCTGCGCGCCGCGTGTCGAGATCGCGACGGCCTTCGCATAGTCGGGCACCTTCGCGCCCTGGAACTCGATCTGCTGTCGCGGCCAGTTGTCCGGGTCGTTGACGTAGGCTTCGTCCTTGCCCTGGCCGCGCAGGTACGCCCGCACTTTCTCGAACTGGACGCGGCACTCCTTCATCATCCGGTACGCCGCGCGGCCGACCGCCTGCATCGTCATCGCGCAGAACACGAACACCAGCAGCACGCCGCAGAACAGCCCGCACAACGTCTTCGGGTTCATCAGCGTCACGTCATAGAACGCCATGTACTGCGCCATTGACGACCGCCGCGCGTTCACCAGCCGCAGCGTGTGCGCCCCGAGCGTCGCCAGCCGGACGTTCTCCTCGTTCGGCTCGCTGATGCTGGTCAGCTTCGTCCCCAGCGTCAGCTCGGCAGGCGGCGGACTCGGCTCGATGAGCATCAGGCAGCCGAAATCCGAGTCGGTGTTGCCCGCGCCGATCCGCTGCGCGAACTTGCCATGCCCGTAGTAGATCGCCTCGCTCGGTTGCGCCTCCTGAACCACGTTCATGATCTCGGCCCGCGCCTCACGGATCTGGCCAATGCGAACTTCCTCGACATACGCCGCCAGCAGCGCCAGCGCAGTGAGTGCCGCCGACCCGATCGCGAAGCCCTTGCCCGTCGCCGCCGTCGTATTGCCCAGCGAGTCCAGGGCGTCCGTCCGGTGCCGCACATACGGCTCCTGGCCGGTCATTTCCGCGTTGCCGCCCGCGTTGTCGGCAATCGGCCCGTACGCGTCGGTCGCCAGCGTGATGCCCAGTGTCGCCAGCATGCCTACCGCGGAGATGCCCACGCCGTAGAGGCCCAGCAGGAACTCCTGCGACCCGCCCGCCGCCACGAACGCCACCAGGATCGCGATCACGGTCGTCGTCACGGCCGCCCACGCGCTCTTCATGCCCGTCGCGATGCCAGCGATGATCACGGTCGCCGGCCCCGTGACCGCCTGCTCGGCGATCCGCTTCGTCGGCGAGAACTCGTAGCTCGTGTAGTACTCGGTGGCATACCCGATAACGTTGCCCGCCACGAGCCCCGCCAGGATCGCCACCCAGATGCCCACGAAGCTGACTCCGCTGATCCCCGAGAACAGCAGCCAGCAGATGATGAACGCTGCCACGGCGATCAGCGCGCTGCTGCCATAGATGCCGACACGCAGGGCCTTGAGCAGTTGCCCCATCGTCGCGTCTTCCTTGGTCCGCACCATGTAGATGCCGACGACGGACAGGACGATCCCGATGCCCGCCAGGACCATCGGCGCCGCGATCATCTTCAGTGCCGGCACCAGCCCCGGACCGCCTTCGGATCCGTAGATGGCGCTGATCGCCGCGACACCCAGGGCCGCCGTCGCCAGGATCGACCCGCAGTACGACTCGTACAGGTCCGCGCCCATGCCCGCGACGTCGCCGACGTTGTCGCCCACGTTATCCGCGATCGTCGCCGGGTTGCGCGGGTCGTCCTCGGGAATGCCCGCCTCGACCTTGCCCACCAGGTCAGCGCCCACGTCGGCCGCCTTCGTGTAGATGCCGCCGCCGACACGCGCAAACAGCGCCTGCGAACTCGCGCCCATGCCGAACGTCAGCATCACGACCGTGATGTCATTGAGCGTCATGTTCTGCGTGAACTCGAACGGCAGAATGCCCGAGTACAGCAGCAGGAACCACGCGCAAATGTCGATCAGCCCGAACCCCACCACCACGAGCCCCATCACCGCACCGCTGCGGAATGCCACCACGAGCCCGTCGTTCAGCGACTTCCGCGCGCCGGCCGCCGTGCGGTGCGACGCCCGCGTCGCCGTGTTCATACCCAGCCAGCCGCACAAACCGCTGAAGAAACCGCCCGTCAGGAACGCGGCAAACACGATCTTGTGCTGCACTTCGAGCGACCACCCCATCCAGAACAGCAGCGCCGAAACCACGATGAAGAAAATCGCCACGACCTTGTACTGCTGCTTCAGGTACGCCAGCGCCCCCTCGCGCACGTAGCCCGACACGCGGCGCATGTTCTCGTCGCCTTCGTCGGCCGCGATCATCGACTTGTAGAAGATGCGCGCATAAACCAGCGCCAGCACCGCGCCCAGCGGCGCGATCCACCACACCCACGGCAGGTCGGCCAGCGAGTGTCCCCCGGCGCTCGCCGTCGTCGTCGCGGCCGCCGGCGCGCTCTGCGCCAGCGCCGCGCCCGGTAGTGCCACCCCCACCAACAGGACCATCAGAGTCCACGCGAGCACGGCACGATGCGGTCGAAACAATGCGTCCACGGAGCGTTCTCCTCGAACAGCGCGTGCGGTTGTACTAAAACCAGCGACATACCTGCCCCCGCGCGCCCGACTCGCGCGCCGCATCAGGCCGGCGGGGCAAAAATGCAACCCGGAATATACCCCCGTGGCACCACCCGCGACAAGTCGCCGACCCCCACGCCGGCCCGGCCGCAACGGGTCAGCGGCCGGCGTGCACCCCCGCGTCGCGCCGCGGCTAGAACAGCAGCGCGTCCTTCTGGATGCGCTTCATCGACTTGCGGGTCTTGCGCCGGCGACGTTCGGACGGCTTCTCGTAGTAACTGGTGCGCTTGATGTCGCGCGTCAGGCCTTCCTTTTCGCACAACTTCTTGAAACGCCGCACCATCTGCTCGACCGACTCGCTACCGCGCACCTTCACCCGGATCATGCACACCAAACCTTTCCTGGCGGCCGCCGCCGTCCAACGAGCTGTCCTACCGCGCGCCCGAACCGTCACAGGCGCCGTGAATCATCCAGTATAGCCGCCGGTCGCACCCCCGCAAGCCCGGACCGGACCCGTAACCCCGCATCCGCCGGAACCCGCCCTTGCCATCCGACGCCGGGCGGCCCCAGGTCTGCTACGACCCGGCCGGCTGGCGACAGAACTCGCTTCGTCGAGACGTCGGGAACCGCTCGCCCAGCCTCTAACGCTTTCGGTCTGGTCGCCGACGGAAGCTGGTGCCCTATTATCAGACAGCGGCCTACTTCTTCGCCCCGCCCCCCAAAGCCTGCTCGATCAGCGCCTCGATCTGTCGCTCCACGTCCGGCGAAACACCCGAAAACGCCAGCAGGATCTTGCCGTCCATCCCGATCAAGTAAAAGGTCGGAATCCCGGTTACCTTGTACGCCTGCGCGACGTCATTGGCGTTCAACAGCACCGGGTACGTGTACCCGCTCTGCTTGAGGAAACCCGCCGGATCCACCTGCGGGCTGCGCTCCCAGCAGTTCACCGCGAAAATCGCCACCGGCTTGTCCTTGTACCGCTCATGCAGGCGCTGGAGTGCCGGCATCGCCTGGCGGCACGGCCCGCACCAGGTCGCCCAGAAGTCGAGCAGCACGACCTTTCCGCGCAGCTTCCCCAGCGAGACCTCCTGACCGTCGGCGCTCCGCAGCGTCCAGCCCGGCGCCTCGCTCCCCACCGGCAGCAGCCCGCGGCCCCCCCCGCCCGGACCTGGCATCATCCGCCCGGTCAGGGGCTCGTTGAACCCCTCCGGCTTGGCGACGTGGAACAGGCTCTCCTGGATCTGCGGCTGCGTGTCCAGTGTCGTCAGCGACGTGGTGATTGTGGTTTTTCCCGCCGGCGTCTGCACGACCCGCTGCACGCGCCGCGGCAGATGATCGGTCTTCCCGAAGTACCAGCGCACCTCGTCGCCGCCGCGCGATAGCACGGCGTGCACCACATCGCACTCGACGTCGCCCACCTTCTCGCTGCCCGTCAGCTCCAGCGATGCGGCCCCGGCTTCCCGCGCGAACGGCTGCGCGGCCCCGAATTCGCGGATCAGCAGCGGCGACACGTTGTTCAGCAGCAGGCTGCCCTCCGGCAATGCCCGGTCGAAGTACACCCGGTTCGTGTGGTCCACCAAGGTCACTTGCTTACCGTCATTCGCGACCTGGAAGGTCATCGGCTTGGGCGCGTTGAACGGCCGCACCTCCGCGTCCAGTCGCAGCTTCGGCATGGCCGCCCCCGCGACCGGCACCAGCGTGACCGTTCCTTCGACCGTCGGCACGCGCGTGCTCAGGATCCCCTCAGCTTCGCCGCGCCCCGTGTACCGGATCGCCTTCAGCGCGTGCATCGCGGCTTCCGCCTGCTGCAGCACCGTGCGCGCGTCGGCGGAGTCCGCCCGCAACGCCGGGACCAGCCCGCTCACCACCAGAACGATCAGGCACACTGTTGCTCGCATGTTCCTCTCCTCCCGCTCGCGCGGTCGAGACACACCCGCCGCGAGTAACGCGGGACACCGCCTATCATCGGAAAACGCCCGCGCCATGGCAAGCGCAGGGCAGCGCCCCGGCCAAGGCCCCGCGCACGGTCCGGCACGCCGGGGCGCCGGTGAACCACGGACGGCGGTGGACTTGCCGGCCGTGGACAGCGTATCTGGGCCGCGATAATATGCGACCTCACTCTGCTGCCGGCGGCGCGGTCGGCGGCGTTGCTGGTTCGTTGTGAGACGTCGATTTGCTGTCCCTCCTCGCCTGGTCGGCCCTGGACGCCCTCGCCCGCAATTGGGCGCTGGTCCTGATCGTTTCGACCATCGTCACGCTGATCATTGTGCCGGCCATGGTCCTCATGAAGTACGTGCGCATTTCCCTCAATATTATGCGCACCACGAAGCCCCCGCTTTCGCGCACTCCCCTCGACTTCGACCGCCTGACGGGCGAGCCGATTCTCTTCCCGGCCTACGATGGCTTGCCGCTCCAAGGCATGATCATCCGCGCCAATCCGGCGGTCCCGCGCCGCGGACTCGTCGTGTTCGCGCACGAGTTCTGCGCGGACATGTACTCCTGTGCCCGGTACTGCCGCCCGCTCCAGGAAACCGGCTACGACATCCTCACGTTCGACTTCCGTGGTCACGGGCTATCCGAATGCCCACCCGACTACACGCCCCGCCAGTGGGTCACCGACCGCGATCTCGACGACATGCGCGGCGCGGCCGCCTACGCCGAGCACTGGCTTGAGGCCCACGGCTACCCGGTCGAGTTCGGCGTGTTTGGCATCTCGCGCGGCGCGTGCGCCGCCATCCTCGTCGCGCTCGAGTATCCCAGCATTCGCGTCATCGTCGCCGATGGCGCCTTCAGCACCGACAGCACCATCGAATACTTCATGCGCCGCTGGGCCTACATCTTCGCCAAGGTCCGCGTGGTCTACGAAAACCACCCGCCCGCTTTCTGGCGCTTCCTGCGCTGGTCGATGTTCCACTTTGCACGCCGCGAGTTCAAATGCCGCTTCCCCTCCGTGCGCAAGGCCATCAAGCGCCTTGCGCCCCGCCCGATGCTCTTCATCCACGGCGAAAAGGACTCGTACCTCCCCGTCGAACAGAGCCGGCGGCTGTACGCGCTCGCGCCACAGCCCAAGGCCCTCTGGATCGCCCCCGGCGCCCGCCATAACCAGGCGGTCGTGCACCACCCCGAATTCTACCGGCGACTGACCACCGGTTTCTTCGACCGCCACCTCGCGGGTCTCACGCCGCAACCGCCAACGCCTCTCATGGCCGCCGCCCCCGCCGCCGCGACCGTCACCGACTGATCAGGCCGCGCGCCGGCCGTCGGCCACGTTACAATGCCGCCCGCCAAGCAGTGCTCGTCGTAATTCTCTCAGCGAAGTTGCCATGCCGACCCTGCTGGAACATATCGCGGCCCGCCTGGCCATGCTGCACGCCCGCCGCGTGTTGGCACGGTTTCAGCGGACCCTTGACAACGTTGACACTGCCCAGCAGCAAGCACTCATGCGTGTTCTCCGCCTCGTGACGAACAGCGACTTCGGTCGCCGGTACGGCTTGGCCGCCGTCCGCTCGCTCGCGGACCTCCGTCGCGCTGTCCCGCTCGCGACCTACGAAGACTATCGCCCCACCATCGACCGCCTCTGTGACGGCGACACCCAGGCCCTCTTCAGCCCCGGCACGCCCATCCTCATGTTCGCCACCAGCAGCGGCACGATGGCCCTGCCGAAGCGTATCCCCGTGACACCCGACTTCGTCGCCGACTACCGTCGCGGCTGGAACACGTTCGGCATCAAGATGCTCGCGGACCACCCCGACGCCGTGTTGCGCGCTATCCTACAGTCCTCCGGGCGCCACGACGCCGAGACAACCTCTGCCGGCATCCCCTGCGGCGCGATCACCGGCCTGCTCGCCTTGGCGCAGAAGCGCATCGTGCGACGCTTCTATGTAGGCCGCCCCGAAATCAGCCACGTGCCGGACGCCCGCGCTCGCTATTACACCCTCATGCGGCTCGGCGTCGTCCGCGATGTCGCCTTCGCCATCACCGCGAACCCCGCGACGCTCATCCAGATGGCCCGCACCACCGACGAACTCAGCGAGACGCTAATCCGCGACGTCCACGACGGCACGGTCGCCCCCGAACTTGTGAGCGACGCTACCCTCCGCCGCACACTGTCCACCGGCCTGCGCCCCAACCCGCGACGTGCCGCCGAATTGACCCGGCTGCGCCGCCAACACGGTACCCTCAGGCCCCGCGACTACTGGCGGTTGTCCTTCGTCGCCTGCTGGACCGGCGGAAGCCTCGGCCATTACCTCGGGCGCCTCGCCGAGTGGTGGGGACCCGTTCCCGTCCGTGACGTCGGCCTCCTCGCCAGCGAAGGACGCGTCAGCATCCCGTTCGACGACAATACCCCCATCGGCGTGCTCGATGTCACCGCGGGCGTCTTCGAGTTCATCCCCCTCGCGGATGCCGACGCCGCTCATCCGCCTACGCTCCAATTCAAGGAGTTGGAGGTCGGCCGTGACTACGTGGTGGTCCTCACCAACACGTCCGGCCTGGTCCGCTATCGCCTCGACGACGTGGTCCGCGTCCACGGCCACCTCGGCGCGGCCCCGCTCGTCGAGTTCCTGCACCGCGCCGGGCGCGTCGCGTCGGTCGCCGGCGAGAAGCTCACGGAGAATCAACTGGTCGCCGCCGTCCAGGCAACCTGCCGGCGACTCGCGCTCCCGGAGTTCGACTTCGTGGCCGCCCCGTGCTGGGCCGATCCACCTTACTACCGCGTGAGCGCTACGCACGCCGAACACCCGGCACTCGCAGCCACCCTCGACGCCGAATTGGCGCTCCAGAACGAAGAGTACGACTCACGGCGCAAGTCCAACCGACTCGGCCCCCTGCGGGTCCGAAGCGTGTCCCTCACGAGCCTGACAACGATGGACGCCCGCCTGGCCGCGGCGCGTCGCTCAACGACCGAGCAGTACAAGCGTCCCTGCCTGTTCCCAGCCCCCGGTCAGGACGACCGCGCCCTCGACCTCGCCCAGGCTCCCGACGCCGCAACGGCATCCTAATGTTCATTATGTAATTCATCCCATGTTAACTTTGTTTCCATGAATCAACGATAATCGCATTGAACAGCCGCCGACAGGCTGTCAACGCGTTCACGCTTGCGCAAGTCCGGCTGCACTGGCTGTAATACGTTATTATAAATGATCTTATCGCACATACCCGCCGAAGTTCGGCGGAATACCGTCACTGGCAAGGTGTTTGAAGCGATTCTTCGCTCACATTTTCTGATGCAACCTAAATTAACAGATACAATCAACTTACACGAAAATCGAAAAAAATGTTAAAATGGGAAACCTCGCGTTCCCACTTACATGTGATTTTGGGTTAAGATTTACGTAACCTCAGTTCGATAACAGTCGCGTTGCCCATGAGGAGAAGGCGCCAGAGTCGGGTAGAGGCCACCCAATCCCATCAGCCCATCCTGGCTCGGCAGAGGTTCGCGCATCACCCAATGCATGAGGAGCCTCGGGAAACATGAAGACCAAGCAGGACACGGTCGCAACCCTCTGGAAAAACTTCCGCCGCACCCAATCCGTCGACGCCCGCAATCGCCTCGTCGAACACTATGTCCCGCTCGTGCACAAGCTCGCCGAGATCCTCGCCCGGCGCCTCTGGCCGCGCGTCTCCGCCGATGAACTCGCCAGCGCGGGCTATGACGGCCTCATCGCGGCGGTCACGTCGTTTGACCCGGGTCGGGGCGTCAAGTTCGAAACCTACTGTCGCCAGCGCATCGTCGGCGCCATCCGCGACTGGCAGCGCGAGATCGACCCCCTCGGCCGCTCCGGGCGTAACTTTGAGCGCTCCATGAACTCGGCCGAGGAACG
Source organism: Phycisphaerae bacterium (assembly GCA_017999985.1). NCBI lineage: Bacteria > Pseudomonadati > Planctomycetota > Phycisphaerae > Phycisphaerae bacterium. The sequence continues at coordinate 134,931 of JAGNKU010000003.1, read as the reverse complement.
CTTCCAGGCCGAGTCCGGACGCCTGCCCACCACGGTCGAACTCGCCCGCCGCATGAACATGCCCGTCTCGAAATTCATCCGCATGCGCAAGAGTGTCGCCGCCTCGCACAATGTGCCCCTGGACTGCGGCGGCGACCGCAACGACGACAGCCGCATGAGCGCGCTCGTACCGGTCGATCCCTGCCCCGGGCCCGCACACCACACCGAGCGCGAGCTGATCCGCGAGTATGTCACCCGCGGCCTCAAGGAGCAGGACCGCCTCATCCTTACGCTCTACTACTACGAGAAGCTGACGATGGCCGCCATCGGCGCCGTGCTCGGCGTGAGCGAGTCCCGCGTTTGCCAGCGGCACGCTGACATTGTTGATCAACTGCGGTCGCGGTTCGCCAATGCGGCCTGCGACCTGGTTGCCTGATAGGCCCCGAGCCTCTACCTCCCTCCTCCTCCTCCAGGGGACTCGTGCTTCGGCACGGGCCCCCTGTTGTTTGGTGCCCCGCGGCTAATCCGCATCCCCCACGGCATCAGACGCTTCTGGCCCGCGATCAGCGGCCGGCTGCGTGCTGGCCGCCTCCGCCACGAGCGCCGCCCGCAGCTCTTCGTGTTTCGGCTCGTTCTCGAAATCACTCGCCAACAGCTCGGCCATCACCTTCTCCAGCGGCCAATGCTGCGCGTGCAGTCGGTACATCCCCACCGCCAGCCCGGTGCGATTCACCCCCGCCGCACAGTGCACCAGCGTCGGCGGCGCATTCGGATCCAGCAGCAACTGCCGAATCCGATCCCGCTCCGCCGGCGTACTCGCACCATCGCCCGGCAACGAGACGTTTTCCCACACGACGCCCAGCCGTTGGGCCGCCTCCCGCTCCGCCGCCGTCACCCGCGCTTCGGAGTTCAGAAGACACACGACCCGCCCGATCCCATAGTCGCGCTGCAGCCGCTCCAGTTGGCTCGGCGAAACCTCCCCGCTGCGATAGAGGCGCCCCTCGACCACGGGCGCGAACCGCTTCGGCAGGCGATTCGCGTAGCACGCGGCCCCGACGCCGACCGCGGCCGCGCACACCGCGAGCGCCAGCACCGTCACGACCACTCGCCGTTTGCGACTTCGCACCATCAGCAGGCCCTGCTCGAGCTCCGCCCGAGTATAGTCCCGTCCCTCCGTGATTCTACCGCGCCAGCCGTTTGCACCGCACGCCGGCCCAGCTAGGATTCCCGCGACCGGCATGAGGACCCCGCGTGCTGCTCGCCGCCGTCAGCCTGACACAAATCCTCGAGCTGCTCGGCATCGGCGCGCTCGCCGGCGTGCTGGGTGGCATGCTCGGCATCGGCGGTGGCATCGTCATGATCCCCGCCATGGTCTTTATCCTCGGGCAAGCTGAGACCTACGGCCCCAACTACTTCCACGCCTACAAGCTCGCCGCCATTACGACCTCGATCATCCTGTCGCTACCCGCGGCCATCCGGCACAGCCGCGCTAAGGCCGTTGTCTACGCCATGCTGCCCGGGATGGTGCCGCTGGCGCTCGTCGGCGTGCTCGCCGGCGTGCTCACGGCGAGCTATCTCACGGGCGCGAGCACGAACACGCTCCGCCGGATCTTCGGCGTGTTCCTCGAATTCGTCGTCGTCGTCACCGCGTTCCAGGAATGGCGCTCGCTCAAGGGCGAGCCGCACCTGTGTGACGCGTGCCCCATGCCGCGCCGGCGGGCGCTGCTCGGGACCATCGTCGGCCTGCCCGCCGGCATCATCGCGGGGCTGCTCGGCGTCGGCGGCGGCATCTGGGCTGTGCCCGCGCAGAGCCTGCTCTTCGGCGTCCGGCTGCGTAACGCGATCGCGAACTCCACGGTGATGATCATTGGCGTGGCAGCGCTGACATCGCTGAGTCTGACAACATTCATCGCGCGCCTGCCGGCCGACCCGAAGATGAGTGCAGCGACGGGCTGGTGGCTGGCCCTCTGGCTGGCCCCCGGTGCGATCCTGGGCGGCTGGTGCGGCGCCGGCCTGACGCACCGCCTCCCCGTCCGCTGGCTGCGCTATACGTTTCTCGTATTGCTGGCCATCACCGGCTATCGCCTGATCACCGGCTGATTCAGCCGGCGCCCCTCCGTCCGAGCCGCGAACGGCAGTGAGCGAACCTCGAATTCGCCGCAGGCGGTCTCGCAGCAGCAACCCTGCACCGCCGACGAGGCCGGCGGAGCGAGGCCGCAGGTGCGAAATCGGCCGGTCGTGGCCCCCGCCGTCTCACTCAGCGGAATCGCGCGATTCGACGTCGTGTATCGGCCAGTACGATTCGAGGAATGACCACAAATCCTTCTCGCCGACATCGACGGCGTAGCGATACACCTCTTCGACGACGGAGAAGGTTCCTGCCGGACGTTGCATCGCCCGTATCAAGCGTTGGTCGATTTCGATGACGGCACCAGGGGAGACAGCAAAGTGCTTCTTTGTCAGGTCCGGCAGGATGACGACCAAGGTATCCCGGCTCGCGGTGGCCATGACTTCGTAGGGCGTCGCTGTGAACAGCGTCGCGTGTTCCCGTGTCGCATCCGAAATGCCGGGCTAGACACCGGTGACGCGGAGGAGAGCCAAAGCTCCAACATTCAGGTGTTCGTCGCGGAAGAAGTAGGCCCCATGCGAGTCGCGCAGCGCAATATCGCGCACCCAGCCCCCCTTGGTCCACCAGTGGAATAGTCGGCTGTCAGATGGCCGCGACGCGGTGGGCCACTCATAATACTCAGTCTCCCGCGAAGTCGCGTGGAGAAGCAGCAGCACGCCCAGCGCGAACAGCGCGAGCCAACATATCCACCGCAGCAAACTGTACGAAGACAGCACCGATCTCGTTGTCCGAACGTGTCACGTGACTTTGTACGTGCCCACAGTCAACCTCCCGAGCCGCCGGGCATGGTACTCACCAAGAGCGCGCCACGACCGACACGCGGGGACATATGCGCCACGCTGCTGCAGATCGAGGGGCATCATAACACGCCTGCCCACCGACGGCGGTCGAGGACGGCGGCCGCTACCCGCGCTGCGCGGACCCGGCGCTGCCGCTGCGGGTTCTGCGCGGGACGTCGTGGCGATTGTCAGCAAGGCGGGAGCTTCACGGCCCCCGCAGCGACACCCAGCAAAGCTGGAGCTTTGCTCTTCCCAAGGGCGGACGCCCATCTAGCTGAAACGCGACCACTGCCGGCTCCTGCTGGGCCCTTCTGACCGCGGCCGCTTACATTGTCACCTTGTCACCTGCCCACCTTGTTACGCCCTGGCAGGTTCGCAATCGCTCCCGAATGTCGTCCGCGCGCCCTTGCGGCCGCGGCCAACAAGCCGCTATACTGCTTGGCCTGTTCTCAGGTTGCGCCGGATGGCCCGGGGCGAGGGCAGGTGGCTTCCAAGCTGTTCCCCCCACCAACAACGCATCAACGGCGAATCTCGCGGGCGAGTTGCCCACGCGCCGCATGCGGCACAGGACACATTCATGATCGATCCAGCACTGTTCAAAGACATCCAAGTGAGCGACGCCGACCTGGACGCCGAGTTCAGGGCCGCGTTCGGCGAAGACCTCAACCCCGAACTGCTCGAGAAGGCGGTCGGCACGCAATCCGGGGCGGGGCTTGACTTCAACTCCATCCTGAAGGCCCGCGTCGTCGCGCTCAGCGGCAACGAAGCCGTCCTCGACGTCGGCCTGAAGAGCGAAGGCATCGTCGCCCTCGAGGAATGGGACGACGCCTCGCAGGTCAAGGTCGGCGACCAGATCGACGTGCTCGTTGAGGACATCGACGAGACCGGCATGATCATCGTCTCGAAACGCCGGGCCGATCGCATCCTCAACTGGAAGCGCATCGTCGAGACCACGCACGAAGGCGACACCGTCAAGGGCAAGGTCCTCCGCAAGATCAAGGGCGGCCTGCTCGTCGACATCGGCGTGCCCGTCTTCCTGCCCGCCTCGCAGGTCGATATCCGCCGGCCGGCGGACGTCGGCGAGTACATCGGCCATGACATCGAGGCCAAGATCCTCAAGATCGACACCGAGCGGCGCAACATCGTCATCAGCCGCCGCAAGCTGATCGAGGAGGAGCGCGCCAAGGCAAAGGCCAAGCTGCTCGAAGAGGTCGCCGTCGGCCAGTTGCGCAAGGGCGTCGTGAAGAACATTGCCGACTTTGGCGCGTTCGTCGACCTCGGCGGCATCGACGGCCTGCTGCACATCACCGACATGAGCTGGGACCGCATCGAGCACCCGAGCCAGATGCTGAAGGTCGACCAGGAAGTCGAGGTGAAGGTCCTCTCGATCGACCGCGAGCGCGAGAAGATCGCCCTCGGCCTCAAGCAGAAGGAAGAGAACCCGTGGGAAAAGGTCGCCGACCGCTACCCCGTCGGCGCTCGTGTCCGCGGCGAGGTCGTCAACATCATGAACTACGGCGCCTTCGTGAAGCTCGAGCCGGGCATCGAGGGCCTGGTCCACATTTCCGAGATGAGCTGGACTCGCCGGATCAATCACCCGTCCGAGGTCGTCAACGTCAACGACATGATCGACGTCGTCGTCCTTGAGGTGAACAAGGACAAGCAGGAGATCTCGCTCGGCATGAAGCAGACCGAGGTGAACCCCTGGACCACGGTCGCCCAGAAATACCCGACGGGCACGGTCGTCGAGGGCACGGTCCGCAACCTCACCAACTACGGCGCGTTCGTCGAGATCGAGGAAGGCATCGACGGCCTGCTGCACGTGTCCGACATGAGCTGGACCAAGAAGGTCAGCCATCCGTCGGAGGTCGTGAAGAAGGGTGACCGCGTCCGCTGCGTCGTGCTCACCGTCGACCAGGAGAAGATGCGTATCGGCCTCGGCCTGAAGCAGATGACCGAAGACCCCTGGCTGCGGGCCGTCCCCGAGCGCTACCAGCCGGGCATGGTCGTCCGCGGCAAGGTCACGAAGATCACGAACTTCGGCGTCTTCGTCGAGCTCGAGCCGGAACTCGAGGGCCTGCTTCACGTTTCCGAGCTCGCCGACCACAAGGTCGAGAACCCGCAGGACGAGGTGCAGCTCGGCCAGGAAGTCGATGTCAAGATCCTTCGCGTGGACACGATCGAACGCAAGATCGGCCTGTCGAAGAAGCGCGCCGAATGGGCCAGCGAGCCCGAAGAGGCGGGCGGCGACGAAGAGGGTCGGCGGCGCGAGCGCAAGCAGCGCCGCGGCGGCCTGGGCGACGAGATGGGCGAAGGCTTCGGTGGCTTCTTCCACCGGAGCAGCGACGAGTAGCAGCGCTGCTGATCGCCGCCCCAGAAAGACGCAACCTGGGAGATCGACCGACAGTTGGCCTCCCAGGTTTTCTTATGGCCCGCCCCGCGACTCAATAGCCCGCGTAGCTCCGGCCCGCGCTGTCGGTCCCGGCCGCGTTTGGCCCGATCTGTCCCGTTTCGCAGTTGTAAACCCAGCCGGCGTCCGGCGCTTCAGCCGTGAAAGCCGGCAGGTCCGCGCCGCTGATGACGTGCACACCGCCCAGGTGCCCGTCTCCGGCGACGGGGCAAACGGGCACGCCGTCCCGCAGGTACGGCCCGAAGCGGTGCGACGCGTCGCGCGACTCCGCCACGCGCCCGATCTCGTCGGTGAATTGGGTCAACTGGCTGCGGAAGGCCTCCGCCGTGCTGCGCGGCGCGCGCCCGTCGCCATATTGTCCGGGGAACGCGCCATGATCCTGGTAGTAGCGCTCGATGGCAACGCGGAGCACCTGGAGCCGGTCGCGCAGGAGCGCGCTCTCGTCGGGCGCCTGCGCGGCCCCGCTGAACCGCGGGATCGCCAGCGTAGCCACGACGCCCAGCACGACGATGGCCAGGATCAACTCGACGATACTGATGCCTTTCGCGCGCCGCACGACCGATCTCTCCACTCAGAGCCTCAGTGAATGTTCCCACTTGGCGGCGCGAACCGGACGCCGCCGGGCGGCAGCTTCTGCGCCGCGTTGTCTGTTTCCGTCAGATGACTGAAACGCGCCCGGAACTCGCCGGGCTGCTCGCTGCGGTAGCGGCGGAGCGTTTCGATGAACTGCTCCGTCAGCTCCGGATCAGTGGCGCGGCCGGCCCCCGCCAGCAGGACCTGAATCGCCTGCTCGATGCCGTAGCTGCGGCGATACGGGCGGTTGGTCGTCAGTGCATCAAAGATATCCACCACGTGGATGATCCGCGCTGCGAGCGGGATTTCCTCGCCGGCCAGACCCTGCGGGTACCCGGAGCCGTCGTGGTTCTCGTGGTGATAGAGCACGGCTTCCAGCACCGGCGCGAGCTGGGCCACGGGCTTGAGCACCTCGTAGCCCGTGACGGCGTGCTTCTTCATCAGCTCGAATTCGGCCTGCGTGAGGGCGCCGGGCTTGTTGAGAATCTGCTCCGGCACCCCGATCTTGCCGACGTCGTGGAGCAACCCCGCCCACTCCAGGGACTGGAGCTGCGGCTTCGCCAGGCCGAGCGCTTCGCCCACCAGGCGGGCGAACCCGCCGACGCGCTCCGAATGCGTTGAAGTGTAGTTGTCCTTGGCGTCGATGGCGTTGACCAGCGTGCAGACGGTCTCCAGCGCCGTGCGCTGCAGATGGCGCACCGTGTGCAGGTTGCGCAGCACCTGCGTGCCGTAGGCCAGCACGGACGCGGACGCCAGCAAGTCACCGCCGTCGAAGGGCCGCACCGCCGGCGCGCGCAGCGCCACAACCACGCCGACGTCGCGGTCGGCGCGCTGCAGCGTGCCGAGCAGCACGTGAGCGCCGGCCAGGCGCGCCGTCTCCTCCGGTGTCAGGGGCGGGACGCGGGCCTGACGCGTCTCCCGGACGATCTCGATGTGGCTCGCCAGGACGCCACGCACGTGCTCCGGCGGCACGTCCAGGCGCGGGCCAGCGTACTGGTCGAGCTCGATGCGCATACAGCAGCCGGCCCGATCCAGGAAAACGGCCCCGACTTCGAGCATGCTGCCGAAGCGTCGCAGCAGCGCGCTGAGGATGGCGTCCGGGTCGGTCAGGTGCGAAATCTGTTCGTTGATATCGAAGACCAGGTTGAGCTGCTCATGGCAGCGCAGCAGTTCCCGGCCGAGCAGCTCCCGCTCCTCGACCAGGCGGTCCAGATGCAAGGCCAGTTCGGCCAGCGTGGGGCCATCCCGATGGGCCGGCACCGTGCTCCACAGATCAGGTGTGGTCGGGTCGTTCATTGCGTTCTCGCGCAACCCGCACTCGGCCAGCGAGCCCCTGGGCTAGGCCGCGTCGTCGGAGGCGACAATGCGGACGTAGCCCGGCGGACGTGCGTGTCGCTGAACCTGCTATCGCTTCCGGCGCGGCCCGCCTTCGAACTGCGCTACGCGGAACGCCGCCGACCGCGGACGGGTGGGGAATCTTGGACGTTTCGCCCCCCAGCCGTCAGATAATCCGGCTCGAAATGCAGCGGTGGCGCCCCCGGCCAATCAGCGATTTTCCCGGAACCATGCGATCGTGCGGGCAAACCCGGTTTCCCGCGCGATCTGCGGGGCCCAGCCCAGAAGCGTGCGGGCCCGCGTGATGTCCGGGCAACGCAGGCACGGATCATCCACCGGCCGCGGCACGAACTGGAGCTCGCTCCGGCTGCCGGTCAGGCGAATGACCTCCTCGGCCGCAGCTCGGATCGTGATCTCCGCCGGATTGCCGAGGTTGACCGGCTCGCCGACGTCGCTCTCCATTAGGCGGATCAGGCCCTCGACCAGGTCGCTGACGTAGCAGAAGCTGCGGGTCTGGCTGCCGTCGCCGTGGACCGTGAGCGGGGCGCCGCGCAGCGCTTGCTGGATGAAGGTCGGTAGCATCCGTCCGTCATCCGCCCGCATGTTCGGTCCGTACGTATTGAAGATGCGCGGAATCCGCACCGGCGTGCCGTGGCACGCGCTGTACGAGGTCAGGAGGGCTTCTGCAAAGCGCTTGCCCTCGTCATAGCACGCGCGGGGTCCGATCGGGTTGACGTGGCCCCAGTAGCTTTCACGCTGCGGATGCTCCTGCGGGTCGCCGTAGACCTCGCTCGTGCTGGCGTGGAGCAGCCGGGCACCGTGCTGGCGTGCGAACTCGAGCAACATCCACACCCCCCGCGAGCACGTCGCCAGAATGTCCAGGCGCCGCGCGCCGAAGTCCACCGGTGACGCCGGGCACGCCAGGTCGTAGACCCGCTCGCACAGCCCCTCGACACCGAGCGGGTTCACGATATCGTGTTCGTGAAACCGGAAGCGCGGGTGGGCGGCGAGTTGCTCCGCGTTGCGGCGGCTTCCGCTGGCGAAGTTGTCGATGCCAATGACCTCGTGGCCGTCACCCAGCAGGCGCTGGGTCAGGTGAAAGCCGATGAAGCCCGCACAGCCGGCCACGACGATCCGCATGACAAACTCCGCAGAGATACCCTGTTGCGCGGCCACACCGCGTCCGCGGCCGACCGCTGTCGCCGGCGATTATACACTGGAAGGGCCGCGCAGCTCGCAACCGGACGCCCCTGCCACGGACGGCGACGGGAACGGTCGCCCGGCTCCCAGGCACACGCGAACACGATGCGGCGGGACCGTGGTCCGCCGCAACCCGGAACCTGGCCCTTGCGCAAAGGAACGGAAGCATGCAGATTGCCGTCATCGGTAGCGGATACGTCGGGCTGGTCACGGCCGCCTGCCTGGCCGAGACCGGCAACCACGTCGTCGGCGTCGACAATGACGCGCAGAAGGTCCGGCGGCTCCAGGCCGGGCAGTGCCCGTTCTTCGAGCCTGGCCTCGAAGAGGTCCTGCGCGGCAACCTGCAGGCCGGCCGGCTCCGCTTCACGACCGATCTGCCACAGGCCGTCGGCGGCGTCCGCGTGGTTTTCCTGGCCGTCGGCACGCCGCCGCAACAGGATGGTTCCGCCGACCTGACTGCCATCGAGACGGTCGCCACCGCCGTGGCCCAGGCGCTGACCGGCCCGGCGATCATCGTGACCAAGAGCACGGTGCCCGTGGGCACCGGCGCGCGCATCGAGGCCCTGTTCAGGGCCAACACGCGCCACCACTGCCCCGTGGTCAGCAATCCCGAATTCCTGAAGGAGGGCTCCGCGGTCACCGACTTCATCCGGCCCGACCGCGTCGTGATCGGCGCCGATGATCCGGCCGCCGGCGACGAACTCGCCGAGCTGCATGCCCCGTTCGTCCGCAACAACAAGCCGATTCTGCGGATGAGCCGCGCTGCCGCCGAGCTGGCCAAGTACGCCGCCAATGCCTACCTCGCGACGCGCATCAGCTTCATCAACGAGATCGCCGAGATCTGCGAACGGCTGAATGTCGATGTCAACGAGGTCCGCCTCGGGATGGGCTCCGACGCACGCATCGGGCACCACTTCCTGTACCCCGGCCTCGGCTACGGCGGAAGCTGCTTCCCGAAAGACGTGCAGGCGCTGTCCAATTTCGGCCGAGCGGCGGGCGCGAACTGCCAGTTGCTCGACGCCGTGCACCGCCGCAACCTGGCGCAGCGCGAGAACATGCTGCGGCGGATCCGGCAGCGCTTCGGCGAGAACCTGCGTGGGCGCAAGTTCGCGATCTGGGGCCTGGCCTTCAAGCCCCAGACCGACGACGTGCGCGAGGCGCCGGCGCTGACGATCATCGCCGGTCTGCTCGACGCCGGCGCAAGCGTGGCGGTGCACGACCCCCGTGCGTTGGAGTCGACGCGCGCCGTGTTCGGCGACCGCATCACTTACTGCACGGATCCCTATGCCGTGCTGCCCGCAGCGGACGCGCTCCTCATCCTCACCGAATGGATGGAATTCCGCAGCCCGGATTTCCCGCGTATCCGTGCGGCCCTGAAGCAGCCGCTCATTTTCGACGGCCGCAACGTCTTCGCGCCGGCGACCATGGCGCGCTACAATTTCGAGTACTACAGCGTCGGCCGGCCGCCGGTCAATCCGACGTAGACGCAACCCGGGGAAACGACAACCCGGCGCGCCGCGGGAGAGAACCGATGCCCGAACTCACGCCGCGCGTCATCTCGCTCAAGAAGCTGCTCGCTGAGCACACGGCCCCCGGCGAACCCGCCCTGGTGAAAACCGAAGATGGCGGCGCTGTGCGCTGCTATGCCTGCGCCCATCGCTGCAAGGTGCTGCCCGGCCGCGACGGTGTCTGCCGCGTGCGCTTCAACCGCGATGGCGTGTTGCGTGTACCGTTCGGCTACGTCGCCGGCCTGGCCGTCGATCCGATCGAGAAGAAGCCCTTCTTCCACGCGTTTCCCGGGCGCGAGGCGCTGTCGTTCGGCATGCTCGGCTGCGACCTGCACTGCTCATACTGCCAGAACTGGGTCACGAGCCAGATGTTGCGCGACACGCAGGCGGTCGCCGAGCCGAGTTTCGTAGAGCCAGAGCGCATCGCGCAGCTCGCCGTGGAGCACAACTGCCCGGTCCTGACCAGCACGTACAACGAACCGCTGATCACGACGGAATGGGCCGTCGCGGTGTTCAAGGCCGGCCAGCCACACGGCTTGCTTGGCTCGTACGTCTCCAACGGGAACGCCACGCCGGAGGTGCTCGAGTATCTCCGCCCGTACGTCAAGCTGTTCAAAGTGGACCTCAAGTCGTTCCGCGATCAGAGCTATCGCCAGCTCGGCGGCGTGCTCGAAAACGTGCTCAACACCATCCGGCGGCTGAAGGAAATGGACTACTGGGTCGAGGTCGTCACGCTCGTCGTGCCGGGCTTCAACGACTCGGACGAGGAACTGCGCGACATCGCAACGTTCCTGGTTGGCGTGTCGCCGGATATTCCGTGGCACGTGACGGCGTTCCACCCGGACTACAAGATGACCGGTCCGCCCCGCACGTCGGCGGACACGCTGTTGCGTGCGTACGAGATCGGGCGCAAAGCGGGGCTGAACTTCGTCTATCCCGGTAATCTCCCGGGCCACGTGGGCGACCTCGAGCACACGCACTGTCCGGGCTGCAACGCGACGCTGATCGAGCGCGACGGGTTCTACGTGCGGAACATCCGCCTCCGCGATGGGCACTGCCCGGAGTGCGACCGCGTCATCCCCGGCGTCTGGGAGAGCAACGCCCCCGAGTTCTCCACCGGGGCGGGGCACCCCCGCCGCGTGCGCACCTGACAACGTAACAAAGGAGGCAGGTAACAAGGTGACAGTGGGGGCCGCTATGCACGCCGGGGCCTGCAGCCCAACCGGAGCGGTGCAGGCCGATCGGGGCCGCGCGGCCGGATCGGAGCCCGAAGCGCAAGCGAGGGCCCCACCCAGCGCGATCCGCGCCGCGAACGGCAGTGAGCAACCCACCAGCGCACTACCCGGCGTTGCACCGCTCGTCGCGTCGGCCTCCATCACCGCCGAGCCCTCTGACTCGAGGGTATTCCACGTTCCGTACATTTCCGTGATGCCCGTGCGGGAAATCTCCGGAGCCCAAAAGGAAAGCGGCTGCGACGTAGCGTGCCGATCGTATCCAGCGCAACGACCGGGCACGAGTCGGATTGACACTGCGGCGGGCGAGACGCCCGCACCACCCCGCGAGTCACCGGCGAGGCTCACCGGCGAGACGCCGCTGCCACAGACAGCAAGGCGGAGGCTTTGCTCCCCCCCAGGGCAACGCCGGAGGTTTGAGGTGTCCGGCGCGGATGCCAGTCTGGCTGAAGGCTGACCGCTGATCGCTGACCGCTTGTTCCAGCTTGATATTTGGCCGGCGGGCGCTATGTTCAATTAGTTCTGAAAGTTCAAAGGAGACTGCCATGCCGGACCCGCTGGCCGAGTCCCGCTCCTTGCTCGTCCGCCGCTGGGGCGAAATGGGCGGCTACTGGGGCATCAACCGCACCATGGCCGAGATGCACGCCCTGCTGTTTGTCTCCGACCGGCCACTGTGCACCGACGACATCATGGCCCAGCTCCACGTCTCACGCGGCAACACCAGCATGAACCTGCGGGCCCTCGTCGACTGGGGCCTGGTCGAACGGGTGCACCAACTCGGCGACCGCAAGGAGTACTTCCAGGCCGACGTCGACGTGTGGCACATGTTCGAGACCATCATGCGCGAACGCCGGCGGCGCGAGGTCGAGCCGATCATCGCCACCATCGACCGCTGCCGCGCGATGATCGCGGATGCCCGCCCGGACAGCGTGCGCGACGCCGCCGCGGCGCGCAGCTACCGCCAGCGCCTTGACGAGCTCCAGGGCTTTCTCGCTACCATGAGCAGCCTGTTCGAGCTGGTGCTGCGCTTCGGTCGCGAAGGCGTCACGCAGCTCGCCCAGACGCTGGCGCCGCCGGCGGGCCGACCGATTGCCCAACCGGCCGAGCCGAGTGGTGTCGCCGCCCCACAGCCTGCGCGGCGCGGCGCCCGCCGGACGACGCGCGGCAGTACGAAGAGAGGTTGAACATGACCGATGCCGAACTGGCCCAGGCCCTGAAGGCCGCCGCCCTGCTCGAAGGCGATTTCACGCTCCGCTCCGGACGCAAGAGCAAGTACTACCTCGACAAGTATCTGTTCGAGACGCAGCCGGCGCTGCTCCGTGAGCTGGCGCGCCGCTTCGCCCGGCACGTTACGCCGGAGGTGGATCGCATCGCGGGCGCCGAACTCGGCGGCATCGCGCTGGCGGCGGCGACGGCGCTGGAAACGGGCAAGCCGTTCGTGATCGTGCGCAACTCGAAGAAGGCCGGCTACGGCACGGGCAAGCTCATCGAGGGGCGGCTCGAAAAGGGCGAGCACGTGCTGCTGGTCGAGGATATCGCCACGTCCGGCGGCCAGGCGATCGAGGCGTGCAAGACACTCCACGACGCCGGCGCACAAGTCACAGAAGTCGTCGTCACGATCGATCGGCAGGAAGGCGGCAAGGCGGCGATCGAAGCGGCGGGCCTGCGCTTTGCGGCGCTGTTCACGACCAGCGATCTGGGGGTGCAGCTACCGAAGTGATGGGCGGCACTGCTCCAGAGCAGTGGCAGCGAGTCACTTGTGCCTGGCGACGACCTTTGCCACCCGGCGGATATGCTCCGGGCCGCTGCCGCAGCAGCCACCGATGATATTCGCGCCCGCGTCGAGGAGCTGCGGCACGAACCCGGCGAACTCCTCCGGCGTCTGCTTCCACACCGCGCGGCCGTCTTCGAGCTCCGGCAGACCCGCGTTCGGCTTCACCCACAGCGGCAGGCTCGTCGCCGCCCGCAACGCGACCACCGCCGGCAGCACGTGGTTGATGCCGCTGCCGCAGTTGCAGCCGATGATGTCTGCACCGGCATCCTCCAACGCCGTCGCGCACTCCCCCGCCTGCGCCCCCATCATCGTCCGCGTCCGCTGCGGGCCGGCGTCAAACGACATGCTGGCGATCACCGGCAAACCGGTCGCATCCTTCACCGCGCGGAGCGCCAGCAGGATCTCCGCCAGCTCCGAAAACGTCTCCAGCACGATGACGTCCACACCCCCCGCCGCCAGCGCGGTCGCCTGCTCGACGAATACCGGAGTAAGCTGCTCCGGCGTCGCCTCGCGCACCGCCATGATCTTCCCGCTCGGCCCCATCGAGCCGGCGACGAAGGCAGCACGCTCGCCCACGGCCGTGCGCGCCAACTCGGCGCCGCGCCGGTTCAACTCCTCCACGCTGATCGTCAGCTCGCGCCGCTCCACGCCGAAGCGGTTGGCCGCGAAGGTGTTGGTCGTGATGAACTGCGCCCCGGCGTCGAGATAGGTCTGCGCGAGTTCCAGAACAATCTCGGCGTGCGTGACGTTCGCGGTCTCCGCCATGACATCGCCCGGGACGCCGCGCATCTGGAGCTGTGTGGACCAGCCGCCATCGGCCACCGTGCGACCGGCCCGCAGCGCTGCACAATCCAGTTTCATGCTTGCACCTCACACGCGGGCCGCCCGGCCAGGATGTTCTTCAGCCGGCGGCAGACTTCGCCCGGATCGCCCGGCCCTTCGTAGGTCAGCGGTCCATCATACCCGCACGCCGCCAGCGCGCGGACGACGGCGGGCCAGTTCACGCTGCCGGAACCCAGCGGACAGAAGCCCGCCGGCCCCGGGCGCTGCAGATCATAGTCCTTCGCGTGGACCCGCGCGATGCGGCCGCCTAGCGTGGCGATCCAATCCTCCGGGTAGCCGTACGGCAGGAGGTTGCCCGTGTCGAGATAGAAGCCCACGTACGGCGAGTTGATGCGATCGAGCAGGTCCGCCGCCTCGACCGGCGACAGGAGGAAGCGGTTCCAGACGTTTTCCAGCGCGAGCACGACCGCGCGCGCTTCGGCGGCGAAACGCAACTCGGCAAGTGCGTCATAGGTTCGCAGCAGCGCGTCGGAGTAAGTGACGCCGGGACGCGGATCGCCGGCCTTGCCGACCACCGCCGGCACGACCAGCACCGCGCCGGCCTGCGCCGCGGCCGCGCGATCCAGGAGTTGCAGGGTCAGCTCATGGGCGCGCTGCCGATCCGCGGCGTGCGGAGCGGCGTAGTTGAACCGCCAGAATAGTCCGTTCGCGAGGCCGGCGATGCGTACGCCGAGGCTGGCGGCGTGCCGGGCCAGTCGCGCAAACTCGCCCGTGGGCGTATCGGGCCGCAGCGGGCCTTCGTCGGCGACGACCAGCTCGCAACCCGCGAAGCCCGCTGTCGCTGCCAAGGCCAGTTGTTCCGCGGGTGGAGTCGGCGGCGGGAAGGTCCAGGCGTTGATCGCGGCGTACATCGGCGCTCTCCGGCGGGACGCGCACCGGTCGAGCGCTGCGTGAGGGGAGCCGGCACGGCCCAGGGCGCCGCGCATTATCGGCGGAGGCGCGCGCAAAACAAGGCCGGCGCCCACTGCGGGCACCGGCCCTTCTCCGGAAAGACTCCTCTCCTCCGGATCGCACACTGACGTCCGGCTCCCGGACATGGGGTCCGGGCCGAAGCCCGGGCACCCGGCTCCACCTCAAGTATTGAAAACAAATTCGCAGCCGCCAAACGGGCGGTGGCCGGCCGCGGGGCGCGTGAACGGCGGCGCGTTTTTTCGGCGCTTGCGTTGTGACCGCGACCGTAGTTGCTATAATTCGCCCCCTTTGCGGGACGTTCGTCGTGTCGCCCTCGGCCTGGTCGCCGAGGCGGCGAACCGACCCCTGTCGCGTGACGGCGCGTGCTGCCGGACAGGAGGCTCTTTGATGGATTTGATGGTCCCCAAGCGTGTCTTCTTCACCGCGGGCGTGGGCAAGCATCGGCACAATCTCGAGTCATTCGAGGCCGCGCTGCGCGACGCCGGCATCGCCCAGTGCAACCTGGTCAAGGTTTCGAGCATCTACCCGCCCGGCTGCAAGATCATCCCACGCAAAGCGGGCCTGGCCAAACTGATCCCCGGCCAGATCACGTTCTGCGTCATGGCGGAAGCGCGAACCGACGAACCCAATCGCCTCGTCTCCGCCGGTATCGGTCTCGCCATCCCTGCCAAGGGCGACCAGTTCGGCTACATCTCCGAGCACCACGGCTACGGCATGACCGAGAAGAAGACCGCTGACTTCGTCGAGGACATGGCCGCGAGCATGCTGGCCACAACCCTCGGCATCGAGTTCGACCCCGACCTCGCGTACGACGCCCGCCGCGAAGTGTACAAGATGAGCGGCCAGATCGTTCAAACGCGGGCCGTCGTCCAGACCGCCGAAGGCGACAAGAACGGCAAGTGGACAACCGTCGTCGCCGCGGCCATCTTCTTGTTCGAGTAGCCCGCGTGGCTGCGAGCATCCCCGACAACTTCCTCGGCCTGCCCGCGCGCGATGCCGATTACGCCCGCGCGCGCTTCGTCGTGCTGCCGATCCCGTACGAAGCCACGACCAGCTTCGGCGCCGGCACGCGCCACGGCCCGCGCGCCATGATCACGGCGTCCCAACAGGTCGAGCTGTATGACGAGCAACTCGGGCGCGAGAGCCATCACGCCGGCGTGGCGACACTGGAAGCGCTCGAGCCCGACGCACGCGGCCCCGCCGAGATGCACGCCCGCGTCTACGCCGCCGCCCGCCACGTCGTCCGCGACGGCAAGTTCCTGATCGGCCTCGGCGGTGAGCACAGCATTTCGTCCGGCCTGGTGCGCGCGGTGCACAGCCGCTACAAGGACTTGAGCGTGCTGCAGATCGACGCGCACGCGGATCTGCGCGACGAATACCAGGGCACGCCGTACAGCCACGCCAGCGTCATGCGCCGGATCCACGAACTCGGCGTGCCCGCCGTCGGCGTCGGGATCCGCAACTACTCCGCCGCCGAGGCGCGCTTCATCCGCGAGGCGCGCAAGCCGATCTTCAGCGGCCGTACGTGCCACGAGTCGGCGACGTGGATCGACAGCGCCGTCGCGGAGCTGAGCAGCACGGTCTACGTCACCATCGACATCGATGGCTTCGATCCGGCCTACGCGCCCGGCACAGGTACGCCCGAACCCGGCGGCCTGGACTGGTACCACGTCACCGACCTGCTCGCGGCGGTCACCCGTACGCGGCGCATCGTCGCGGCCGACGTCGTCGAGGTCTGCCCGCTGCCGCCCGGCACGGTCACCGAGTTCCTGGCGGCGAAGCTGGTCTACCGCCTGATCGGCCTGGTCTGCCGCGCCAGCCGCGCCTAGCCCGCCGCGCCCCGCTTGCCCGCCGCCGCGCGCCCGCGTAGCTTTTCCACATGCGCAAGCGGCACACACCTCACACCGCGACGCCTTCGGCGCCGCCGCCGGCCACCGGTTTTGCGCTCGGCCGGCTGGCGCTTCTGCTGGCGATCATGGTGGTGGCGATCATCGGCGGCGTAAGCCTGCGCGCGGCGTGGAACCAGCTTCCCTTGCGATCCCTGGCGCGGATCAAGCCGGAGGCGCTGGACGGCAGTTTTCGCGCCGCCCGCGCGGCCTTCGATGCGCCCACGCGCAGCGGTGACCTGCTGAAGATCATCAGCGTGCACATCAACACCGCCCGTCGCGCGCCCGAAAGGCTCGCGGAGTTGTTCGAGGACGCGCGCGCCGGGGCGGCGATGATCACCCAGACGTACGCGGTCCGCCTGCAGTTGGCGGCCCTGACGATGCTCCAGCTCGAGCAGCTTCGCGTGCCGATCGACCAGTGGTGGCCGACCTTCGGGCCCTATTTCGCCGACATGCAGGACGCGTCGTTCAGCCTGTTCCTGCCCGAGCAGTTCGCCGCCCGGACCCGGCTGTTCACGGGCCTGGGGCTTGGCCCCGGTACGGCCCGCCGCAGCGCCGAGATTCAGTTCGGCGAGCCGCACGGGCCCTTCTTGCAGTACTTGGTGGACCGTGTGCAGCAGTTGGCCGCCACCCGCCAGAACATGGGGGACACGGCGGGGGCCGACCTGTGCCGGCGTCTGCTGCGCCGTGTGCTGCGTCAATGGACGCTTGATCCGGGACCGCCGTCGTTGCGGTTGCTGGCAGCCGACCTGCTGATCCGGCACCTCGTGGCCGAGACGGCACCGGCTTCCGGCCCGGCGACCACGGCGCCGGCCGCGCCGCCGGAAGTGGCGGACGCGTTGCGCGCCTGGCGCGCCGCTTATCGCGACAGCGCCGCGCAGCGCGGCGCGCCGCTGCCGCTGTTCGGCACGACCGAGGGCCCCGAGCTCGACTCGCGCGCCCACGACCGGCTGCGGGACATGCTCGGGGCCGCCTTGTGGATCGCCGGCGGGCTGGCTGGCAGCATCGTGACGGCGCTGTTGACGGCGTGGTTCTGGATACGTGCAGCGCGGCCAGGCGCGCTGACGCGGCGCGCGGTGCTGTTCGGGCTGGTGCTCGGCGTGGTGATCGTGGCGGGCGGCCTGGCATGGTCGCGCTTCGCACTCGCGCCGGGGAGCGAGGATTTGCGGCGGCTCGGAACGGCGGACGGCGGCTGGCCGTACCTGCCGCTGCTGCCGGCGCTGGCCGCGCTCGCGCTGCCGTGGCTCGCAGCGCTTTGGCCGGCAGCGCGCGGCGTGCGCCTGGCGCGGGTGAGCGCGGGCGCCGTCATCAGTTGTGCCGTGCTAAGCGTGTCTTTGCCGATTGTGAGTCAACTCGTCCGGACGCGGACAACGCAGTATGAGCAGGCCGTGGCACAGGCGTATGAGCGGGGCGAATTCGAAGCTGTGGCCGGCCCCGACGCCGCGCGCCATCTGGAACCGCTCCGCGCGTGGATCCCATGATGCGCGTCAGCCAAACCCGCAGTACCTGAGTGGAAAAACCTCATGAAGACCATTATCGAACCGTTTCGCATCAAGGTCGTTGAGCCGATCCGCATGACCACGCGCCCCGAGCGCGAGCAGATTCTGCGGGAGGCCGGTTTCAACCTGTTCCTGATCCGCGCGGAGGACGTGCTGATCGACCTGCTCACGGACAGCGGCACCGGCGCGATGAGCAGCCTGCAGTGGGCCGGCATCATGCGCGGCGACGAGTCGTACGCCGGCGCCAAGAGCTGGTTCGTCCTGCGTGACAAGATCCACGAGCTCACCGGCTTCGAGCACATTCTGCCGACGCACCAGGGCCGCGCCAGCGAACGCATCCTGTTCGAGCTGGTGGGCGGCCCGGGCAAGGTGGTGCCCAGCAACAGCCACTTCGACACGACCCGCGCCAACATCGAACACACCGGCGCCCAGGCCCTCGACCTGGTCATCGCCGAGGGCCGCCAGCCGACGACGCGCCACCCGTTCAAGGGCAATATGGATCTCGCGCGGCTCGAGGCGCTAATCAAGGAGGTCGGCCCCGCCCACATCCCGGTCGTCATGATGACGGTCACCAACAACAGCGGCGGCGGCCAGCCGGTCAGCCTGGAAAACCTGCGCGGCGTGCGGCAGATCTGCGACCGCTACAAGCTGCCGTTCTTCCTCGACGCGTGCCGGTTCGCCGAGAACGCCTGGTTCATCAAGCAGCGCGAGCCGGGGCAGCAGGAGCGCGGCGTGCGCGACATCGTCCGCGACATGTTCGACCTCGCGGACGGCGCGACGATCAGCGCGAAGAAGGACGGCATCGTGAACATCGGCGGGCTGCTGCTGCTGCGCGATCCGGCGCTGGTCCAGCGCGCCGACGAGCTGCTCATTCTGACCGAGGGCTTCATCACCTATGGCGGGCTGGCGGGCCGCGATCTGGAAGCGATGGCGCAGGGGTTCGAGGAGGTCGTGCACGACGACTACCTGCGCTACCGCATCCGCAGCACCGCGTACCTGGGCGAGAAACTGCTGGCCGCCGGCATCCAGATTGTCGAACCGCCCGGCGGGCACGCGATCTACATCGATGCGAAGCACTTCGCGCCGCATATTCCACCCGCGCAGTTCCCGGGGCAGGCCCTGGTGGTGGGTCTCTACCGCCAGGCCGGCATCCGCGCGGTCGAAATCGGCAGCGTCATGTTCGGGGAGAATGGGCAGGCTCCGCCGATGGAACTTGTGCGCCTGGCGATCCCGCGCCGCGTCTACACGCAGAGCCACATCGATTACGTGATCGAAGCGCTGATCGATCTGTACCAGGTGCGCGACCAGCTCCGGCCCCTGGAGATCGTCGCCGCGCCGCCTTCGCTGCGGCACTTCACGGCGCGGTTCCGGGAAGTGTGAAGCCGCGGACTTACCGCTCGCTCAGCACCGCCACGAACGGGTTGATGTCGGCGAAGTCGAGCACGCCATCGTTGTTCAGGTCCGCCGTCTGCAGCGCGCAGCCCGGGAACAGGGTGGCGTGCAGGGGCGGATTGCAGAGCGCGAGCACGAACGGCGTCACGTCCGACTCGTCGACCGCCCCGTCGCAGTTGACATCGCCGGTGCAGGGCGTTGCCGGCAACTCCGCGGTCGCGCCGAATTCGTAGGCGCCCATGTCCACCAGCGGCGCGCTGCCGCGCCCCAGGTCGTCGGTCTCGGGATCGTCGACGTAGCGCGCGCAGCCCGCCAGATCCACCGGCAACGGCTCGGTCGTGCACTCGTCACCGTCGACGTCCAACTCGTCGCGCGGCGGATCGGCGTTGTCGCCGGCATCGATGCAGCGCGTCCCTGCCGACAGCCGCAGGTCGCCGTACGCGTCGTCGAGCGTCCCCCACGCACCGTCGGGACCGGGCCCCGGGGGATCGATGAACAGCGGGTCGTCGTCGATGTTGCCGACTCCCGCGACGCCGCCGAAGACGTCGCTGTAGCTCACGTCGAGCACTCCCGAGACGATGTTGAACGCGGAGGGCAGATTGAACCAGATGATGCTGTTCTTGACCCGCAGGTAGGACTCGCCCGCGCCGGACAACGCACCGCCGAGGTCCGATACGTTCTCCGTCAGGGTGCAGCCGACCAGCACGGGGTTGCTCGCATCGCGGGCGTACACGCCGCCGCCGTCGTCACCCGCGACGTTGCCCACCAGCGCGCAGTGGATCAGCCAGGGACTGCTGCCGGTCGCGCACATTACGCCCGCGCCCCAGCGGGTGGCCCGGTTCCCGCCGAGCAGGCAGTTGCGCAGGGTCGGGCTGGCCGAGATCTGGCACAGCAGCGCGCCGCCCAGCGTCCCGCGGTTCCGCACCAGCGTGCAATTCGTCAGATTCACCCGGCTCACGTCGCGACAATACCCGCCGCCGCCGTACGGCGCCACGTTGTCGGCCAGTGTGCAGGCTTCCAGGGAGGCCCAGCTCCCATCCGCGCAGTACATGCCGCCGCCGGCGTTGGCCGTGTTGTTCGAAAGCGTGCAGTTGATCAGTAGTGGCCGGCTGAGGTTGCCGGTGGAGTACAGCGCGCCGCCATACGCGCCCGCGCGGCAATTCGTGATGATGCAGTCCCGGACCGTCGGCCCGCTCTGCACGCAATACAGGCCGCCACCGCTCGCCGCGTGGAACGCCGTCCGGATCGTGAACCCCTGGATCACCGTCGCGCGGCTCTCGCCGCTGCGAAACGTGAAGCCGCGCCCCGCCAGCCCGCAGTCGATGATGCACAGCGTGGGATCGCCGCTGAGGGAGCGCAGCGTCAGTGCCTTGCCGCGGAAGTCGAGGTCGCGATTGCCGACACCGGTGTACAGGCCGTCCGCCACGAGCACTTCCGTGCCCGGCAGCGCCGCGTCGAGCGCCTCCTGCAGCGCATCAAACGGGTGCGCCAGGCTGCCGTCCTCGAGCGGATCGCTGAGCAGCGGGTCGCCCGGCCCGGGATCGGCCGCGCCGTCGTCGTCCACGTAGAGCGGCTCCGCCCAGGCGGCCGCAACCCCCAGGCCAAGTGCAAACAAACCCGCGATCCAGCACCGTCTCATGCTCTGCTCCCTGGCCTCTCCGCATCCGTCGCGGACATGTCTACCCTGCCCCGCCGCAGACGATCATAGCCACGCGGGTGACAGGCCGCCGCCCACTTACCTTCCTTGTACCGAACTCCCGCGCGCGAAAGCAAGCGGAAACTGTCGCCATGCCGCTCCGGGCAGCCCCGGCCGCCCGGCCGCCACGCGGCCGCGTAGGCGCAACACCGACAACGCCGCCGCTCGTCGCGAATTGTCGGACCAGCTTGCCTCCCAAGCGGGCGGCGGCTACCCTCGCTGGTTCTGACACTTCGCCGGGACGATACGCGGGGTCGTCCGGCGAACCGCGCTCGGACTGCCCGCCGTGAGAACTCACCATGAAGCTGCGATGCACCTGGCTGCGTTGGGCGACGAGCGGGCTGTTCGTCGCGATCCTGATCCTGGCCCCCGTGAGCACCACCATGGCCGAAGAGAAGAAGGTCCCGGAGCGGAAGGAGATCGACAAGAAGTACCTGTGGGCCACGGAAAACATCTACCCGGACGACGATGCCTGGGAGGCGGACTTCAAGGCGCTCGAAGCGGAGATCCCCAAGCTGGCGGCGTACCAGGGCAAGCTGGGCGAGAGTGCCGATACGCTGCTGAAGTTCTTCAAGTTCCGGGACGATGTCTCGCCGCGCGCCGAGAAGACCATGGTGTACGCCTTTCTGCGCGGCGACGAGGACACGCGCGACAACAAGTACCAGGCCCTGCAGGACCGGCTGCGCGGCCTGGCCGTGAAATTCGGTGAGGCGACCGCCTGGGTTGAGCCCGAGTTGACCGCCATCCCGTGGGAAACGCTGGACAAGTGGATGCAGGCCAACCCGGACCTCAACCTGTATCGGCACGCGCTGGAGAACCTTTTCCGCCAGAAGAAGCACATTCTGCCGGCGGAGCAGGAGCGGCTGATCGCGCTGGCCGGCCAGGTCTTCTCCGCGCCGGGTACCGCCTACAACCTGCTGGCCAACGCCGACCTGAAGTTCCCGACGATCAAGGATGCGGACGGCAACCTGGTGGAGCTGAGCGACTCGGCGTTCTACATCTTCATGGACTCGCCCGATCGCCGGGTGCGCAAGGACGCCTACGAGGGCATCACCGGCACGTACAAGAGCGTGCGCAACACCGCGGCCGCCCTGCTGAACGGCGAGGTCCAGGGCCACATCTTCAACATGCGGGCGCGCGGCTACGAGAGCTGCCTGGCCGATGCGCTGGATGGCGGCAACATCCCCGTGGGTGTCTACAACAACCTCATTCAGGCCGTCAACAAGAACCTGCCGCTGCTGCACCGCTACACGACGCTGCGCCGCAACGCGCTGAAGCTGGCCGACGGCACGCACGATTACGACCTGTACGCGCGCCTCACGGCCGAGGCGAAGATGGAGTACACCTACGAGCAGGCCGTGGACACGATGTTCAAGGCCCTCGCGCCGCTGGGCGACGCGTACTGCGCCCAGGTGAAGAAGGGCGTCGATTCGCGCTGGATCGACGTGTACCCGACCAAGGGCAAGCAGAGCGGCGCGTATTCGAGCGGGACGTTCCTCACCCAGCCGTACATCCTGCTGAACTTCTACGGCGGCTATGAGGATCTCTCCACGCTGTGCCACGAGATGGGCCACTCGATGCACTCGAACCTGTCGCGCGGCAGCCAGCCGTACGTCTACGCCGACTACGACATCTTCTGCGCCGAGGTGGCCTCGACGACCAACGAGATCCTGCTGGAGAACTACATCCTCAAGCAGATCGAGGACCCGCAGATCAAGCTGTACCTGCTCGGCGAGTTGCTCGAGGGCTTCCGCGGCACCGTCTTCCGCCAGACCATGTTCAGCGAGTTCGAGCAGAAGATCCACGAGATGGCCGAGCAGGGCATTCCGCTGACGGCGGACTCGATGGGCGCGGCCTACGGCGAGATCATGAAGAAGTACTACGGGCCGGACTACACGCACGACGAGCTCGTGAACGACTACTGGATCCGCATCCCGCACTTCTACCGCAACTTCTACGTGTACAAGTACGCGACCAGCTACTGCGCCGCGTCGAACATCGTCGCACGGATCATGGCCAACGAGCCGGGCGCGACCGACAAGTACCTGAAGTTCCTCAGGAGCGGCAGCAGCAAGTACCCGGTCGAGCTGCTGGCGGACGCCGGCGTCGACATGACGTCGCCCAAGTACATCGAGGACGCGATGAAGCTCTTCGAGGGCTGGCTCACGGAGACGGAGAAGCTGCTCGCCACGCAGTCGGGCGGCCAGAAGGTGACGGCGGCGGACAAGCAGTAGCGCGCGCCGGCTCGGCAGAGAACCCGATTTCCACGCACCGGCGGGAGCCCGGCGCACCCGAGAAGGGAGCGCGGGCTCCCGCCGGGCGTTTGCGGGGTCACCCTCCACAGGCCGGACTGGAGCAGCGGCGTTTTGGCGCGCGGTGCCTTTCCGCGCACAATCCGAGCGTACCCGGAGCATCGCCCTATGAACACGGTGGTCAACTACGCGCCAGGCTCGTATCGCCCGATGGCGTCACACCCGCGTCAACGTCGCGGTCGCGTGCTGCTGCTCGTGGTCACGACCGCAATCGTGGGCATCACCGCCGTGCGAATCGAGATCCTCAACCGGCAAGCTGGAGCGATCCTGCCGGCGCGCGAGTTCACATCGGACAGCGGTCATGCAAGATGGCGACAATCGCTGGCAACGAACGAGGCCCGGTGGCGCGAGTTGCACGGCCCGCGCGATCCCGACGGCCAGCCCGCGAGTCGCGCGCTGACGCCGACCGAACAGGCGGAGATAGCCACGTCGATTCGCAGGGCGCAGGCCAGCAACACGTTGCTCGGTGTCGTATCGACGTGGGGCCTGGCTCAGTACCTGCTCGTCCCCGCAACCATCATCCTGGCGGTTACGGTGCTCCTTGACCCGCGCATCCAGCGTCGGATGCGTCTGCTGGCAGCCGCGTGCGCCTGCATCGCGATCGCGGCCGGCGTGCTCATGTTCTATCGTGCGTACTATCCGAGTCTCGGGTGGTAGGCTGGCGGCGCGCACTGCGCCTCGACCGCGAACGCGGTTATAATCCCGCCACGCAACTGCGGAGCGCGCCCTGCGCCCGCATGCTGGAAACCCGCGATCGAAGGCCCTGCGAACACGGAGACGATTTCGATGGCTGCCCGCTGGATCAACCTTGCGTTCGTCGCCACCCTGGCAACCTGCCCCGCACTGGCCGACACCACCCCCGGCCTGCTCGTCCGCTGGTACGACATCGGGCAGGAAATGGCCTGGGTGCCGGAACTGGCCCCGGACCAACTGCCCAACATCGTGAGGGTAGTTCCGACGCTCGACTTGAACTCGGAGCGGAAGGACTTCGCCCCGCTCGAAGACAACTTCCTCACCGAGGTCGTCGGCGTGCTCAAGATCGACCAGGCCGGCACCTACACGCTGCGGCTCATCAGCGACGACGGCGCCCTGCTCTGGCTCGACGGCCGCCAGCGCATCGACCACGACGGCCCCCACGGCGCCACGCCCAAGGACGTCAAGCTGGAGCTCACCGCCGGCGAGCACGCCCTGCGCATCGCCCACTACAACGGCCACGGCGACGCGCAACTGACGCTCCAGTGGCTGCCGCCGGGCGCCGCGCCGGACAAGTTCGAGCTCATCCCACCGACCGCGCTCGGCCACGCCGCCGACACCCAGCGCGACACCGCGCCGGGACAAAAGAAGATCATTCCGCCGCTGCGGCGTGGTCTGCCGGGCGACGGCCGGCCGCTTGGCCGCGCCCACCCAGGTTTCGTGGCTAACAAGGGCGCCGTGCTGGCGCCAGAGCCGGACATGCTCGTGAAGAACGGTTTTGTCTGCGTCCACGGGCCGCTGGGCGATGACCCAGTCGCCTGGCTCCCGGGCGGCGCAACCGAGGGCGACGGTGCCGCGGTCTATACGCCGTTTCCGGAGCCGTATCTCGACCAGGGCCTGGTGGTCCTGCCGACCGAGAGCCTGCGGATCGCCACGGAGCGGATCGGCGGAAGCGTCGGCGTGACGCAGGGCGCCGCGCTGCGGTTCGGCGAAGGGCCAGAGCCCCCGCTGAAGTCGACCGGCCGCACGGTGTTCGAGGTGCGGACCGTGCGGGCGCGGGCCAACGGGCTCGAGATCGAATTCACCAAGCCGCTCGATCCCCGCGTCGGCTGGGAGCGCGAGTCGTACTACGTCGAGCAGTGGCCGTTCGACTGGGAGGGCGGCGTCGGCCCGGTGCGCGACGGCGTCCCCGTGCCGGTGCAAAGCGCCAGCGTGCTGGGCGACCGCACCAAGGTCTTCCTGGAAATCAGCGGCACGGCGCCGTCGCGTGTCTACTACGTGCGCCTGCTGCCGCCGTGCCTGTCGGCGGACGGCGAGAAGCCGTGGAGCACGGAAATCTGGTACACGATGCTCGCGCTGCCGATGGACCTGAAAGGCGATGTCTACCCCCCGCCAGCGGCGGAACCACAGAACATGCTGACCGAGGAGGAGAAGCAGGCGGGCTGGCGGCTGCTCTTCGACGGGCAGACGACGAAGGGCTGGCGCGGCTTCAAGAAGGACGCTTGCCCGGATGGATGGAAGGTGATCAATGGCTGCCTGGTGCGCGTCGGCCCGGGCGGCGACGTCATCACCGAGGAGCAGTTTGAGGATTTCGAGCTGCAACTCGAATGGCGGATTTCGCCGGCGGGCAACAGCGGCATCTTCTTCCACGTCTCCGAGGCGTACGGCTGGCCGTGGGAGACGGGCCCGGAAATGCAGGTGCTGGACAACGCGGAGCACGCGGACGGGAAGAACCCGAAGACGTCGGCAGGCTCGAACTACGCGCTGTACGCCCCGTCGAAGGACGTGACCGAGCCGATCGGCTTTTTCAACAAGGTACGCATCCTGGTGAACAAGGGGCACGTGGAGCACTGGCTCAACGGCGTGAAGGTGGTCGAGTACGAGCTCGGCAGCCCGGAGTGGGAAAAGGCCGTCGCCGAGAGCAAGTTCAAGGACATGCCGCACTACGGTCGCGAGAAGAAGGGCCACATCGACCTGCAGGACCACGGCGACAAGGTCTGGTACCGGAATATCAAGATCCGGGTGCTGGAGTAAGGGTGAGCATGGCGCAGTCTGTGTGCCACTGCTCGCGAGCAGTGCCGCAACTGGGTGCCACTGCTCTCGAGCAGTGCCGCAACCGGGGTGGCATGGTCTGGCGCAGCCAGGCCGTGATCAGGCAAAGGACACGATCTGGCTGCGCCAGTTCGTGCCACCCGAATGCTGCTCCCGAGGCGCGAACGTGAGTGTCTCGTCATCACATAGCGCGGACCATGCTGCCCCCACTGCCCCCGTCGTCGTCGCACGCGGGTTGGCAAAGCACTTCGCTGTCGTGAAGGCCGTGGATGGCGTCGACTTCGAGATCGCGCCGAACGCGTGCATCGGCTTCCTCGGGCCTAACGGCGCCGGCAAGACGACCCTCATGCGCATGATCTACAGCGCGGTGGAGAAGACCGCGGGCGAGGTGTCGGTGTTCGGCCTGACGCCCATGCGCGACCGCAAGCGGATCAACGCGCGCGTCGGCGTCGTCTTCCAGGACAACAACCTCGATGAAGAGCTCAACGCGCTGGAGTCGCTGCTCGTGCACGCGCTGTACTGCGGGCTCGACTTCGCGACCGCTCGCCGGCGCAGCGCGGAATTGCTCGACTGGCTGGCCCTGACGCCAAAGGCCAAAAGCACCATCCGCGAGCTGTCCGGCGGCATGGTCCGGCGGCTGATGATCGCCCGCGCGCTTCTGAACGCACCCGATCTGCTTATCCTGGACGAGCCGACGACCGGCCTCGACCCGCAGGTGCGGCACACGATCTGGGCGGCGCTGCGCGAGTTGAAACGCCAGGGCATGACGATCCTGCTGACTACGCACTACATGGAAGAGGCCCAGCAGCTCAGTGACCAGGTCATGATCATGGATCAGGGCCGGATCATCGTGCGCGGCACGCCCCGCGCACTCATCACCGAGCATCTCGAACGGTACGTCCTGCAGACGTCGGGGCTGGAGCAGGTGCCGCCGCTGAACGGCGACATCCGCCACGAGCACGCCGGCGATGCCGACTACTTCTACTCCAACACGGAGCAAGCCCTGCAGGAGTTGTACGATCGCATCCCTTCTCCGTCGGCGGTGCTGCGGCACGCGAACCTCGAAGACGTGTTCCTGCGTTTCACCGGCCGAGGGCTCCACGAATGAACACCACTCCCCTGCCGACGCCCGACCTCCGCCGGTCTGTCGCGCTGCGCACCGGGCTGTTCTGGAGCCTGTTCGGCGTGTGGCACCGGCACGTACGCGTGTACTGCAAGACGCTGCTGGCGAACTCGACGCCGCCGGTGCTGGAGCCGCTCTTCTTCTTCACCGCGGTCGCGCTGGGGCTGGGGAGCTTCATGCCGGGCGCCCAGTTCGACGGGCTGCCGTACGCCACGTACGTCGCTAGCGGCGTGCTGGTCAGCTCCCCGATGTTCACGGGCGTGTTCGAGACGACGTACGGCACGTTCGTGCGGCTGGTCTACCAGCGCACCTACGACGCGATGCTCGGCACGCACCTGCGCATCAGCGAGATGTTCATCGGCGAGCTGCTGTTCGCGGCGACGAAGGGCGCGGTGTTCTCGACGGTGGTGGTGCTCGTCACGCTCATCTTCGGCGTGCGGCCGACGGCATGGTGCGTGCTCGTGCCGGTGCTGGGTTTTGTCACCGGGTACCTGTGGGGGGCGATCGGGCTGATCGTGACAAGCTACGTGAAGATGATCAACAACTTCACGTTCTTCACGACCGGCGTGATTACGCCGGTGTTCTTCTTCTCGGGCACGTTCTTCCCGATCCGCGGCCACTACCTGGCGCTGGATATCATCGCGTCGCTCGTGCCGCTGACGCCGTCGATCGAGATTTCGCGGGCGATGTTCAAGGCCCAGTTCCCACCGGCGTTGTGGCTGGATATTGCCCTGCTGGTGGCGTACACGATCATCTTTCACAGCATCGCGCTTCGGCGGATGCGCAAGCGCGTGCTGCGCTAGCCGCCGGCGATCTCAGTCAAACCAGTCGTACACGCGGCCCCCGACGTGCTCGTAGGCCGCGGAGTACAGGAGAATCAGCCCCGCCACCAGCACGAGGCTCGCGCACAGGCACAGCCCGCGCGACCAGCGCAGCCGGCGCAGGCGGGCAAAATAGCAGCACGCCACGCCGAGCAGCCAAAGCGCGATCTGGAGCCACCAGGTCACAGCCTCTAATGAACCGCTGAAGATTTCGTCCGTCCACGAGTCCGGGCGTGCCCCCGCCAGGCACGCGTGAACATCCGAGTACAGGAGCATCGGCGCGCCCCACACCACCTCGGTCAACATGATCGCCGACGTGTAGCACCCGACCAGCAGCCAGAACCGCAGTGACGCACGCCAGGCTCCCCAGCCCGAGACGTCAACCAGGCTCAGCCCGATCGCCTGCAGCACGATGTACGCCGCCGCTGCACCCAGCCACGCGACAATGTACTCGCCTTCGGCGCCCGAGATCGCCGCGAACAGCGTGCCTGCAAAGCACACCCCCACGAACGCCAAGGCATGCCCGACGCTCATCTTCTGCACAGCCTGCCGCGCGAAAATCCACGGCGCGAACAGTACCGTGGCCCACGTGACGACGAAGCCGGGCACCTTGCGCCAGCCGCGCGCCCGCTCGAACGCGATGCGCGGCGGATTCGTCGCGGCCTTCCAGACCGCCGCCCAGTCGAACGTCGTCCCACACTCCGGGCAGCGCGGCTCCGGCAACCCGGTCAGGTTGTAGTCACACCGCAGGCAGCGCGGCACACCTTCGGTGGTCCGGCCTTCCGGCGCATGATTGGTGACCGGCGCGGACATGCCGTTAGACCTGCACGCCGAGCTGGTGCGCCGCGGCGTCCGCTGTCTGATCGATCAATGTCGCAATCGTCATCGGCCCCACGCCGCCCGGCACCGGCGTAATCAGCGACGCCGGCTCGAGCGCGCCTTCGAAATCCACGTCGCCGATGTTGCCCTCGTTGTAGCCCGCGTCGATCACGACGGCCCCGACTTTGATCCATCCGCCGCGCACGAACCGCGGCTTGCCGACAGCAGCGATCACCACGTCCGCGGCGCGCACCAGGCTCGGCAGCGAGCGCGTGCGCGAATGGCACAGCGTCACGGTCGCCTGCGCGTTGATCAGCATGGAAGCCATCGGCCGGCCCAGGATCGGGCTGCGGCCAATCACCACGGCGTGGGCCCCGTCCAGCTCGACGCTGTACTCGCGCAGCAGGCGCATGATGCCCGCCGGCGTGCATGAAGCGTAGGCCGGCATGCCGAGGATCACGCGGCCGAGCGTGCTCGACGTCACGCCGTCGACGTCCTTCTCGACCGGGATCGCCTCGAAGGCGGTGCGCTTTTCGATCGGCGCCGGCACCGGGTGTTGAATGAGAATGCCGTGCACGCTGGGATCGGTGGCCAGCTTGCGGATTTCCGCCACGAGCTGGTCGGTGGTCGTACCGAGCGGCAGCTCGATCCGCACCGACTTCATGCCCACGTCTTCGCAGCGCTTGCGCTTCATGCGGACGTACGTCGCCGAGGCGCGGTCGTCACCCACCAGCACTGTCGCCAGCGCCGGCGTGACCCCGGTCGCCGCAACAATCTTCTGCACCTTCGCGCGAGCCGCCTCCAGCACACGGCGGGCCAGGGGCCGGCCGTCCATGAGCTTTGCCGAGTTGATGGTCGCCATGACCGCAGGATACCGGGCGCCGCCGACGCTGTCACGTTGGCGGCGCCGGCCGCGTTTCGGCTACACTATGCGCGGCCGGCCCGCCAGGCGCCGGCGGCAACAGGAGGACGTCGCGATGAGTCGTTACGCCGTCTTCACTGTGATGATGTTGTGGGCCGCGGTCGCGCCGGGCCGCGCCGATGAAGCCGCCATCATCGCCGACATCGGGGAGTTCATCCGCACGGATGACACCGCCCGCCGCACGGAGCTGGTCGCGCGCATTCAGGCCGACCCCGCGTACGACCGCGCGCGGGTGAGCGAATGGCTGCACGCGGCCGAAGTGTTCGAGCCGCTGAAGCCCGGTTCGCTTGAGCTGGCGGTGCCGCTGCCGGACGGGTCGACGCGCACCGTCGTCCTCCGCATCCCGCAGGACTACGACTGCCACCGCGCCTGGCCCGTCATCTACGCGCTGCACGGGATGAGCGGGCACGCCACCAACAGCCTGGCCTACTTCCAGCGGGCCCTGGGCGCCGACGTCGAGCAGTACGTGCTCGCCGCGCCGGATGGCTACGCCGACCAGGTGATCTCGGAGACGCAGTGGCCGCCGACGGGCGAACACCCGGCGGCACTGTTGAAGATCAAGCAGACCGTGAATGTCGACAGCGACCGCGTGTACGTCGCGGGCTACTCGATGGGCGGGCATACGAGCTGGACGCTGGCCGTGCTGTACGCAGACCAGTTCGCCGGCGCCGTGCCGCTGGCCGGGACCTTCACGATCATTCTGCCCGATCATCTGCATGAGACGTTCCTGCCGAACCTAGCGCACCTGCCGGTACTGGGGGTGTGGGGGGCAGGCGACACGAAGGACGCGCGGGGCGACGAAAGCCGCGGCGGCGGAATCGCCGGCTCGAACCGCGGCCTGCGTGAGCTGGGCGCGAAGCTCGGCCTGCAGTTGACGATGATCGAGCTGTCGGACCGGGGCCACAGCGACGTGGATCCCCCGGCCGATGCACTCCGCGCGCTGCTCGCGCAGCGGCGCGTGCCATATCCGAGGGCGGTGCGCCATGTGTTCCGGCACCTGTGCCAAGGTTCAGCCTACTGGCTCGAAGCCCACGCATGGTCCGGCGAACAGTGGACCGACCAGAAGAAGACAGTCCACCTGCGCGAGGGCGAAAACCTGTTCAAGGACGAGGACCTCGACGCGGCGGTCGCGCGGCATTATCGCGGCATGCTGGCCGAACTCAGCGGCGAGATCGACGGCCAGAACATCCGCGTACTGCATAAGAAAGTGAGCGATCTGACCGTCTGGATTGGCGACGGGCTGATCGACTGGGACCAACCGGTCTCTCTGAAGGCGGGCGGGCGGCCGCCGGTCGAACTTCAGGTCCAGCCGGACTTGTATGTCTGCCTCGCCCAAGCCGCCCGGACGCGCGACTTCGACCGCCTCCGCTGGGCGGGCATCCGCGTCCGGCCCAGCGCCGGGAAGCCCTATCTCGTCACGTCGAAAACCACTTTCCCGGCGCCGTTTTCAAAACCCCGGCAAGCCGCGCCGGCGAAAGATAAGCCCAAAACCAGAGCCGGTCCGAAAAAAGGATGACGGCGGCACGCTGCCCCGGCCGAGTGACTCTCCAAACCACCCGGCAGCACCCAGGCGTAGTCTGCGGGCTGCCGCGTTGCAGCCAGCCAGCCGATTTTCATACAATGGCATTGCCCCGGTTGATGATCATAGCGACCCTGTGCACGCGGCCCGCGCGCGGCGGGAGATGAAGGTATGCCCCGGCGTTTGGTCCACAGTTTGGGAGTGATGATCGGCCTGTGCGCACCGGCGTGGGCGTGCGGCACGGTCACGTTCGCACTGGAGTCCGCGCGGAACGGCCGGGTACTGGTCGCGGGCACAACCATCGACTGGACCATCCGGGTCAGCGTCACGCCGGGCGATAACCTCGGCCTGGCCGCGTTCAGTTGCGACCTGCACCAGAACGCCGCCAACCCCGCGCTGTTCGACATTCCGCAGGGCGACGTCTTCTCCATCCCGGCCGCCCTGGCCAACTTCGATCGCCCGGCGGGTTTCACACCCCCGGGTGAAATCTGTGCTCCGAGCGGCTACGTCGGCGTGCAGCGCGGCGTGCCCGGCCAGATGGATCTCGTCCAGATCGGCGGCGCGCAGAACACCACCGGCACGCCGCTGCCCCCTGGCACCGGCATGGGCGAGAACGCCGTCGTGGTGCCGGGGGTCGGGCAGAGCGGCGCCCCCCAGCTCGTGCTCTCGGGCACCTTTCCAGCACCGGCGGTGGAGGGGACATACACCTTCCACCTGCAGAACGCCAGCGCGAGCGTGCTAACGTCGATCGCAGCACCGCCGGCGCCATCGGAGACGGCATCGGCCGAGGTGAATACCAGCCAGGCAACCTTCAGCTTCACCGTGGCGCCGCCGGTCTGTTTCGGCGACGTGAATTGCGACGAACAGATCGACTTCGGCGACATCAATGCGTTCGTGCTGTATCTCTCGAATTCCGCGGCGTGGCAGAGCCTGTACCCCGATTGCGACGTGCGCAACGGCGATATCAACGCCGACGGAGTGTATCCGTCGTTCAGCGACATCAACGCGTTCGTGACGCTGCTGAGCACGAATTCGCTGCCGCGCGCGTGCCCCCCGGCCGCGAATGTGCGCCGCGAGGCGCGCGCGACTTTTTCCCGCGCGTCCGTCGCGTATCTCGCGGATAACGGGGGCCTGACCGCGTTCGAACCCGATCAGCCGCGCGTCGTACCCGTCACCGTCGCCACGGTCAGCGATGGCGCGGTCCGCCGGAAGGAGGCACTGGGCATCTACGACCTGGCGCCGCAGTGTCAGAACCGCCGCTACATGTTTGCGCTGCGGCAGGGCGCCAGCGGGATGTACCGCACGACGGACGGCGGCACGTGGGAGCCCATCGCCATCACCGCCCCACCGGGTTGGAGCCATTTCTGGACCTACATGTTCGCGACGGCCGCGGACACGCTGCTCGTCGTTGATGCCACGACGGATCCCGACTGCGTGTACCGCAGCACGGACGACGGCCAGACGTGGTCGTTGTGCCTCACACTCACGCCCGGGTCGCCCGCCGTCACCGCCGCGCACTTCGGGCTGCGTCAGGCACCGCACGGCACGCTGATCCTGGCCGAGTACGGCGGGCCCGGCGTCGGGCACCCCTACAAGATCTACCGCTCCAGCGACGACGGCCAGAGCTGGACCGTCACCCACACCAAGAGTGACATCACGCACTTCCACGCCGTCGGCTATCACGCGGCGACCAGCCAGTGGTTCGTCGGCCACGGCGACGGCTACTACAAGGGCATCCTGCACAGCACGGATGACGGGCTGACGTGGCAGGCGTTCCACGCGCAGGACGCGATGTTCGCGCAGCCGGTCTGGTTCCAGGACATCGGCGATCCCGGCCGCATCTGGCTCGGCGCCGACGACGGCTCGCAGGTCGCACATATGGATGTGCTCGAGAGCAGCCCGGGCTACAAGGAGGTTGTGCCGGTGGTCAGCTCCTTCGACCCGCGCGCGGGACGCGAGTACACGTTCCTGATGTTCACGCACGCGGGCGTGACTTACGCCTGCAACATGGATTCGACCATCAACACGCTGGGGCACTATCCGGTCATCGTCGCCAGCCTGGACGGTTTGAACTGGGCGACGGTTCACCAGTTTCGGGCACCCGTCAGCGGGCTGGGCCATGCCATGAATTGCGTGCAATTCGCCGGCTATCTCGGCGGCAAGCTGCATCTCACCTGCCAGTTCACGGGAGAAGGCACCTTCGCGCCGAAGCAGTGTCACTTCGCGTTCACACCATTCGAACTGACCAGCACGACCGGCACGCTGCTCGAACCCGGCGTGCACAACTTCTTCGATGCGGCGCACTCCGGTTGTGAAGAAGCCGGCGGCCCTGACCCGGGTGTCTGGCCCAAGACCGCCGGCGAGTACGAGATGGACCTGTCACAAGCGTACGAGCGCGCGCAATCGCTGCGCTGGTACGCCGACGTGGGCGGCCTGGGCATGCTCGTCGCCCGCACCCTTCCCCCAGGGCTCGCCGACGGACGATCGATCTACTTCCGTTGTCGCGTCAAGGGCAGGTCGCGCGGCTTCTACGGATGCTGGTGCGACGGGTGGGTGCCGCTTGACGCCGACAAGCTGGC
Source organism: Phycisphaerae bacterium (assembly GCA_017999985.1). Classification (NCBI taxonomy): domain Bacteria; kingdom Pseudomonadati; phylum Planctomycetota; class Phycisphaerae; species Phycisphaerae bacterium. Next base: position 100,945 of record JAGNKU010000003.1, on the reverse strand, counting down.
CCAGTTCGCCGTCGGCTCCGCCCGTGCGGGCAACTGGATTGAGCACGTGGGTCTGCCCACGAGCATCGGCGCGCCGACGGCCCTGCGCTATGCGCTGCATACAGCCTCGCTCAGCAATGCCGACGGCGGCCATAACGCCGAAGTATGGATCGACGCGCTGCAGGCGGCCGAAGTCCCGATCACCTCCTGGCAGATGGGCAGCGAGACGACGGAGAACGACCGCGCCCCGGAGCAACTGCGGTTCACGAGCCTCGGGCTGCTGGACGACTGGACGTTTGCGTGCCGGCTTGTCCTCACGAACTCACCCGCCGATCTCGCCCACTGCACTACCCCGCGCTACCTCTTCACGATCTACAAGGACGTGTGCAACTACGCCTCCGTCTATCACGACCCGGCCGACCGCGCGCTCAAGCTGTGCTCCTACGCTTACGGCATGCCGCAGACGCCGCTGGCGACCGCACCGCTGGTGGGCGGAGCGCGTAACCTGGTGCTGCACGTCGTCCTGCGTCACGAAGCCGAGCACATCCGCCTGTCCGTGGCCGCCGGGCAGGGCATGGAATTCGTGCCCGCCGCCGCGCGCGCCGCGCTGTCATCCGCCGACACGTGGCTCAGTGGCGACAGCACGGGTCACAATCTCATGCCGTTCATCCTGGTCGATTACGTCGCCCTCCCCGGGCTGGTCGTGCCGGATGAAGTGCTGAGCCTGCCGGACTTCTATACGCAGCTCGCGGCGCTGGCGGAGTCCCGCTGACGCGGCTGCCGCCCGGCATGCCTGACCACGCGCGCCTGACGCGATGCCTTGACGTGGATTCAAAGCTCGCTGCGTGCAGAACTGGCGGTATTCCGTCACACGCATGACGCAACCAGGGCGTGGATTTGCTTCGCAGGCGTACCCGCGAGCGCATCCCCGTGCGCACTCACGGAATAATCGGATCCGAGCATGTCCTCAGGTGTGCCGACGGATTACACGAATTGTTCAACGAGGCTCTTGCATGAAAACGCGCGTTACGGGATATTCCGTACCGGTTGATGTGGTTGTCGCCATTCCCAAGCGTTGCGGTCGCGCGGGAATTGGCGTTACAGGTCTGTCGTTCCTGTGAGGGAGAACAACCTATGTGTGCTCAAGTCACCCGCCGCTGCACGCTCGCAATTCTGTTCCTGGGCCTGATCGTGATGCCGGTTCGCGCTGACGACCAGGCCACGACGGATGACGGCAAGCTCAGCCGTCTCGAGGCTTTGCTCGACGCGCAGCAGCAGAAGATCGAAGCCCTCGAGCAGCAGGTCGCGGCCGCGCAGCAGGCCGACCTGGACGCCGCCCGCGTCGAGCAGATGAAGCAGCAGATCCGCGAAGTGCTCAGCGAGCAGGAGTTCCGCGAGAGCCTGATGCCGTCGACAGTCCAGGCCGGCTACGACGGCGGCTTCTTCATCCGCAGCAGCGACGACAAGTTCAAGATCCAGTTCAATGGCCAGTTGCAGTTCCGGTACACGTACTACGCCACGCGCGACCACAATCGCTACCTGTCGCCGGGCATGCGGCGCACCGATCGCTCCGGCTTCGACTTCGCGCGTATCAACCTGGACATCAGCGGCCACGTGTACAGCAAGGACCTCACCTACTTCATCGAACTCAGCGCGCCCTCCGCGACGAACCTCGATGTCGTGCTCAGCTACGCCTGGATCAACTACCGCATCGTCGATGAGTTCCAGATCAGGGCTGGCGTCTTCAAGACGGCCAACCTGCGGGCCAACACGGTCTCGAACGCGAAGTACCAGTTCGTTGAGGCACCGATGATGGACGCGGTCTTCGGGCTGAACGACGGCATGGGCATCCGGTTCTGGGGCCAGCTCTTCAACAAGAAAGTTGAGTACTATGTCGACGTCGTGAATTCGCTGAACACCCCCGCCACCCAGACCATCACGACCGACGAGACCTGGCTCGCCAACGGCCATGACAACAACCCCGGCATCCTGGCCCGCCTCGTGTGGCACGCGCTCGCCGGCGAGTGCCGCGGCCCGATCCACGCCGACGATCCGGCCCGCTTCGACACCATGTGCGACATCGAGCACAGTCTCCAGCCCGCGCTCGACTTTGGCATGCACTATGCCTACACCGAGGACTGGCACGACGGCACGATTCGCATTCCGTTCCCGCGCCGCACGTTCTTCCGCGACGGCGGCTTCGGCCTGACTTCCTCCGAAGGCCTTCAGATCAACCAGTTCGGCATTGACGCCGGCTTCAAGTACCAGGGCTTCTCGCTGACCGGCGAGTACGTGGTCCGCATGCTTGACGTGCGCAATGCCGCGAACGCGCCGTTCACGCCGTTGTATCTGCTCACCGGCGACGACTCGACCAACGTGCAGCACGGCGCCTATCTGCAAACCGGCTACTTCCTGCCGATCCCGGGGTGGGAAGACAAGTTTGAGGTCGTCGGCCGCGTCGGCGGCATCTCGGCGCTGTCCGGCGGGCAGGAAGGCACCTGGGAGTACGCAGGCGGCTTCAACTACTACATCAAGGGTCACAATGTCAAACTGCAGACCGACGTGACCAAGATCTCCGAAGTCCCGATTTCAAACTCGACCTACAGTCTGGCCAACGTGAACGACGACGCCTTGATCTGGCGCGTGCAGCTCCAGGTCGCGTTCTAGCGACTCAGTCCGTTACTTTCCGACGCGTGCCTGGGAGGACTTGACGTGCGCAAGTACCTCGCGGAGTTCATCGGTACATTCATCCTGGTCCTGTTCGGCTGTGGCACGGCCGTGGTCGCGGGCAAGGACGTTGGCGTGCTCGGCATCGCCTGCGCCTTCGGTTTCGCGCTCATCGCCGCCGCGTACGGCATCGGCCCGATTTCGGGCTGCCACATCAACCCCGCGGTCAGTCTTGGCGTGTTCGTGTCCGGCCGCATGAAAGCCAGGGACTTGGTGGGCTACATCATCGGCCAGTGCCTGGGCGGCATCGTCGCGGCCGCAGTGCTCCTGGCGATCGCGAAAGGCTCGGCCGGGTACGCAGCCGGCAAACTGGGACAAAACGGCTGGGGACCAGGCTATCTGGGCGAATATTCCCAGGCCGCCGCGATGAGCTTCGAATTCGTCGCCACGCTGATCTTCATCATCGTGATTCTCGGCGCGACCGGCAAAGGCGCTCCCGGGCAGCTCGCCGGCCTGGCCATCGGCATCACACTGGTCGTGATCCACATTTTCGGGATCAACATCACCGGCGTGTCGGTAAACCCGGCCCGCAGTCTGGGGCCCGCGCTGATGGTGCGTGGCGCGGCGCTCTCGCAGCTATGGCTGTTCCTCGTGGTACCCAGTATCGCGGGCATCGTGGGCGGCGCGCTGTTCCGCGCCAAGATCCTGGAGGATTAGCCGGGCGCGCGTGCCGGCCGACCAACAGTTCGCGCGACCGACGACATGGCCCGCCTCGTGACGGACGCGGCGGGCCATTCCCGTTCTGGTCTGACGGCGGGCGGCGCGGCGGCCGTTCCGCCGCCGGCGCACGTGTTGACGCCGCCGCGCCCGCGAAGTAGCGTAACCAGCGCTGTCGTCCGGCGTTGTGGCCGGGCGCGCGGGTTGGGATACGGCATGGATCGACCGCGTTTCGCAGAGCTGCTGCAACGGTACGCGCATACCCCCAGCGAACGGCTCACGGCCCTGCTGGAAGCGCGTGTGCTCGTGGAGCCGCGCTGCGCCGTCACGCGCTACCTGCTCGGCTGCCAGTGCTTTGACCGCGGCCGCTCCGCGACCGCCGTCCGACACCTGATGATCGCCCACCACGTCGACGTGCAGCTACAGTCCGCCGCGCTGCTCGTCTTTGCCGGATTGAACTGGGTTAGCCGCCGCGGCGCGCAACTGCTGCCGGTGCTGCTGGAGACCTGGGAGGAATTCCGTCGGCCGGACTTCGATCGGCTGCGCCGCGAGCGGGCCCTGCTTGACGCCTTCGCCGAACCCGACCCCGGCCTCGAGCTCATGCCGCCGCTGGCTCGGCGCCTGTGGCGGCTGCCGATCCTCACGCTGCGGAGCCAGATTCGCGCGGCGGTGCTGTCGCGGGACGCCGGTCTGTACCCGCTGCTGGCGACACCGGCGTAGGGCGCGCCGCACGTCCCAAGGAGACGCCGTCCCCGATGATGCTGTCCGTGGTTATACCCGTGTACAACGAGCGCGAGACGCTCTTTGAACTGCTGCGCCGCGTGCTGGGCGCCCCGGTCGAGATCGCCCGCGAGATCATTCTGGTGGACGACGCATCGAAGGACGGCACGCAGGAGCTCTATCCGCTGCTCGACACGCAGTTCCCAAACGCCAACATCCGCCTCTTCAAGCAGCCCGTAAACCAGGGCAAGGGCGCCGCGATCCGGCGGGGGTTCACCGAGGCCCGCGGCGACATCATCGTCGTGCAGGACGCCGATCTCGAGTACGACCCGAAGGACTATCCGAAGCTCCTGCGGCCGATCCTCGACGGCCGGGCGGACGTGGTGTACGGCTCGCGTTTCATCGGCGGCGATGAGCACCGGGTGCTCTATTTCTGGCACTACCTCGGCAACAAGTTCCTGACCACGCTGTCGAACATGTGCACGAACCTGAACCTGACGGACATGGAAACGTGCTACAAGACGTTTCGTACCGAGGTCCTGCGCAACATGCGCCTGCGCTCGAACCGCTTCGGAATCGAGCCGGAACTCACCGCCAAGGTCGCCCGCGGCGGTTGGCGGGTGTACGAGGTTGGGATCAGCTACTCCGGCCGCTCGTACGAGGAAGGCAAGAAGATCACCTGGCGCGACGGTTTGAAGGCCATCTACTCGATCATCCGCTACGCCATCGCAGACTGAGCCCGTTCCACGGCGCCCGATAGCCCCCGGACGGGCGACCCCGGCTCGCAGCTTCGGCTCTCCCTCCTCCGGGCAAGTCATGCTGTGCGTCCCCGTGAGCAGTTTCGGATTATGGGACCTATATGCGCGTGCCGTCCACCGCGGACTCGTTCGCCCGGCCAAGTGCCCGCCCGGCGCGCGTGTTTTACGCTTGCGTCACGCCCACGGTCGGAGTATGTTATAACGATAGACTGAGACTCCGGCTGCCGTGTGAACGGGCTGGGCATTTCTCGGTTCACACCAGCGGGTTTTGTGCGTTTGGCCGTGCCAACGTGGCATGGAGATAGGCCAGAATGGGCTCCATAAATCTACGCCGTGGGGTCGCCATGAACACGAAATGGATTTCCGCTGTCCCGTCACGCCGCTCGGGCGCGCGAACGGGAGTCAGCGCGTTCACGCTGATTGAACTGCTGGTGGTCGTCGCCATCATCGCATTGTTGATATCGATCCTGCTGCCCAGCCTGACGGCGGCCAGGGAGCAGTCCCGTGCGATAAAGTGCATGGCCAACCTCCGGTCGATGGGCCAGGGCATCATGTCGTACGCGCTGGACCACCTCGGCACCCTCCCGGGCCCGCTGCACCCGCCGGTCTATCGGTTGACGGGTGGGGACGATCAGTTCAACCCCATGGATCCGAACACGCAGCGGCCGTGGTTCCTGCTGGCACGCCTCTCCTCCATGTTCACCACCGACGACGAAATGCTGCAATATGTGGACCGCGTCGCCACCTGCCCCACCGCCGTGGGTCGTTTCCCCGACAGGAATTTCCTGCCCAACATCGGCGGCAACCCCAGCTGGTCGCACCCGTACAACTACGTGATCAATTCGTGGTCGAACTCCGACCCCAAGTGGTTCTACGGCTGGACGAATATCGGCGTCACTTGGACCGGGTGGTGCAACGGCTATGCCGCCGATCCCAACAGCCCGAGCTACCAGCCGCCGAAGAAGATCGAAAAGATCAAGCGCGTGGGGGAGGAGTGGGCCGTGGGCGACGCGTGGTGGAGCTTCCGCCGCGTCATGATCCGCCCCGGCGTCTTCGAGGATACGATGCTGGGTCCGTGGCAGCTCGCGGCGGCGAACCCGCTGAACCCGGTGGGCATGTCGCATAACCCGCTGCCGCGAATGCCGTATCACAAGCGTGACCGCGAGACGAACCTCCTGTATTTCGACGGTCATTGTGGCAGTTTTATAGGTGTCGACCGCTGGGCGGAGAAGTTCCCGGCCAATCGACCACCGATAACGCCCTAGGCTCAGGCAACCGGTCCGTGCGGTGCGCGCGGGCCGGGATCGCCGGCCGTGGCGAGACGGCAAAGGAAGCAGCGTGGTCGGCGCGTTCCTGCAGCCGGCTTCGCAAACGCACGGCGGCCAGCGGCGCCGCGGTAGCGAGGAGTGTGAAAGACGAATCGCGATGTATAACGCATGTTGTGGACCGGCGAGGCCTTAGGTGCGGCTCCGTGCGGGGCTGGGTCCGGACCGGAAAGAGAAGATTAGGGCGACTGTCCCTAACAGCCCAGCAGGTGCGATCCTGCTGCAACCCATGAGGAGGTACGGATATGAGGTACACGGTAGGAATTGGTTTGGTGCTGATGCTGGCGGTCGGCGCGATGGCCGCGACGATCCCGACGGTGCAGATCTCGATCGGCGTCCGCGACAACGGCACGACCGTGCCGATCGGCGGGAATGGCGGGTCCTCGGGCGCGATTGAGTGGATCAACCTCGATGGCCAGACGCTGGTGCTCGACGGCACCTGGCAGCTTTTCACGTTCAACTTTGCCACGGATCCCATCACCGGGTTCACGGGCGACGGCATCCTGAACAACACGTCCGGGACGCTCGAGCACATCCGGATCAAGAGCAATGGGTACGACCTGCCCATGACGTTCTGGATTGACGAAGTCGCCGACACCATCACGGAGAGCATTCCGCCGCCGCCGCACCCCGTGACGTACACGTTCGGCTCGTTTGAGGAATACGCGGTCGGCACCGAAGTGATGTTCCAGGAGCCGAATTTCTCGGGCTCGACCGACGCCATGATCATCAACGACCCGTTGGCGCTCTCGCTGGTCGCGGACGATTTTGCTTATGCCGGCGTCCACTCGGATAAGGTCTACTTCCAATTCGTAAACAACGCTCTGACGAATTGGTGCCGGCTGACGACGTTTAACGCGACGAATCTGCCGAATCCGGCGATTCGGTTTGACCAGGGCAGCGTCCTGTCGTTCTGGATGCGCGGCGTGCCCGAGCCGTCGGCGCTGCTCATGCTTGGTCTGGTGGCCGGGCTGCTCCGCCGCCGCTAGGCACACCTGGTGCGGCGCTGCCACAGAGGTCAGCGCTGTGAGACCACAAAGGACTCCCGTCCGCTCGTCGGCTCGTCGAGGGGCCGGGGGACGGGAGTTCTTTATTATCGTGCCGTGTCAGCCGGCGCGCGACACTGCGTCGTGGGGCGCGTCGTCTGGCCTGCGTCATCGTCGGGCGGGTTGATCCCGGCCGGCCACGCGTCTCGGGTCCCGAGGGAGAGGCTTGTCGCGTACTGGAGTAAGAACAATGGCGCCAAGAAAGATGCGGCTGCTCATCGTAACGGGGGCGGTGCTGCTCACGGCAGCGACCGCACTCGGGCAATTTCCCAAGTTGATCACGGACTTCGAGGGCGGCGGCTGGACACCCTTCGTGACCGTGGTCATGTTCCGCAATCCGTCCGTGTCCGGGACAACCACCGGCATCGTCGCCGGGAGCGACGCGACGTATCTCACCGACATCGCGTACGATCCGTTCTCCGTCGTGCACTCCGGTACGCGGGCCGACACCACGGTCTGGGAGTGGACCAACGCCGGTTATCACAGCTCGTGGATCCGCCTGGTCACGCTCAACGCCGATGAACTGCCTAACCCGGCGCTGCACCTCGGCGGCAAGGTGCGGATGTGGATCGCGGTCAAGGCCTACACGAACAACACCTACTCCGTACCCGTGACGAACGGCCACCTGTTCCTGGGACTGGGCGTGCGCGAGACGGGCGAAGGCGTGTATCAGGGCGGCGACGGCGGCACGACCGGTGACGTTGAATGGGTCGGCCTGAGCGCGAAACTCATCGAGATCCTCGGCGGCACCAACGGCGTGTGCAACACCACGGTCCTGGCCGGCAGCGATGATGTGCAGGTGATCCCCCCCGGACAGCCCGCCGGGCCGGACAGCGTTTGCGTGACCCCGGGGCCCGACGGCATCATGCAGACTGCGGCCGCGGGTGACGACGTCCTGAGGGTAACGCCGCGCGGCATGTTCTCTATCCCCAGCGATGGTGTCATGCGGTTATATGAGTTCAACCTGCCAGCGCTCGAGTCGTCGGGCAACGTGTTCAGCTTCACGGGCAACGGCACCCTGGGCGCAACGCCGAACAACCGCGGCACGCTCGACCACCTCGCCCTGACCAACGACCCGACTAACGCGGCGGTCAGTGCCAAGGTCTTCCTCGTCAACGTCGACGACGTGACGTTCGAGGCGCCCATCCTCGATCCGCCAAGCATCCGCGCGCAGCCGACGCCGCCGCGCCCGCTCGACGAATCCGTCTTCGTGGAGTACATCGACCCCGCCGCGACCCAAGTCCAGGTGATCCGCCTCAACGCCGACGGCAGCGAAACGGTCCTGGCCTCGATCAACCCCGCCGGCCAGACCGAGGAAGACATCGTGGTGCAGCCGCTGGCCTCCGGCATCCGCATCGTGGCGCGCCAGACCGTCGGGGCGAACACGAGTGACAACTCGACGCCCGTCGTCGTCGCGTCCGCGGGCAACGGCCCGCTGCGCATTGCCATGGGCGTGCGTGAGACCGACGCCTACGACCACGACCTGCCCTGTGGCGCGGACGGCACCGGCTTCGATCCGGACCAGCCGTCCACGCTCGAGTTCATCGGGGCGGCTCTGGCCACCCCCGAGGAAAGCTTCGGCGTTCCCAACGCGCCGCGCTTCGAGCCCCAGCCCGACTGGTTCGAGATCGTCTTCAATCCCTGCGATCCGACCTACGGCGTGGCTCTGTTCAGCGGCAACGGCGCGCTGAACCTCAATCCGGCCCCGAACTGGACGAACGGCGTGTGGGAAGGCCTGTACTTCCGCATCGACAACGTGAATCCGACCGCCGGGCCTTACACCGTGTACATTGACGACCTGATGGTGAAGAACGGCTCCGGCCCCGGCGTGGATTGCCTCGTCGATGACTTCGAGAGTTACACGCCCGCGGAGTACATCGTCGGCGACTACGCCGGCAATGGTATGGCGGACACGCAGGCCGTCGGCGACGACGTCCAGGTGGTCCCCGTGGGCGGGCCCGTGTTTACCGGACAGATCATCGTGGCGCCGGGTCCCAATGGCATTCTCGAGACGACGCCGCAGGGCGACGATGTGCTGTCCCCCCTGCACTCGCGCTTCAACCAGCCCGGAGTCGCCGGCACGAGCATTGGCCTCGCCGACACGCCCGACCTCGCCACGATCAGTACCGAGGATTCCTTCAGCGGCACCAAGTCGATGAAGATCCAGTTCGCGTTCGTCGACGCCACGAATTTCCGCAACGTGCTGCGTCTGACGACCAACGGCTCGACGGCAACGAATCCGCCAGAGACATTCCTGAATCCGGATTCGGTGATCCGCTTCAGCAACGACGGCACGTTCTGCGATGGCACCAATGACATCGAGTACAGCGTGCGCATCAAGCTGCCGCCGCCGGAGGTGCCCGGTGACTGCGACTTCGACGGCGACGTGGACCTGGCCGATTTCGCCTGCTTCCAGATTTGCTACGGCTCGACGGTGACGCCGCCGGATCCGTGCGTGAGCTATGACATCGCGCCGAACCACGCGGTGGATGGGGTCGTCAACTTCGCGGACTTCCAGTTGCTGCAATACCTGTTCATCGGTCCGAAGCACTAGCCCGCGTCGATCTTCCGAGGTGCCCGGGGCGGTCAATTCCGCCCCGGGCGCCCCAGCGTCTGTCAGGCTCAGGGCGTGCGCCAGAGCCCCGGCGTACGCGCATCGATCACCTGTACCCGGTTGTTCCCCGAGTCGACCACGAACAGGTGTTCGTTCGGTCCCGCAACCACATCCCACGGGTACGCCAACTGCCCCGGCCCACGGCCCGCCGTTCCCCACACGCCCAGGGACTCCCCGGACATGCGGAACCGCTGCAGCCGGTTGTTCCCGTATTCACACACGACCAGGGTGTCGTCGGGCAGCAGCGTCAGCCCGTAGGGAAAACGCAGTTCCCCCACCGCCGCGCCGCTCCGGCCAAACGTCCCCAAGAACTCGCCCGCCGCGCTGAAATGACAGATACGGTGATTGCACGCATCGGCCACCCAGAGCGTTCCGTCCGCGGCCACCACGAGCGATTGAGGTCGCTGCAACTCACCGTCGCCACCCCCCGGGCGGCCGAAGCTCAGCAGGTACGTGCCATCCGGCGCAAACTTGCTGATCCGATCATTGCCGCCGTAGTCACCGACGTAGACGAACCCCTGGGCATCGACCGCGACGTCGGTCGGCATCACGAACTGCCCGGGCCCCGTGCCGCGCGATCCAAACTGCGCCACGGGCCGCCCGTCCGGCTCGAAAACCATGACCCGCGCGTAGTGCGTATCGGCGAGGTACACCCGCCCGTCCGGGCCACACCCGATCCCCGTTGGTTTGCCGGCACTCCACTCCGGCATGCGCCAGCCGCACGCGTACTCGCCCGTCGTGGTGAACCCCTGAATCCGCGCGGCCTTGTCGACGACATACACGCGCTGCGTGACGCTGAACGCCGCGGCGCGCGGGTAGCTGAATTCGCCTGGCCCCAGCCCCGTCCGGCCATAGACGACGACCACCCCCGGTGCTCCGGTCGGCTGCTCGTCGCACGCTACGATGCAGGCCGCCAGCCACGCCGCCAGCCACGCCGTCCCGTGACCAACCCAGCGGCGGCTCGTCACGGCGTGTGGGCCTGGTTGACGCTTCCAGGCACGGAGACCTGGCGCGCGAGTTGAATCGCGTTCAGCACGTCAGCCCGCGTGATGGGCGCCTGCTGCCGCGCCAGGATCAGGCCGTTCGGCGCCACGATCGCAAACGCGGGCACAACCTGCAGTTGCCACCGTTGAGCGAGCGGCCGGTCCCAGTCGAAGTCCAGGGCGACGCACACAAGCTCGCGCGTCGCCGCGAGCACATCCGGGCTCTTGAGGACCTTCTCCTCGAAGTCCGTGCACTCCACCAGGTACCAGCTTCGAAAGTAGACGAAGGTGAGTTGGCCGGTGCGGCGGGCGTGTGCCTGCGCATCCTGATAGGTCGGCCCCTGCCACCGCACGCCACCGTTGCAGCCCGCCAGCAGCGCGACCAACGTGCCCGCCACCAACCCCGCCAGCGGTCGCGACGCGCACGCACGCGCCGCAGCCGCCCCGCGGCCGGCCAGTCGACGCCCTGCCGGACCCATGCACTTCAACCGTTCGCTACTCTTTCTTTTCGCCAGCCGCAACCGGCTCCTTCTTCTCCGCGGCAGGCTTGTACTTCACAGTGCAACCACGCGGTGTAGTCTCGGCCAGCGGCACCGGCTTGTTGTCCAGCAGTGCCTGCAACGCCTCGTCGACGTAGTTGCGCACGACCGCGTCCTTCTGCTCGGGTTTCTGCTCACCCTTCGACTCAGCCTGCAGCGCTCCGGCGTACACGAGCGTGCCCTTGTTGATGATGAAGATGTGCGGCGTGACCTTGGCGCCATACAGACGCCCGACCCGACCGTCGTTGTCCATCAGGATCGGAAAACCGAGCGATTTTTCCTTGATGTAACGCGCATTCTCCTCCGGCGTGCGCCAGTGCGTGCTCTCGATGCCCAGCCACACGATGCCCTTGTCATGGTACTTCTTCTGCAGATCCTTCATCACCGGCACCGCCGCGACGCTGAACGGACACTGCTGGTTCACCCACTCCAGGACAACCAGCTTGTCCTTGAATCCGGACAGAGTGTGCTTCGTGCCCTCCGAGTCCAACAGGCTGAAATCGGGCGCGGGCTCGCCAATCCGTGCCGCCGGCACCTTCTCGTCCGCAGGTTTGCCCGCAGGGGCTTTCTGCTGCGCCAAGAGCGGCACCGCGGCTGTCACCAGCGCGCCACAGAGCACCAATCGCGCGTAAACGGTTTGCATTGTCCGGATCTCCTTTACACAATCCCAACTGCGGCTTGGGCTCGCTGCGGATTCTAGCCCAGCCGAACCACGCCGCCAACCAAGCGCGGCACGCCGCCGAGAGCTTATGCACGCGATCGCACAACTGGCGCCCGACGAGCTGCGATCCGCCCTGGCAATCCTGCTGGCCACTCCTGCGACCGGCCGCGCTGCCACGAGCCGGCAGGTCGCCGGCTTCTGCGACTACCTGGCCTACGGACTGGTGGAGTGGGCCGGTTGGCGTTGCGGTCAACCGGCAGCGCCGACAGGTCTGCTTCTCGCCTTGATACTGCCCGGGCACACGGCCCTGACAATGCTCCCCGCGCCCGGTCAGCTCGGCATCACGCCAGAGGGTGAGCGCGCGGTGCTCGACCACGCGTTGAATGAACTGAGCGCGCGCCCACTGCACTACATGCAGGCGTTGCTGGAGCCACAGGCCACGGCCGCCCGCGCGTTGCTGCTGGACGCGGGTTTTGACTGCCTCGCCCCGCTGGTGTATCTGGAACGAAACGCGACCCTTCCGTGGGTGCCGCCGCCCGCGCCCGACCAGGCCGAGTGGTTGCTCTATAGCGCCAAAACGCACGCGCGGTTCGCCGCCGTCGTCCAGGCGACGTACGAAGGCAGCCTCGACTGCCCGGAACTGACGGGACTCCGTCCGATCGACGACGTCCTCGCGGCACACCAGGCCGCCGGCCAATTCGACCCGTCCCTGTGGGAACTAGCGCGGATCGATGGCCGCGACGCCGGCTGCCTGCTGATGGCCCGCCTGCCTCACGGGCACATGCTCGAGCTCGTGTACATGGGGGTCGTGCCAACGTTTCGACGACGCGGGGTGGGCAGGCTGCTGCTGCGGCGTGCGTTGGAGCACTGTCGTGTGACGCGCGCACGCCAGCTCACCGTCGTCGTCGATGATCGTAACACGCCGGCGCGCGAGCTGTACGCGCGATTCGGACTGGCACCGGTGGCGCAGCGCGACGCGTATCTTTACCGCCTGCCGCACGGGTAGCAGGCGCAATCCGTGCCTGTTTTCCGGGATAATTTGTGGATAACTTGTGCACGCAATTTTTTTTTGCGCGCTCAGCGATTGACGCTGCGAAGCTTACGCGCATGTCGCGCTTGCGCGTGCAAAAAGCCCGTTGCGTGGCGGCGCAGACGGTGTTATGATTCGGCTCGGAAGTGAAGAAGAGGGAGCTCGGTTTCTCTCATTCCCACTCGGCATGTGGGCAGTTTTTTTTACTCGCGAAATCCAACAATCCTGCTACCGAGGTGAACCGTGGAAGAACCGGTCGCGGAGAAGGTCTGCACCATTCGCGCCAGAGTCGCCGATCGTATCGGCGTCAACCGGTATCGCACGTGGTTTTCCGACTCGACGCACTTGCAGCTCGACGGCGAGCGCCTCGACGTCACGGTCGCGAACGCGTTCGTCGGCAAGTGGATCGCGTCCAACTACCTGACGCACCTGATCGAAGTCACCCGCGACGTCATCGGCGCCGAGCCCCGCATTGAGATTCGCGTGGATCAATCGTGTCCCCGGCCGCCGCCGACACGCCCCGTTGCCCTGCACGGCGCAGCGCCGGGACCGCCGCTGCCCGCTCCGCCCGCCGCGGCCGCCCCCGCGCCGCGCGCGCCGCTGGCACGTCCCACGCTGCGCGGCGAGCTCGAGGCCTACGTCGTCGGCCCAGCCAACCAGTTGGCCTTTTCCGTCGCGTCCGCCGTCGTGCAGCAGCCGGGCGCAGCCTTCAAGCACGTGGTCATCCACGGCGGTTGCGGCCTGGGCAAGACGCACCTGCTGCAGGGCATCTGCAACGGCCTGACCCGCGCGCATCCGGAGTTGCAGTGGTGCTACCTGTCGGGCGAGGAATTCACCAACGAATTCATCTACGCGGTAAAGGCCGGGCGCATCGACTATTTCCGCGCGCGGTTCCGCAACGTGGATCTGCTCGTCATCGACGACCTCCACTTCCTGGCGAACAAGACCGCCACGCAGGGCGAGTTCCTGCACACCTTCAACGCGATCGACGCGTCCGGCAAGGCAGTGGTGCTCTCGTGCGACTGCCACCCGCGCAGCATCGCCACGCTCAGCGAGCCGCTCGTCAACCGGCTGAGCGCCGCGATGATCGTGCGCATCGACCCGCCGGACTTCGCCATGCGCCGCGAGATCCTCCGCCGGCGGGCCGCGGCCATGCTCTGCGAGCTGCCGGATGACGTGCTGGATTACGTCGCCCGGCACATCACCCGGAACGTGCGCGAGCTGGAAGGGGCGCTGTACAAGCTGGCAGCGTATGCCTCGCTGACGCGCGAGCCGCTGCAGCTCGACCTGGCCCGCCGCGCGGTAGAGGACTACGTCGCCGCCGTCCGGCCGCCGGAACCCGCCGACATCGAGCGCATCGCGGCAGCCCACTTCGGCGTGACGCGCGAGGCGCTGCACTCCGGCTCGCGCGATCGCACCGTGACGCACGCCCGGAGCGTGGCCATGCACCTGATTCGCAAGCATACGCGCCTCAGCTTTCCGGAGATCGGGCGCTTCTTCGGCAACAAGCAGCACTCCACCGTCCTCATGGCGGTGCGACGCATCCAGAACCTGGTGGACCGCAATGGCGCGGTCTCCTGGAAGACGCCGACCGGCGTACGCGAGGTCCCCGTCCGCAGCCTGCTCGACGAACTCGAGCAGCGTCTGTTGCGCGACCCGGAGGCCCCACCGTAACGCACGCGTCCTGGCGTCTCGGGCGGCGGCACGGAGGCCGCCGACCTTCTTTTTCCCGCCCCGGCCTGCACCCCCCCACCCAACCCGAACTACAAGATTCCAACCGCTTCCCGTATAATCTCGCGCGGGCGTTACGCCGACCGTTGGGCACGGATCGGCGTGGTCGGGAGGTTGGGCGCCCGCGCGTAAGGAGAGCGCATGCGTTACACGACAGCAACATGGCGACGCCTGGCCGTGCTGAGCTCCGCCGGCGGCCTGCTGTGGATCAACAACTGCATGGCCGCTCTGGAGCGGAACCTGGACATCCTGGTGTCGCCGGAAGCCGTCGGCAACCTGGCCGGCGTGCCGTACAGCGCGGTGGCCGGTCTGCTCTCGTTCCTATTGCAGTTGGCGCCAGGGTGATCGCGATGCCGCACCTGATTGTGCACACGCGCGAAGGCGCGCGCCGAACCGTCGAGGTCTCCCGGCATCCGCTGACGCTGGGCCGGGCCGAGACGTGCGATATTGTCCTGCCACATGACGGCGAGGTCTCGCGCGAGCACGCCCAGGTGTGGCTCGATGAGGACGGGCGCGTGCTGGTCGCCGACAAGGACTCGAAGAACGGCACGCGCGTCGACGACGGGGATCCGTTCCACAACGCGGTGCGGCCGGCCGTCCGCTCGATCCGCATTGGCGAATACCAGCTCGAGCTCGTAGGGGCGCAGCCCTACGTGCTGCATGAGAGCCAGGTCCGCTTTCAGCCCGACGTGCCGTCGCACACCGACAACACGCGCTATTTCCCGTCGACACGCGGGCTGGATCTTAACCAGCAGCGCCTGGCCCTGCTCATGAGCCTCACCGAGCGCATCGGCGGCACATTTGAGCCCAAGCAGCTCCTCGAGCAGGCGCTCGACGCGTGCTGCGACGCGCTTGGCTTCGAACGGGCCCTGATCGCGCTGAAGACCGCGCGCGGCGAGCCCGAGCTGCCCGTCACGCGCAACATGCAGCGTGACGAGACCGGCGCGTACAAGGTCAGCCGCACGCTCATCAACCGCGCCCTGGTCGAAGGCCAGCGCGCCATCGTCAACAACCCGGCGATCGATCTGGTCGATAATCTCAGCGAGAGCCTGGTGCGCTTCCCGATCTGCTCGGCATTGTGCGTGCCGATCCTCCATCGCGACAAGATCCTGGGCGTGGTCTACGGCGACCGCGTCACCCGCGCCTCCTCCTACACGCCCGAGGATGTCGATTTCCTCGCGGCCATCGCCCGGCAGGTCGGCGTCGGGCTCGAAAACCTGCGCCTGTTCCAGGCCCACGTCGAAACCGAACGCCTGAAGACCGAGCTCAAACAGGCACGCACGATCCAGCAGGATCTTTTCCCCGCGAAGTCGCTGCAGCTCGGCCGCGTCGTGCTGGCCGGTTACAACGAGCCATCCGAGGCCGTCGGCGGCGACTATTACGACTACTTCGAACTCGGCGGCGGGTGCGCCGGCCTGATCATCGCCGACGTCACCGGCCACGGTCTGCCGGCCGCGCTGGTCATGGCCCACCTGAAGGGCGCGGTGCGCGTCGCGCTGACCGCGCATGACCCGCTCCGCGACGTGGCCTGCCGCCTGAATCGCATGATGTACGGCAGCACGCGCTCCAACGTGTTCATTACGGCGATCCTCGGACGCATCGACACCGCCACCGGCGCCATCGAGTACGTCAACGCCGGCCATCCGGCACCGCTGCTGGTCCACCGCGACCGCATCGAGCGCGGCGTCGACGGGCACGCGCTCCCCTTCGGCATCGAGGCGGAGGAGGAGTACGCCGTGCAACGCATCGAGCCGCAGCCCGACCTCGACGCGGCGCTGTTCTACACGGACGGGCTGATCGAAGCGGCGAACCCGGCCGGCAAGCTGCTGGATGTCGCGCCAGTCGCCGACGCTCTGCTCGCCACGCCGGCGCGCTCGCCGGATGCACTGCTGAAGGCGCTGCTCGCGCTGGTCCGCCGCCACGTCGGTCCCGGCAAGAACAGCGATGATCTGACGCTGATGGCGCTGCAATACGCGGTGCCACCCACGGCCTAGGGCGGCCTTACGGAAACACCGCCACCGGCATCCCCAGCACCCGCACCGCGGCCGCGATGCGTTCGAGCTCCGCGGCCGTCAGCGGCGTCGCGAGAGTCTCCGCCGTGCGGCGCGCGACAGTGTAGACCTGCACCAGTGCGACCCGGGCACCGTGGTCCGCCAGCCAGCGCAGCCGGGCCGCGTAAGCCGCGATTTCCGCCTCGGTCGGCGGCTGGCCCTGCCAGCGCAGGAACAGCGACTGGATGACGATCGGCCGCACCCGCGCGGTCGCAAGGATGTTGTCGAGCACGTGCTGCAGCGACACCTTGGCCCGGCTGACCCGCTGGAAGTGCTCTTCGCTGCCCGCATCCAGCTTCGCCCAGATTTCGCCGTTGTTCTCGTCCAGCACGGCCAACCCCGCGGCGATCGCCGGTCGCGTCAGACAGCAGGCATTGGTGATGAGCACCAGCTTGAGGTCCGTCAGCCCGTAGTCCCGGCGGACCGTCGCGGCCACGCGGACGGCGTCCGCGAAGCACGGCACGATCGTCGGCTCGCCGTCGCCCGAGAAGGCCACGTCGTTGAGCCGGCGGAACTCGGCCGGCACGTGCCGGAACTCAGGCTCGGCGAACAACTGCTGGTGGTGCGCGACGAGGTGGCGCAGCTCCGACTCCAGCACGCCCAGATCGACCGCCACCCGCGCGCGCGGCACCGTGCGGTCGGCGCAGCAGTACACGCAGTTGAAGTTGCAGATCGCGTCCGGCGTCAGGTTGATGCCGATGCTCAGGCCATGTGCCCGGCGGGAGATCACCGGGTAGACGTACAAGAAATCGCGCCAGCGGCGCGGGTGCGAGGCAAAGACGTCTTTCAAGGGTTCCAAGGCCGAAATCTCGATTTAGCGCGGAACAGAAATCCGAAAAGTGCCCGCTACAATCCTGACAAACCGAGCAATGGTGCCGCACGCGCGGCTGTTTGCGCGTGCGACGCGGACTTCTCCACGCGTGTGGAGAGGAGTTGGCGGGATGAAGCTCGGCTCGCCCTTCCTGCCAACTTTTCCCTGAGGCCCGCCCTTCCGCGAGAGGGGCGGGTCGCTTTTTTTGCGCCGCCCGCGAGCGCTCGCCGCGCCACCGGAGCACTCGCTCAGGCCTGCAAGCGCCGCACGTGCTCCGGGACGCAGCGCGACAACACGCCCGCATCATACCCACCCTCGAGCACGCTGAGCAGGCGACCCTGCGCGTGGCGCTCCGCAAGCTCGACCATGGTCGCGGTCATCCAGCCGAAGATCTCGTCGGTCAGCGCCAGGTTGCCGATGGGATCGTCCCGATGTGCGTCGAACCCAGCGCTGACGAAAACCATCTGCGGGGCAAACCGCCCGACGGCCGGAATCACCCGGTTGCGGAAGGCCGTCCGGTAGTCCTCGTCGGTCGCGCCCGGCAGAAACGGGATGTTCATCGTGTACCCGCGTCCCGGGCCGACGCCGGTCTCTTCCTCGAAGCCGGTGCCCGGGTACAGGTAATTGGGGTGCCCGTGCAGGCTGATGACGAGCACGGAGGGGTCTGCCTCGAAGGCGTGCTGCGTGCCATTGCCGTGGTGCACGTCGAAGTCCAGGACCAGCAGTCGATCGAGCTTGAACTCGGCGCGCACCGTACAAACCGCGATCGCCACGTTGTTCAACAGGCAGAAGCCCAACGAGCGATCCGCCTCGGCGTGGTGCCCCGGCGGACGTACCGCGCAGAATGCCCGCCGCAGATCGCCCCGCGCGACCTTGCGGGCCGCCTCGATCACCCCGCCCGCCGCCAGCCGCGCGATGTCGTAGCTCTCCGGGCCAATGGCGCTGTCCGGCACGTCAATGTACGGGTACCCCTGGCGGCAGGCCGCGTCCAGCCGCGTCAGGTACGCATGCGTGTGGACGTACTGGATCACGCCCTCGTCAGCCGGGACCGGCTCAAGCCGAGTACAGGTCTCCAGCACGCCGGTCTCCGCCAGTGCATCCTGGATCACCTTCAGCCGGGACGGCGATTCCGGGTGACCATCCCCCGTGGCGTGTCGTCGAAAACGGTCATCGATCAGAATTCCGGTGGACATGCTCTTAGTGTAGTCCCTCCGGGAGCGTGCGTCAGCCCCCGGGGCGATCGGGTTGCGCCGGACCCGAGCCCCCAAGCAGGTCGGATTTTGCGCGTTGCGCGGACCCGGGAGCGCTAGCCTTCCGATAAGTACCAGTTGTTCAACGGCATGGAAGCCTGGGTCGCGGCCGGCGCGTGGTCCGGTTGCCGCGGGCAGACAAGGAGGTTCGCAATGCGGTTCGCAAAGCAGCTTGCACCGGTCGTCGTGGCCATCGTCGCGCTCAGCCTGGCGGGCTGCGCCAATCGGAATACGTCGGTTTCGTCGCTGCAGGCGGAGAACGCACGCCTGCTCGCCGAGCAGCAGCAGATGACGGTCGAGCTCGCGGCGGCGCGGGCCAACGTGCAGCGGGCCAACGACCGGGCACAGGAGTGGTCGACCGAGTGCACGAACCTGCGCAACATGATGAAGGAGTACCTGCTCCAGACAATCCAGACCCAGATCACGCAGAACAAGGTCTCGCAGGCAATGACGGAGGCCGAGAAGCAGATTCAGAATCAGACGCCGGCAACGCCCGCGAACCCGCAGCCGACGAAGACCGAAACCAAGACCACGCCTACCCGCGTGGGTGCCCGGCCGCCCAAATAGCGCCGTGCGTGTGGCGGACCCCTGATTCATAGCAGGTCCACGGGGTCCACGTCAATCGTGAATCGCTCCACCCGGGGCGCGCCCGATCCGGCGCGCCCCGTTTCTTGCAGCAACGGTCGCAGCTTCACGCCCCGCGGCGCCCGCACGAGCACCTGCCAGCGCAACAAACCGCGGCGCTGCCGGACCAGGCAGGCTTCTGCCGCGTCGACGCGCAGGCCGGCGTGCAGACGCCCGGCCGCCGCGCGTAGCGTTTCGGCCAGCCGCTCCGCTTCCTGTCGCGCGCGGTGCGGCCGCGCATCAGCGCACACCAGCCGCACCAGCCGCACGTACGGCGGGTGGCAGAGCTGGCGCCGCTGGGCAAGTTCCTCCTGCGCAAACGCCTCGTAATCCATGCGCAGCGCGTGCTCGATCACCGCCGGCGGACGCACGCTCGTCTGCACCAGCGCCAAAGAGGTTCCTTCGCGCCGCCCGGCCCGCCCCACCACCTGCACGATCAACTGAAAGACCCGTTCCGACGCCCGGAAATCCGGCAGCGCCAGGGCCGCATCGGCTTCAATCACCCCCACCAGCCGCACCCGCGGGAAATCCAGTCCTTTCGCGACCATCTGCGTGCCCAGCAGAATGTCCGCCGCGCCCTCGGAAAAACGCTGCAGCGCCGCGGCGTAGTCGTCACGCCGCCGCATCGTGTCGCTGTCCAGACGCAGTAGCCGGGCCGCCGGCAGCACGCGCCGCAGCTCCTCCTCCAGACGCTGGATGGCGGCACCGCTCCGCACGAGCGTTCCGCGACACGTGTCGTCCAGGCATCGCGGCGGCACGGCAACCCGCAGCCCGCACCGGTGGCACTTCATGGCACGCTCGGACTGGTGATAGATCATGTGGCTCCCGCACCGCTCGCAACACACCAGCAGGCCACACCGGCTGCAGCGCAGGAACGCCGCGTAGCCGCGACGATTGTGCAACAGAATCGCCTGCTGACCCGCGGCAAGCGTCTCGCCCAGCTCCGCCTGCAGCGCCGGCGAAAGCAGGTCGGCGTCGCCGTGGGCCATGCCCGGTGGCATCTCGATCCGCCGGACTTCGGGCAGGTGCGCCCCCGGCACGCGGTCGGGCAGACGCACGAGCCGGTAATGGGCGCGTGCCTGGACATTGTGCCACGTTTCCAGCGCGGGCGTCGCCGAGCCGAGCACGACCGGCACGTGCGCGAGGCGTCCGCGCATGATCGCGACGTCGCGCGCGTGGTAGTACGGCGCCGCCAGGTTCTTGAAGCTCGTCTCCTGCTCCTCATCAACCACGATCAGCCCCAGCCGCGGGCACGGCGCAAAGACCGCAGTCCGCGTGCCGATGACCACGTCGACCTCGCCCGCCGCAATCGCCGCGAGCGTGTCGTGGCGCACGCGGGCGGTCAGCGCGCTGTGCAGCACCGCCACGCGTGCGAACCGCCGCGCAAGCCGCTCGACGATCTGCGTGGCCAGCGCGATCTCCGGGATAAGCAGGATCGCCTGTTGGCCGCGCGCCACGGCGGCCCGCACCGCGCGGACATAGACCTCGGTCTTGCCGCTGCCGGGCACGCCGAAGAGCAACATGACCTCAAACGGGTCCGGGCGGTGCTGAGCAGCTTCGATCTGCGTCACGGCGGCGTGTTGCGCCGGCGTCAACTCGAATGCGTCTTCGATCGCCGGCTGGACCTCGGCCCAGGTGACGGACGCGCGCGGCGCCGACTCCTGCCGCGTCACGCACTCCACTACGCCGCGCTGACACAGCGTGCGCAACAGAGACGGGCTGATGCCGGCCTGCCGCCGCGCGACCGCCCACTGCATCTCGCCGGCGCCGAGCGCCGCGAGCGCCGCCGCCTGACGGGAAGTGAGCTCCCGCGCGGGCGCTGCCCCGGTCGCCCGCACGTAGCGCACGGTGCGCAGGCGCGGCTGACGAAGCGCGACCGGCAGCAGCGCGGCGAAAGTCTTCCAGGGTGCGCAGGCGTAGTACTCGCTAACCCATAGTCCGAGCTGCAGCAGGTCCTCCGACAGCCACGCCGGCCCGGCGCGCGCTTCCAGAACCGGTGCCCGTGTGTGGTCCCAGGCCTGCTCCCCCACGCGCACGCACAGGCCCGGCACGACCCGCGCCCCACGACCGTAAGGCACGCGCACCCACGCCCCCGGCCGCACGGCGGCGCGCAATTCGTCCGGAACGGCGTACGCCCGCAGCCCGGCCGCCGGCGCGTCGATCGCCACGTCGGCGACAAGATGGCGTCCACCCTGGCCAGCGGTCGGAACCAGCCAGAGTTGCCGCACGCGCTTCGCTCCGCGTTTGCTGTCGCTCACGTTAGCCCGCACCATCGGTTATCGGCCCTGTCTGGAGAGCCGGGCGCGTACTCGGTCGTGTTGCCACCGGGCGACGCTGCACTCTTACTATAACGCTGTAACCATTGTGCCGATTCTACGTGCGGCAGTATACCGTCCGCCGGTCGACCGCGCTGAGCGCGGCCGCGCGGACACGACAAGGAACCCTAGCAACCGAATCGTGAGCGAAGCGCCTAAATGCCGGATTACGATCGTCGAGGATGATCCTGCGACGCGCAAGCTGCTCGAGCGCCAACTCGCCGACGCCGGTTACGAGACCAGCGCCTTCGGTGACGGGCGGGCAGCGCTGCAAGCGATCTGCGCGATGGGCAACGGGATTGTCCTGGCGGACTGGTCGATGCCCGAGATGGACGGCATCGAGCTGTGTCGCGCGCTGCGCGAACTGCAGGATCTGCAGGCCCTCGGCAACGTGTACTACATCCTGCTCACCGCCCATCGCACCAAGGACAAGGTCGTGGAGGGGCTGGCGGCCGGCGCGAACGACTACCTGACCAAGCCTTACCATCCCGGCGAGCTGCTGGCGCGCGTGCAGGTCGGACAACGCATGCTCCGCCTGCAAGAGGAACTCCTGCGCCGCACCGTCGAGGGACAGAAGATCAACGCCCAGATGGCCGTGCTCGCCAACAAGCTCGAGCACATCGCCAATACCGACGTGCTCACCGAACTCCCCAATCGCCGCTGCCTGTTCGAGCGCCTGGAGGAGGCCTGGGTCCGGGCGCGTCGCGACCATACGCCGCTGGCGTGCCTGATCCTCGACGTGGACCACTTCAAGAAGATCAACGACGCCCACGGCCATGCCGCCGGCGACGCCGTGCTGCGCGCGATCGCGGCGGCCGTCCGTGATCACGCGCCCCGCCCCGAGTTGTCGGGCCGGTTCGGCGGCGAGGAATTCGTCATCGTCTTCCCCGCCGCGGCCACCGCCGACGCCGCTACCACCGCCGACGCGCTGCGGGCCCACGTCGCCGGCCAGCAGGTGCGCTACGAGCAGGCCACCATCCATGCGACCGTCAGCGGCGGTATTGCGGAACTCACTCCGGCAATGGGCTCCGTCGACGAACTGATCATCGCGGCGGATGCCATGCTGTACCTCGCCAAGGAGCACGGCCGGAACCAGATCTGGGTCCAGCGCCCGGATGGCAGCGGCCAGCGGGCCGGTGTGGGACCCTCCGCCTCCGATGCCCCTCCGCCGCCCGACCATCCGCCGGCCTCGGGCACTAGGCGCCATAGTCGGCAGGCTTCGCTACAATCCCCGCATGCGAATCCTGATCACGAACGATGACGGCATCCTGGCCCCCGGCCTCGAAGCGCTCTATTCGGCCGTGGCTGATCTGGGGCACGTGGATGTCGTCGCGCCCGACGACTCCCAGTCCGGCGTTGGGCACGCGATCTCGGTCCTGAAGCCGCTGCTGGTCCGCCGCGTGCACATCAACAACGTCTTCCACGGCTGGAGCGTGGCCGGCCGGCCAGCGGATTGTGTCAAGCTGGCGATGATCGAACTGCTGGAACAGCGTCCCGACTACATCCTGAGCGGAATTAACGCGGGCGCGAACGCGGGCGTCAATGTGCTCTACAGCGGCACGATCGCCGGCGCCGTCGAGGGTGCCCTCTTCGGCGTGCCCAGCATCGCGTTCTCGCTCGAACTCTCGGATGAACTGGATTTCCACCGGGCCGGCCGCGTCGCCCGCACGATCATCGATCACCTGCTCGCCGTCCCACCGCCACGCGGCACGTGCCTGAGCGTGAACATCCCGGCGCTCGACAAGGGCTGGCCGCGCGGCGTGCGTTGCTGTCCGCAGGCCCCGGTCAACTGGGAGGAGCATTACGAAAAGCAGATCGAGGGCCCGGGCCGGACCATCTACTGGCTCAACGGCCGCCTCCCCGACCACGACCGCTGCCCCGACAGCGATCTCGCCGCCGTCCGCGACGGCTATGTCGCGATCACGCCGCTGCGGCCGGACCTGACCAACCAGGAGCAGCTCGCGCAAGTCGCCGGGTGGAAGTGGCCGGCGAGCTTCGTATAGCACCGCGGCCGCCACGCGGATTTCGCGCGAAAAAAGACGCCGCGCGCAGTGTTGAATGCGCGCGGACGTCGATGGACAACTATTCAGCTACTCAGTTGGTCGCCGGGACCGGCTTGATCGACACGAACCGGCCGTGAAACTCCACGACGCCCTCGGCCAGCGCGAACAACGTGTCATCGCGGCCGCGGCCGACGTTCTTGCCCGCCTTGAAGGGCGTGCCGCACTGGCGCACGAGGATGCTGCCGACCCGGGCCAGTTCGCCGCCGTGCAGTTTGACGCCGCGATACTGCGGATTACTATCCCGCCCGTTACGGGTGGAGCCTTGACCTTTCTTGTGTGCCATACGCGTACTTCCTATGCCGGGCTGCAGGCCGCGTCCGGTCGCGGCCACGCGACGCCCGGGCGACTCAGCGCATAATCCAACGCACGGCCCCACGCTCCGGCACGGTGCCAGGGCGAGCCTGCGGCGAACCCGGCAGAGTATAGCGGATTTCCAGCGTCTTGCGAAGCGTGAAGTGCCGCGGATTTGAGACGACCTCGCGTGCCAGCCCGGCCGCATCCACGACTTTGCTGGTCTCGGGCTTGCTCCGATCGTACCCCGGGTTTGCCACCAGGCGCGTTTCCCCACTCAGGCCGGCGACGTAAATACTGAAATTGTTTATAGTTAGATCAATACTGCGCCAGATGGCGACCGACTCGCGCGCGTTATCATCCCCGGATAGCAGCGCCCCGATGGCCCGCGAGGGCTCGACCAGGTACTTGTGCGTCACCCGGTGCCGCTCACGGATCGCATCGAAAACCGCCGGGTTGATCCCCACGTCCGTGTCATGCACCTTGAGGTCTTCGGTCACGATCTGAAACACGGGGAAGAAGCGCTGCGCCCGCTGGCTCGTGTTCACGACGGTGTACACGACGTACCAGTACACCTGTGGGCGGTCCGTACCCGGTAACTGGACCTCGATCCGCTGCGGATCCAGGAACTTGAACTCCAGCTCCCACGAGATCGGGGTGGCCGCCGGCTGGGGACCGGCGCCGACGTCCGCGTCGCGCTGCTGCGGCAGCGCGAGCAGCATGAGCACCGGTGCGAGGGCGTGAAACATCGGACGCTCCTAACCGCGATACTGTTTCCGGATGATCGTGCTCGCCGGCTCGCCCGGCAGGTTCAGGGCCCCCAGCGTCCGCGAGGCCGCCTCGCGAATCGTCATGTTCTCGTCCGCCTCGGCCAGCGACAGAATCTGCGCCGCCAAGTCCGCGCTGAGCAGGTTGCCGCGCCGCTTCGCGCCTTCGGCCAGCGCGGTGAACATCTTGACGCGCAAATCCTCGGCTTCCGCCGTGTCCAACGCGATCCGCGCCACCGCTTCCTGGGCCTTGCCCGAGCCCAGGTAACCCAGCACTTCCGCGACCGTGAGACGCAGCGTAACATCCTTCGACTGCAGCGCGCCGAGCAGCGCCGTCTCCGCGTCGGCCACGTTGAACAACGGGTTATTCGTCACCGCGAGCAGCCGCAGCACTTCGGCGGTTTCCTGCGCCAGCGCCGCCCCGACTTCCGGCGTGATCGCCTGCGCGCCCACCGCGTGAGAAACCCGGGCGACCGCCGCCGTCACGTCCTCCGGGCTCGGGTTCTGGCCGACCGCGGCCAGCCGATGATCCGCCCGCAACAGGTCACGCACCGCATTGCCGCCCCCGGGCTTGGTGATCAACACCACCGGCGTCGACGCGAACCGGAACTCGCTCCGCAGGGCCGTCAGGCCCGCGGTCAGGTCCGGATCCCGAATGTCGGCGGCAATGAAAATCACGTCGATGCCCGGCAACTGCTCGCGCACCTTCTGCAGCCCGGGAAACAGACCCGCGTCCGTGAGGACCTCGAAACCGTCCGCCCGCAGTGCCCCGGCGATCACATTGAGCGATTCCGTGTCCGGATCCACGACCAGCGCATTCCGCGCGCCGCCGTGCAGCAGCAGCGCCTCGGACAACACCGGCATGAGGTTCTGATAGTTGAGGAACGACTGCGTCGGCCCGGCACGGCCCAGCGTCAACGCCGCCCGGATGCGCACCATGCGGTCCGCGAACGAGAGCGCCTCGGCCAGCGGTAAACGTCCCCCGGCGTCCGCGATCAGGCTGGCGGGCCCGGCCGTTTTGCGCAGCGCTTCGATCGTCCCCAGCGCCACCGCCGGATCGCCCGTGTCCACCGCGCGAGCCAAGGCCATCAGGCAGTACTCGGCACCGGCCGACTGCGCGAAGTAGGCCTCCGGAGGGTTGTTCTCGGGCCGCGTCGGGTCGGTCGTGTCCTCCGGCACTTGTGCCGCGCGGCGGAAATTCGCGGCGAGCCACAGCGCCAGGGGTTCCTTGTAGTCCGGCTTCAGGCGCAGGGCCTCTTCGCAGCACCGCAGGCACATGATCTCGTTGAAGATCGCCGTCGGCACGGGCACGTTCTGCAGCATGTCGTCGCGCCAATACCACACGTTGGCCGTGTCCAGGCGGACATCCGCCGCCAGCGACGCCTGATCGTTGTAGTAATCCTGCGCCAGGGCAAAGAACGCCTCCGCCGCGGAGGCTGGCAGCGCCGTGGCCGTCGCACGCTGCCCGATCGCGTCCAGCGCTGCCTGGGCGACCGACCTGACCTCGTGCGGGGTCTGCTCGTCTTCCATCAGTTGCCGCAGGTACGGCGCGGCCTGGACATAGCCGATCCGCCCGAGCGCCTCGATCAGGTAGCGCTTCGTCGTCAGATCTGCCATCCGCAGCGCGATCACCAGCGGGTTTAGCGCCGGCCGGTCGATCGCCGGCAGACAGCGCAGAATCGGCTGCATCAAGGCACGCTTCGCCGGGTCCCGCAGATACTGCACGATGAACGGCACGGCGTACTCGCCGGACTCCTTGAGTGCCTCGACGGCGTTCTCGAAGCCGCGCGGGGGTCCGCCCAGCCGCTCGATGTTCTCGCGAATCCGCGTCGGGTCCGCCTTGATCGCGCGCTCGCCCTGGTCCAGCAGCCGCAGAATCGCGCGGACCGAATCGCCCACCGTGGCATTGTCGAGTAGCTGGATGAGGATGTCGCGGCGCCGCGGCACGCGGTCTGTGAACTCCAGGATGGCGACGGGGTCGGGCTTGGCACTCAGCAGCGCCTGGAAATTCGCCTCGGCCACGTCGAATCGCCCCACTTGGCAGAAATACCAGGCGTCGCCGGCTTCGTGCAACTGCTCGCGCCCCGCGACGAGCCGCTCACCAATGGCCGTGCCGTTGGCCCCCAGCGTGCGGGCGTCGAGATCCTGCTCGAACAACAGCACCGCCCCGCCAAGCGCGGTGCGCTGCACGGTATGCTCCGCCAGCAGCGCGACCCGGAAGGGGGACGGCTCGGTCGCGAGCAGCTCGCCGAACGCGGCCTCGGCCGCCGCCGCGTCACGGCCCACGATCGCCTGCATGGCGACCTGCCACTGCTCAAACGCCTGGGCCACGGCGCCGGTGATGAAACCCTCGGTGGAAGTCTGGGCCTGCGTGACCGCGCCGCTGGCGAGTACGCATACCAATCCCAGACACAACCCCGCGATGCGTAAGGCCCCGGCGGTTCGGAACATAGCTACCTCCACGTAGCGCAACCGGTCGGTCGGGTTGCGGGCCGCAGGTCGGCTCAAAATCAGGGCGCGATTATAGCGCCGGCCCGGGGGCTGTCAAACAACGGCGGGCTTCGCCAACACGCCGTTGACGCCGCGCGCGCGGTTCAACCGAGCAGACCTTGCGTCGGCGGCGGCAGACCGGCTTGAACCAGGCTTAACGGCTGCCATTTCCAGTAGGTTAGCGACCGCCAGATCCACTCTGCGGGGCCGAACCGGAACCTCTCCAGCCACCAAACGCTCAGCGGAACCTGGAGCGCGTAGACCGCAATGGTCAACACCACGCCCCACGCCGGCCCGATCCGCCCGAACAGCCGGAAACCATACCCGTAGCACAGCGTGGTGCAGATCAGTGTCTGCAGGAGGTAGTTGGTTAGCGCCATGCGCCCGACCGCGGCCAGCGGCTCCAGCCGCCGTCGCCAGGACGTGCGCTGCACGAGGAGCACAATAACCGCCGCGTAGCCGCCGCTGAGCAGTGGTGTCCCCAGCGCGTGCATCGCGGTCGCCACGAACAGGACCGCGTCCGGATGGGCATGCCGGCCCGTGCTCAGCACGTAGGCATAGACTGCGTTCAATAAGAGTCCCAGCGGCAGGCCCCAGGCCACCAGGCGCCGCAAGGCCAACGGGTGGTCCGCGATCGTCCGCGGCAACCCCCGGCGCCCGCAGTACAACCCCAGCAGGAACATCGTGAAAATCACGGGCATGATGAACGGCAGGTCCCACAGAAGCGCGGCGTGGTTCTCCAGCCGGTGCCGGAAGATGTCGGCAAACGAGCCGTTCTGATACACCGCGACGCTGCGCTGCGCCGCCGCGAGCATGGCCGCCGCGTTGTCGGCCATCTGCTGCTGCACTTCAGCCGCACCCTTCGGATCCAGACCCGCCAGGGCAACCAACCCACACAGAACACCGACGATCGCGACCGGCACGCAGTACACGAGACTCGCCCACCACAGCAGCGTGCGGTCGGTGCGGCGTCGGAACAGCAGCAGCGGGAATCCGAGGCAGGCGTATAGCGTCAGAATGTCACCGTACCACAGCAGCAGGGCATGGCACAGCCCAATGCCCAGCAGCACGCACAGCCGCCGCACATACAGCCGTACAAATCGGCCGCCGCGCGCTTCCACGCGCCCCATCTGGAGCGCCATCCCCAGCCCGAAGAGGAACGAGAAGAGCACGTAGAATTTCCCCTCCGCCAGCCAACGGATTCCCGTCTCGGCGATGCGGTCGGCCGGCGCGGTCCACCACGGCGTCTCCAGCATGACGATGTAGACCGGCGACGTAAAGAACGCCATGTTCACCAGCAGGATGCCGAAGAGCGCGAACCCGCGCAACACGTCGACGACCATGATGCGCTCGTCGGCGCCGATGGGAGCCACCGGCGCGAGTGGCACAACCGCGACAGGCCGCGCCGAGACGATCGGTTCTTCGGACATCCCGATGGCTCCTGGATGGTCGCGGGCATTCTACGGCCGGCCAGGCTGAGTGAGACATGGCAGCGCTCAATCGAGCGGCACCTGCGCCGGCGCCGGTCGCGCCGCCCGCGCCGCGTCCAGCGTGTAGATCGCCAGCGCCGTCCAGATGCACCCGAAGGCCACGATGTGTGTCCGGGTGAACGGCTCGTGAAACGCAAGGACCGCCAGGAGGAAGTGCCCGGTCGGCGCCAGGTACTGCAGAAAACCCAGCGTCGCCAGCCGCAGACGCCGGGCCGCCTCGGTGAACCACAGCAGCGGCGTCGCCGTCACCACGCCCGCCAGCAGCAGCAGGACATCCAGCCGCGGCACGCCGGCCCCGAACGCCGCCCGCTTCGTGATCATGAGGTATACCAGGAAACCGAGCGCCGGCGGCGTGAGCAGCGCCGTCTCGATGGTCAGTCCGACCATCGCGTTCACGCGGGCCGTTTTGCGCAACAACCCGTACAGGCCGAACGTCGCCGCCAGGAACAGCGCCAGCGCGGGGAAGCTTCCCCCAGCGAAGGTGAGATAGCCCACTCCGACGGCCGCCAGCACCACGCTGCACGTCTGCCACCGCCGCAGCCGCTCGTGCAGGAACACGAAGCCCAGGAACACGTTCACGAGCGGGTTGATGAAGTAGCCCAAGCTCGCCTGCAGCACATGGTCATGCGCCACCGCCCAGATGAACACCAGCCAGTTGCCGGCGATCAGGACGGTCGTGGCCACCAGGGTGACCAGCGTCCGGCGGCAGCGCAGCGCGTCGCGTGCCGCCGGCCAGTTGTGCTTCAGCAGCAACAGCAGCGACAGGAAGACGAAGGACCAGATGACGCGGTGCGCAAGGACCTCCCACTCCCAGACGCCGCGCACGAGTTTGAAGTAGACCGGGAAGACGCCCCACAGACCGTAGGCTCCCACGCCGTAGAGCACGCCCGCGCGCAGTGTGCGATCCGTCGGCACGTTTGGCGGGGCAAGCTGCGGGCAGGAGAGCGCAGCCACGCCGGGTGGGTCGGGTTTCATAGTGCTGATCATAGCCGCGCGGTCAAGGCCGTCAGCAGCACCCGGGCGCGCCGTGCGCCGCGCGGTTCCAATCTGGCCCGCAACTTGTAATCGCCGCCCGCGAATAAGGGCTGGTAACCTGCGAATAAAGTCGAGATTGGCACAGGCACGTCCCCACCCGGGTAGGCTGGTCGTCTGCGGTCCGGGGGGGCCGCAGGCACAGTCCCAGCCCGGGGCGAGGCCGACCATGAGGAGAGACCCGATGACATCGGACCACACCGTCCGGCGGCGGTGGGCTTTCACCGGCGTAACCCTCGCCCTGGTGGGCAGTCTCGGGCTGATCGCCTTCCCATTCATTTCGCAGCTTTCGTTCGTCAGCGAGCAGGTCATCTTCCCAGCCGTGTTCGCCTTGGCGATCGTCATGGGGGTCGGCGCGGTCGTCGCGGTGTTCAATCTGCGGCAATCCTGACCTGGGGCGGCATGCCACGCCTTGGCAACCCGGCGCGTTCCCCCTTTTTGCCCGATCCCGTATAATCTCTGCTTTGCGCGGCGATGTCCGCCCCGTCGGCGGTGCAAAGCTCATGCAACGCGCAGTGCGAACATGGACGAGTTATCCAAAATCCGGAACATCGGCATCGCCGCGCACATCGACGCCGGCAAGACCACCACCACGGAGCGTGTGCTCTACTACAGCGGCACGATCCACCGCATGGGGGACGTGGACGATGGGACGACCGTAACCGATTTCGACGTCGAAGAGCAGCAGCGCGGCATCACGATCTACAGCGCGGCGGTCTCTTTTGAATGGCGCGACTGCCGGGTCAACCTGATCGACACGCCCGGGCACGTCGATTTCACCGCGGAGGTGGAGCGCAGCCTGCGCGTCCTGGACGGCGCGATCGTCGTGTTTGACGCGAAGGAAGGCGTCGAGGCCCAGTCCGAGACGGTCTGGCGGCAGGCGGACAAGTACAAGGTTCCGCGGATCTGTTTCCTCAACAAGATGGACAAGACCGGCGCGGACTTCCATCACGCCCTTGAGACGATCCGTACGCGACTGAACGGCAATCCGATCGCGATTCAGATTCCCATCGGGCAGGAAAGCTCCTTTCGCGGCTACATCGACCTGCTCGCCATGCGGGCCTGCGACTACACCGGCAGCGCCGACGGCCGCAAGTTCACCGTGGTGGACATCCCCGGCGAGCTGCAGCTCGAAGCCCAGGAGTTCCGGCACCTGCTCGAAGAGAAGGTCGCTGAGTTCGACGACGGCCTGATGCAGAAGTACATCGAAAACGAGCCCTTCACCGACGACGAGATCCGGGCCGCGCTGCGCAAGGGCACACTCGCCCGCCGGTGCCAGCCGGTGCTCTGCGGCTCCTCGCTCCGTTACATGGGCGTTCAAGCCGTGCTCGACGCGGTGTGCGACTACCTCCCCTCGCCGCTCGACGTGCCGCCGATCGACGGCCACGACCCGGACGATCCCGACAAGGTCATCCAGCGCAAGTGCGACCCCGGGGGCCCGCTGGCCGCGCTGGTCTTCAAGGTCGTCGCAGACACACATAGCGATCTACAGTTCATCCGCGTGTACTCCGGCGTGCTGAAAGCCGGTTCGCGCGTACTCAACGTCGGCCGCAAGAAGAAGGAAAACGTCCCGCAGCTCTTCCGCATGTTCGCCAAGCGGCGCGAGAAGGTCGAGCGGGCCGTCGCGGGCGACATCGTCGCCGCCGTCGGACTGAAGGATACGCAGACCGGCGACACGCTGTGCGACCCGCGCGGCGGCCAGATTCTGCTCGAGCGCATCGAGTTCCCGCAGACAGTCATCAGCATGGCCATCGAGCCGGTGTCCACCGCGGATCGCGACAAGCTCATGAACATCCTCGCGATGCTGGCGCGCAGCGATCCGACCTTCGAGTTCCGCACCGACGCCGAGACCGGGCAGACCCTCATCTCCGGCATGGGTGAGCTGCACCTCGAGGTCGTCTGCCACCGCCTGCAGCGCGACTTCAACGTGGCCGTCCGCACGGGCAAGCCGCGCGTCGCCTACCGCGAGACCATCACCCAGACGGCGGAAGCCGAGGGCCGGCTCGTCCGTCAGACCGGCGGGCGGGGGCAGTACGCCGTGGTCCGGCTCCGCGTCGAGCCGTTTACACCGGCACCCGGCGAGGAGCCCTTCAAGTTCGAGAGCCGGCTGCGCGCCGGCGCCGTCCGTCCGGCTTTCGTCCCGGCCATCAGCCAGGGGGTCCGCGACGCGGGCCACAGCGGCAACCTGGGCGGCTACCCGCTGATCAACGTCAAGGCCACCCTGCTTGACGGCGAGGAGCACCCCGAAGATTCGTCCGAAATCGCATTCGAGACGGCGGGGGCGATCGCCTTTCAGCGGGCTGTCGAGCAGGCCGGTCCGGTCCTGCTCGAGCCGATCATGAAAGTCGAAGTCGTTACGCCGGAAGAGTATTACGGCGCGATCAACGGCGACCTGATGGCGCGCCGCGCGACGATCACGGCCACATCCATGCGGGGGCGCAGCCACGTCGTGACGGCGGAGGCGCCGCTGTCGGCGATGTTCGGCTACGCCACGCAGTTGCGCTCGCTGTCACAGGGACGTGCGTCGTACGCGATGGAGCCATGCCGCTATGAGCGGATGCCCACCAACCTGGCCCAGCAGGTGCTCGGCCTGATGTAGCGCCCGGCACGGGACACACTATGCCTACGGGGACGCATAGCCTGCCCGACGACAGCCGCGACGAGCGCGTGGGGAAGGTCCTCAACGACTATCTCGACCGCCGGGCGCGTGGCGAGCCCGTCAGCGACGCCGAACTGCTCGCGCAGCACCCCGATCTCGCTGATGAGCTGCGGGCCCACCTCGGGCTGGTGCGCGAGTTGCGCCCGCCCGGCGCCCAGATCGGCGACCTGCTCGCCCAGGGCGTGCTCGCGCCCGCGTCCGACCCGCGCTACGCCGCGGAGCTCGGCGCCTACCAGATCGTCAGCTACATCGGCCGGGGCGGCATGGGCATCGTGCTCAAGGCGTACGAGGAGAGCCTCAATCGCACGGTCGCCCTCAAGCTCCTGCGGCCCGAGCTCGCCGATGACCAGGCCGCCCTGCTGCGCTTCGAGCGCGAGGCGAAAGCCGCCGCCGCCCTGCACCACCCGAACATCGTCACGGTCTACGCGGTCGGCCACACGCGCGGCGTGCACTTCATCGCCATGGAATACGTCGAGGGCACCAACCTCGCCGAAGTGCTCCGCCGTCACGGGCCCCTGCCGCCCGAACTCGTGCGGCGCATCTTCCGCGAATTGCTGGCCGGGCTCGCCGCCGCCCACGCCATCCTACTGATTCATCGCGACATCAAGACATCGAATATCCTGCTCGCGCTGCCGGCGACCGACGGCGCCGCACGGCTCGACCCTGCGCTCGCGCAATCGCCCCTGCCGCTCGCCAAGATCGCCGACTTCGGTCTGGCGCGCATGCACACCTCCCAGACCCGCCTGACCACGGCATCCTCCGTGGTCGGCACGCCCGAGTACATGAGCCCGGAGCAGGCGCGCGGCGAGACAACGATCGACCAGCGCGCCGATCTCTACTCTGCCGGCGTCGTGCTCTACGAAATGCTGACCGGCCGCACGCCGTTCCACGCCGACTCCCCGACGGCCACGATCCACCGCATCCTGTATGAAGAGCCGACGGTGGCCCGGCGGCTCCGACCGGATGTCGACCCGGCGTTGTCGGACCTGGCGCTGCGGCTGATGGCCAAGCAGCCAGCCGATCGCTTCGCCACCGCCAACGAAGTTCTGACCGCTCTCGACGCGAACACACGCGTGCGCTCGCTCGAACGGCAGCGTCGCCTGCGCCGCCGGTGCGTAGTCGCGGCCGTCGCCGCAGTCTTGCTCGTCGCCGGCGCGTGGTGGAGCCGGGAGACGCTGCGCGCGCTGGAGCGTCGCCCGCCGGCGTACCCACGCACCGCGGCCCCCACCGCCGTCTGGATTGACGAGCGCGACCCGACGCTGATCCTGGCGCGCTACGGGGCGACCGCGCCGCCCGAGGCATTCTACGACTTCCCCGCCCCGACGCGGTATCTCGGCGACGTCAGCCTGCTGGACCGTGACGGGGCCGGAGACCTGATCGTCATCGCCAGCGTGAGTGACTCCACGGCACCTGACACCGTGTTCGCCTTCGACCGCGCGGGCCGCGTGCTGTGGAACCTGGACTTGTCGGCGAACATGCAGTGGCCGGACTGCGGACCGCCGACGCGTTGGCGCGGCGGTGACCTGCTCGCGCTCGACGTCGACGCCGTGCCGGGAGACGAGCTGCTCATCATCGCCAACGATGCGAACGAATACCCGACGCGCGTCACACTGATCGATCCGCGGACGCAGGACCTGCGGGCCACGTACTGGCATTGGGGCGGCATCGGCCCGCTGGTGCCCTTGCCCGACTTCTTCGGCCCGGGGCACCCCGCCGTCATGATCCCCGGTTTGAACAACAAGCTCGACGGGTTTTTCACGCCGGAGCCCGGCGACGACGAGCCCTGCACGTACTTCGATCTCGTCAGCGTCGTCATGATCCTCGATCCACGCGACATGGACGGGCTGGCCCCCCCCAGAACCGGCCGACTGCCGGGCCTCACGCCGGCGCGTCCCTATGCGTATGCTTTCCTGGACGCGCCTTACAGCCCGGCCGCCACGCACCAGGCCACGGAGGACCGCAACCGGGTGTCGCCACGCTTGTCGGAGATCGTATCGGTCGCTGGCGTCCAACCCGGCTCCAGCCCGCCGGACGATGACACCGGCCCGTGGTTCGCCGTCGCCCTGGAACGACCGGGCGACCACCCCGGGCCTGGCACAATCATCATGGATCGCCACCTGACGCCGCGCCACTTCATTGTCTCCAGTGGCGAGACGATTAACCCGGCCCCGGCGTACTGGGTCAGTCGCTGGCATCCGATCTTTCAGGAACGCCAGCCCATACCATGCACGGACTGGGAGCCGCACAGCCCGCCGGCCGCTCTCACCGCCGTCGAACGCGCGCCCGACCGCGCCAACGTCGTCCGCGCACTGCGGGGTGAAAACACGGAATGGGCGGATTTTTTTGAATTCCCCGCTGGCGCCAGCCTGAGCGCCGTGACACTCGCGGACCTGGACGGTGCCGGTCTCCAAGCCGTCGTCGTGGGTCTGGCACGCCCAATCGACGGGGCCAATGTCGTCGCGTTCAACGTCAACGGACGCCAGTTGTGGGCCAGCTACCTGCGCGCGGAACACCAGTGGCCCGACTGCGCCCCGTCCGCCCAGTGGACATGCCACATCGTGAAAGCCGCGAACGTGGATGGTGTCCCTGGCGACGAGCTGATCGTGGTAGCCTCCGACGCCTTGGAGTATCCGACCCGCGTCTCCCTGCTCAACGCGCTGACGGGCGAGGTCCGCACGACCTTTTGGAACCAGGGCGACCTTGACGAGGTGTACGTGGAGCCGCGTTTCTTCGACGACACGCGCCCGGCGCTCGTGGTCGCGGGCCTGAACAACAAGCTGGACGGCTTCGACGAGCCGCGCCCCGACGACCCCGCGCCGCGCGCGCACTTCGACATCACCGCGGTCATGATGGTCCTCGATCCGGCGAACATGGACGGCGTGGGCCCGCCGCACACCGCCCGCATCCCGGACCTGCCGCCCGCCCAGCCGTACGCGTATGTGTGCCTTGACCTGGCTCCCGGGCCGACGGTGCACACGCGGCCCGCGGCCGGCGCGGAGCGGCGTCTGGTTCTTCCCGCTGAATGTGGCACGCTGCGCAACATCGCCCCCGCGCCGTACGACGCGCGTGATATCCAGAGCCGGCCCCAGTGGATCGTGGACGTACTCGGCCCCAACGGAATGGACGGTCGCACTATCGTCACGCTCGATCGCGACCTGAACCTGCTGTGGATCCTGCCCAAGCCCAACGAGGTCGCCGGGCGCGAGCTGGAATACTGGCGCGCCCGCTGGCTGCCCATCTTCCGGCGCAGCGCACCGGTCCACGCCGCACAGCCGTAGGCCCGACTGTCCTCCGCCACTACAATCCACCCCGCCAGCCTCAACATCGAAGGAGTACCGGCGTGTCTACCATCCCCGCGGTCGGCCCCTGCGTCGATGAAAGCGAAATCCGCCAGCTCGAGCTACTGCTCCAGGATACATTTGTCATCCCCGCGGAGCGCTCGCGCACCTACTTCGAGGCGGCCGGGATTGCCAATCTGCGCGTCATCCGACGTGATTCGCGGCTTGCCGGCGGGCTCGTACTGCTGCCGCTCGGCCAGTGGTTCGGCGGGCGCTCCGTCCCGATGACCGGCCTGGCCGCCGTCATGGTCGCCCCCGAATTCCGGGCGCGCGGCGTGGCCACCGAGCTGCTCCGCAGTGTGCTGACCGAGATGCACGCCGCCGGAACGGCGCTGTCCACGCTCTATCCCGCCACGGTCGCGCTCTATCGGCGTGTGGGATATGAATGCGCCGGCATCGCCTGCGATGTGGGCTTGCCGTTGCGCAGCATCGACCTGCGCGACCGCGCGCTGGAGCTGCGGCCGGCCCGTTTGGAGGACGACGCCGGCATGCAGGCGGTGTATGCGCACTGGGCCAGCCGGACCGCGGGCCAGCTTGACCGCAGCCCGGTGATCTGGCTGCGCGCCCGGCAGCCGCGCGGCGCGACGACGCAGGCGTTCGTGGTCGGCAACGCCGGCAAGATCGACGGCTACCTCTTCGTCCTGACCGAGACGACGGCGCCGCGCCGCTACGACCTGCGGGTCAGCGACTGGGCTGCCCGCACGCCCGCGGCAGCGCGTCGCCTGCTCACATACCTCGCTGACGAGCGCACCGTCCGTGGCCGCGCGACGTGGCGCTCCAGCCCCGCCGATCCCATGCTTCTACATCTGGCCGAAGCCCCCTACGAGTTCACCGGCAGCCACCCGTGGATGGTGCGCGTCGTCCACGTGGCCAACGCCCTCGCGGCCCGCGGCTATCCGCCCGGCGTCCGTGCTGAGCTGCACCTACACGTACACGACGACCTGCTGCCGGCCAACGATGGGCGCTGGGTCCTGCATGTCGGCGACGGGCAGGGGATGGTCACGCGCGGCGGGCGGGGCACGTTCGACCTCCACGTACGCGGCCTGGCTGCGCTCTACACCGGCTTTCTTTCACCGCAGGACCTGGTCCTCGCGCAGCTCGCCTCTGCGCCGGAGACCGAACTCGCCGCGGCCGCCACGATCTTCGGCGGACCGCTGCCGTGGATGCGGGACGAGTACTGACGCCCGCGCGGCTGGCTGCTTCACCGCCGCGTCACGGTGACCGCCTCCTGCACCACGCACCACGCCACCGGCCGCAGAAACTCCGGCGTGTCCGCCGTCAGGTTCGCCGTGCCGCCGCCGTCCCGCATGGCGCGCACGACATCCATGTCCAGGGGCGCATGCAAATCGCCGGTCTCATCGCTCAGGCGTTGATATGCCAGCGCCGCGCCGGTCGGCGACCACACCGGGCGTAGCAGGATCGCCCACACCCCCGGCAGCGGTCCACCGACCATATGCGGTGCCCCGCCGTCCACGTCCACCACGCACAGCGCGCTCAGCGGCCCGCACTCGGCGAATGCGACCCGCGTGCCGTCCGGCGACCACGCGGGCCAGCGACCGCGCGCATCCGTAAGCGTTCTCACGCCGCCGTGCACCAGATCCATGATCCGCAGCGCGCCGCCCCGGGTGTCATATACGACGGCGGTCCCGTCCGGCGCCCAATCATGTGAGCGGATGTCCGGCGCTGCACTGCGCCACCACCCGTCGCTGCCGTAGTCCGCAGCCGCCAGCGGCAGCCGCACACGCGGCGCCACCGGCTCCTCGACCAGTCCACGCACCCCGCCGTGCGCGTCGAAATCCACGCGGGCCACGTAGATTCCGCCTTCACACACCGCGCCGGCCGCGTCCCAGCGCCGCGCCACCCAGGAGATCAGCCCGTCCGCGGCGTGCCGCAGCCAGTGCGGCGTTGCCGTGGCCGGCTCGAGGTCCGGCGGCGCGGTCAGACGCACGGCGCGGCCATCGGCGCACACGGCGAACAGCGCGCGGCGTGGGCTACCGTCGGGGTAGCAGCCCCCACCGACCTCGCGGATGGAAAGAAACCAGCGCTGCCCGCCGTGCAGGAAGTTGCTCGGCTCACCATGCACGTGCGCGGGCAGCGCGGTCTTATTGCGCCCGTCGGGGTCCATGCACCAGATCCCCGGCGACTCATCCCACCAGCTCTGGAAGTAGATCACTTCCACCGCGGCGCCGCGCGCCGCCACTGGTTGCCGCGGCTGCGCATCCCACGCCGCGCCCGGCCCCAGCACGCCCACCACCGCCATGACACACATCCAGACGAAATCTGACGCTCGATACGTACGCATGCCGTCAGTCTCCTTTGCTGCGGGCGCAATGAGAGCGCCCGGCCCGTGCGGTCGGTTCCCGCGTCGCACGCCGGCTCACACTGGCCGGTCGCGTGCGCCTACGGAGATTCGGAAACTCCCGCTTCGGCGGCCACACCGCCGCCAGTTAGACTCCCGTTTGCCTGCGTTGGTTCGCGCTCCAACAGCCGCTCCAGCCGGTACGCGGCCCAGTGGGCCGTGTGGTGTGACTGCGGCTGCTGTCCCAGCTCGACACACCGGCCATACGCCGCGCGCGCCGCCGCCAGATCGCCCGCCAGTTCCTGCCGCAGCCCTACGTAGAACCAGGGGAACGGCGCGTAGCGCGTGCCGAGCAGCACAATGTCCGCCCAGTGCGCGGTGTACGCCGTCTCGCTTATCAAATCCAGGAAATACGCCGCCGTGGTCGGGTCCGGGCACTGCCGCGCCAGCAGGTCGGGATCGCGCCGCCCCACGGGCACGGCCTGCTCGAACGCCGCGCGCGCTTCGGCCACCCGGCCACAGCCCAGCAGCGCCCACCCGAGCGACTTGTAGAACGACGCCTCGCGCCCACCGGCGCCGATCGCCTGTTGCACCACCGCCGCGGCGCGTTCGTAATCGCCACCCAGCCCCAGGTACTCGCCATAGATCAGCAGCGTGAACGGCCGCGCCGCGACATCGTCGAGCCGCGCGGCCCGCGCCAGCGCCACCGCTTCGGCCACGCCCGCCGGTGAGCGCTTCCCCAACGCCACCAGCTCGCCCACGGCCCGCTCGTCGAGCAACTCCGCCAGGCGCTTCTGCAGCGCTGTCAGCAGCTCATCACCGCCAGCATGCTCGGGGAAATCCACCACCAACTGCTCTTGCAGCGCAATCGCGCGGCGATAGGCCGCTTCAGAATCGCCCAGCCGCCACGCCAGATGCAACGCCGACGCGCGCTGCACGTGCAGATCCACGAGTTCGGCACCATACCGCACCACGTTCGGAAAGCTGGCCGCGAGCTGCTCCTGAAGCGCAACCGCTTCGTCGTGGGCCGTGTCCGCCTCCTCCGCCCGGCCCGCGGCCGCGAGGGCGTGCTCCAGCGCGGAGTAAGCCCGCACGAGCTGCCCCCGGTACCACGGCAATTCCGGCAGCTCAGCCACCAGCTCCTGATAGCGCGGCAGCTCCGGCCGCGGCTGTGCCGCCCGCGGGAACGTGCTGTCGCACCGCTCGACCTCTTCCCACCAGCGCTGCGTGTAGGCGAGCTCCGCCCCGTAATCCAGTTCAGCGGGGAACCCCCGCACCAGCGCGCGCTGCAGCTCCAGCACCTCGGCCACAATCGGCGCCGCCGCCGCGCATTGTCCGCCGCGCACCATCAGCGTCGCGTGGTTCCGCAAGGCCCGCGCCAATTCCAGGCGGTACTGAGGCACAGTGGCGCATTCGCTCGCCAGGGACTTCCAGGTCGCCACGCAGGCGCGCACACGCTCCTCCGCCTCGATCGGCCGGTCCAGGTCGCGCAACACCAGCCCCAGCAGGTTCAGGCTGCACGCCACGTCGCGCTGATAGTCCAATTGCGACGGGAACTCCGCCGCCAGGCCCGCCCACCCCGACCACGCGCGCGTGGCCGGCAGCTCCGCGTCCGCCGGGCGACCGCGCTCCCAGAGAAACGTCGCCAGCGCTCCGTAGCTGCGCGCCAGCGCCGCGCGTTGCGGCGCGTCCGTCGCCGCCCCCGGCAGCTCCTCGCACGCCGCGCGGGCCGCCTGATACGCGGCCTCCGCCGCGACGTCACGCCCCAACAACGCGTTGAGATGGGCCACGCGTGTGTAAGCCTGAGTAACCCCCGCCCGGATCGCATCCGCCGGGCTCTTGTTCAGCAGGGTTACCGTGGTCGCGTCCGGCGGGTCCTCCAGCAGGGCGTGCCGCAAGCGCTCCATTTGCGCCCCACCGCCCAGTTCCTCGGCGGTCAGGCGCGTCAGGACGCGGTCCATCGTGGCTTGCGCCAGCCGGAGATTCTCCTCGGCCCGGCTGCGCTGCGCGCTGGCCAGATCGCGTTGTCGCAACGCCTCGGCGCGCTGCTGCGCAATCAGCAACGTGCTGATCGACAGCCCGATGACCGCCAATACGAGCACCACCGCGGCCGCTGACACGATCGTGTGATGTCGGCGCGTCCATTTCGCCGCCCGGTCCGGCCAGGTCGGCGGTCGCGCCAGGATCGGCCGGTTCGACAGGAAGCGCTCCAGATCCTCGGCCAGCGCGCGGGCACTTGCGTAGCGCTCCGACGGATACTTCGCGAGCGCCTTGGCGACGATGATTTCCAGCTCCGCCGGAACTGCGGGGTTCACGCGGCGCAGCGGCAGTGGGTCCACGTGCACGATGCGACGCAACAGCTCCTCGCGATCGTCCCCCGCCACCGCGGGACGCAGGCCCAGCAGTTCATAGAGCGTCGCCCCCAGCCCGTAGATGTCGGTGCGTTGATCGACGGGCAGACGTCCGGCACGAGCCTGCTCGGGGCTCATGTAGCGCACCGTGCCGAGCAGGTCACCCGGCAGCGTCAGGCCAGGATCGCTGCGGATGGTCGCCAGACCGAAGTCCGTAATCCAGATGTGCCCGGCCGCGTCGAGCAGCAGGTTGGCGGGCTTGATGTCGCGATGGACGACGCCCGCGTCGTGAGCATGCTGCAGCGCATCGGCCGCCTGCACGCCCAGCTGCGCGATCGCACGGAAATACGCCGGCGTGTTCGTCGCGCCCTGCGTCATGATGGTCTCGGTGGGTCCACCGGCCGGAACGGGCGGCGGCGCCGGGGCTTCGTCCGGCGGCGGGCACGCGCCTGCGTCCGAGAGCAGCGCCAGCACCGCCGCCGACGTACCGACCGAGGAAGGTGTGCCCTCCAGCGGTGCCTGGCCCGCGAGTTGGCGCAGCTCGCGAATCACCACCGACAGCGGCTGCCCGTCGATGTACTGCATCGCGTAGTAGTGCACACCGCGTTCGCAGCCCACCGCGAACACCGGCACGATGTTCGTGTGATGCAGTTGGGCCGCGGCCTGCGCTTCTTTCTTGAAGCGCTGCAGTTGCCGCGCATCGAGCACCGCCGCGAACGGCAACACCTTCAGCGCGACGCGCCGGTTGAGCGAAATCTGCTCCGCCTCGTACACCACGCCCATGCCGCCGCGGCCGATCTCGCGCACAATGCGATAGTCGCCGAGTTGTCCGCTGACTTCGCACGCGGCGGACGCCACCGGCGGGTGACCCGTCCCCGTCGGCCGCAGCACGCGCAACGCCG
Source organism: Phycisphaerae bacterium (assembly GCA_017999985.1). Classification (NCBI taxonomy): domain Bacteria; kingdom Pseudomonadati; phylum Planctomycetota; class Phycisphaerae; species Phycisphaerae bacterium. The sequence goes on along the minus strand of JAGNKU010000003.1, from coordinate 59,442 downwards.
GCAGGACCTGCCGCAGGACCGCCTCGATTTGCGGATAGCGGCGTGCGAACTCCTCGATGTCCGGCTGTTCGCCGCGCTCCAGGCACTGTGTGAACTCGTCCGCCGCCAGCCCCAGCAGGGCCTCGGCCGACATGTCTTCGCGCGCCGTGGTCTCTCTCATGGCTGCGACCCTGCCAGTCCGCTTTCAACCAGCCTGGCGCGTAGCCGCAATAGCGCGCGGCCGTAGCGTTTGCTCGCCGCCGCCGGCTCCAACCCCAGCAACTCCGCGACCTCCAGGTTGGAGAGGCCCTCGAAGTTCCGCAGCAGCAGCAATTCGCGATCATCCACGGGCAGGTACAGCAGGGCCTGCCGCACGCGACGGGCCAGCTCCCCGCCGACGGCCTGCGCGCTCGGGCTCGTGCCGTCGTCCAGAAGCTGTTGCCCAAGGCGTGCCGTGGACTGCTCCGGCAGCGCCGCCTCGCGCGCCAGGGCCCGGCGCTGCGCGCCGTGATGCCGGCGACGCAGCATGAGCAGGCGGTCGTACGCGATGCGTCGCAGCCAGAGCCGGAACGCGAGGGCGGGCCGTGCCAGGTAGTCATCCATGCGGCGGGTCGCCTCGAGCTGGGCCTCCTGCACGATATCCGACGGGTCCACGCGCTGCCGCAGCCGCGGGTCGAGGTACAGTTCGACGACCTGCCGCAGGTACGCGCGGTGGCGTGCCAGCAGGGTACTCAAGGCCGTCGCCTGCCCGGCCTGGACTTGCGCCAACAACCGGCGGGTCGCGTGAGAATCGCTCGTGGGGCGCGGCGTGATCATGGCTCGCACTGCTCTCCTTCAATATAACAACTGCGGAAACCGTGCTCCCGGGACACATGACTTGTCGGTTTTCGTGTCCGTGCCCCGGGACCGCGTTTTCGCCACCGCCAACGCAGATGTGAGCCCGGAGCGGTCCCTTTTCCTGGCCGGGCGCCATATACTGCTGAGGCTGTGAACTGGGACGCATTCCTCAATCAAGTGCAGGCCTGGCTGGAGAGCCGGCAGCTCCTGGCCGCCCACACCAGTTGGGTTGTTGGCCTTTCCGGCGGACCCGACTCCACGCTGCTGGTGCACGCGCTGAAGGCCCTCTCGGAGCGTGAGGAGCTGCGCTGGAAGCTGCACGCGGCCCACTTCCACCATGGCATGCGCGGGGCCGAGGCCGACGCCGACGCCGCGTTCGCCGCCGAACTGGCGGAACAGCTTGGTCTGCCGTATCACACCGAGCGGGCCGATATTCCCGCCGTCGTGGCCGAGGAAGGCGGCTCCCCGGAGGAGGTGGCGCGCGACCGGCGCTACGAGTTCCTCGAAAGGGTCGCCCTCAAGGCCGGCAGCGAGCTCGTTGCCGTCGCCCATCACGCGGACGACAACGCGGAGACGATCCTGCACCGGATCTGCCGCGGAACCGGGCTGCGCGGACTGGCCGGCATCCGCGACGTGCGGCCCATCCGGCCAGGCAGCCGGATCTGCGTTGTCCGCCCGCTGCTGAGCCAGCGTCGCGCGACCATCGAGGAACTCTGTGCCGCCCGCGGCCTGAGCGTGCGCGCCGACAGCACCAACCGCTCGCCAGAATTCACGCGCGGCCGCATCCGCCACGAAATCATGCCTCTGCTCGCGGCCCAGCTCAATCCCAACGTCAGCGAGGCCCTGCTCCGGCTCGGCGAGCACGCCCGCCTGCTCGGCACCTACCTCGAGGATGCGGCGGAGCGGACCTTCGAGTCGCTGGTCATCGCCCAGCGCCCCCGGCACATCGTCCTGAACACGCGTGCCCTGCTCGGCAAGCAGCGGATCATCCAGGCCGAGGTCGTCCGCCGGGCCATTTCACTCGTGCTGGAGGGCGACCAGGATCTGAGCTTTGCGCACGTCGAAGCCATCCTGCGACTCGTTGACGATCCCGCCAGCGGCAAGGAAGTCCACGTGCCCGGCCCGGTCGTCGTCCGCAAGCAGTACGACCGCCTGGAATTCCGCCCCCTCAACGACGATGAGCCCGCACCCGAACTCGGCACGATCTTCGTCGCCTGCCCGGGCCGTACCGCCCTGCCGATGCTGGGCCAGACGCTGATGGCCGAAGTCTGCGACATGACCCCGGAAAAACTCGAAGACCTGCGCCGCAACACCAACCGCCTCGAGGAATGGCTCGACCTCGAATTCGTGCGCCCGCCACTGCTGGTGCGCGGCCGGCAGGACGGCGACCGCTTCCACCCGCTCGGCGCGCCGGGTGTCAAAACCGTCAGCGACTTCTTCGGCGAACAGAAGATCGACCCGGAAGTTCGGGCCCGCACCGGCATCCTCTGCGATCAGCAGGGTCCGCTCTGGGTGATGCCGCTGCGGATCGACGAGCGTGTGAAGCTCCGCCCGGAGACGCGCAAGGCCCTCCGCCTGACCCTCACGCCATCGACGGCGCGCCCGTCGAGCGGGCCGTGAAAACTCCGCCGGCCGGCTTCGGCTGGTGGCTCTGCGGAGCAGCGCTAGCGCTCCGCGCCGGCTGGGTCGTCTACCGCTGGACCACACACGGCTCCGGGTTCGACTACCCCGACGAAGACCTGCACTGGCAACTCGCCACGCACCTCGTCCGCGACGGCATCCTCGCGACGGACGATGGTCGCCTGGCCGCGCGCATGCCCCTGTATCCGCTGCTGCTCGCGCCCTGTGCCGCGCTCGGGAGCACCGGCGTCCTCGTCGCGCGCCTGATGCAGACGCTTTTCGGCGCTGCCAGCGTCGGCGTCGCCTACCGACTCGCGGACGCCGCGTTCGGACGCCGGGCCGCGCTCGCCGCCGGCGTGCTGACATGCTGTGATCCGTTCGGCATCTTCTTCGCCAATCTGCTGCTGACCGAAGTGCCGTTCACGTTGCTGGCGCTGAGTCTGGTGGCCTGCGCGTGGCGTTTCGTCGCAGGCCCCGGCGCCGGGCGCGGTGCGTTGATTGGCCTCGCGGTTACCGGGGCGGCCGCCGCGCTGACGCGCCCCTCGGCCGTACTATGGCTGCCGGCGTGCTGGCTGCTCGTCGCCTGGCTGCACCCGCGGCGTCGGTCGGCAGCGCCCCGGTTACTGCTGTGCCCGGTGGTGCTCGGGCTCGCGCTGGTGCCGTGGGGCCTGCGGAACCGCGCCGTGCTGGGGGAGTATGCCTGGTTGTCAGCCAACGGCGGCGTCACGCTCTACGACGCCCAGGGACCCCAGGCCGACGGCAGCAGCAACCAGGCATTCCTCCAAGCGCTGCCCGAACTGGCCACGCTCGGTGAAGTTGCCCGCGACCGCGCCTTGGCGCGGCTGGCCATCGCGCAAATGCGCGCCGACCCGGCCCGCGTGCTCCAACTGGCAAGCACCAAGTTCCTGCGAACCTGGAGCCTCATTCCCAACGTGACTGAGTACCGCACCGGCGCCGCCGCCTTTGTCGGAGCCGCGTACACCGCGCTGCTCCTGCTGGGTGCGGCGGCCGGGCTGGTGCGCACCGCGCGTGGTACCCAGACGAATGCCTGTCAGCTCCAGGCGTTGCTCTGGTTACCGATCGTGTACTTCACACTGCTGCACAGTGTGTACGTGGGCAGTGTTCGTTACCGCGTGCCCCTGATGCCCTTGCTGGCGGTCGCGGCCGCCAGCACCCTGTGCTCGTCCGATAAACGCGCGTTTGCGGCGTCCCAGCCCAAATCGTAAGTGTTTTTGTTTCAGGCCAGGGGCACGCGGCGTTATGATGGCGCTGCCGCGGCGGCCGCGACCCTCGAACCGAGCGGCGGCCACGGACCTGAGCGAGGGTGCCACAGGAGCGGCGAATCATGGAGAGCGGAAGAAGCTGGCGGGGGGCGTGTATCCTGGTCGCCTTGACTACGTTGGGCCTGGTCGCGCAGCCGGCACGGGCAGCGGATCGGGTCGTCATCGCCGAGGAATTCACGAGTACGAGTTGCGGGTACTGTGTGTACGCCGGCCTGGCACTGGACATGCTCCTCGACGAGTTCCCCGACACCTTCACGCTCGTGCAGTACCACATTAATGATTCGTACGCGACCACCTGGGCAACCTCGCGCGCCAGCTTCTACGGTGTATCCGGCACGCCGGTCGCCTGGTTCGACGGCACCCTGCAGTGCGCCGGGGCCTACACCAACACGCAACAGCAATACAACTGGTATCTGAGCCAGTTCAACGCCCGTAAGGCCGTACCGACCGACGTGACCATCACCGCGACCGGCGTGCCGGTCAGCGGCCAGACGTACACGTTGCGGGCGCGGGTGTGTTTGGAAGCTGGCGGGACCGCCAAGACCGTCCGCGTCTACATGGTGCAGGTCTTGGACAACTGGCCGACCTCACCGGCCTACTCGCGGAACGGCTTCAAGCAGGCCGCCACCTACCAGGACGTGGCCCTCACCCCGGGCACCTGCCAGACCGTGGCGCGCAATTTCACGTTCGACAGCACGAGCTGGGCCAACCAAAACGACATCCGCTTCATCGTCTGGGCCCAGGAGCCCCAAAGCTACAGCTCCACGTCGAACCCGGCCGAAATCTACCAGACCAAGGTGCTGCCGTGGCCCTTCCCTGCCGACTGCAACTTCAACGGCCGCCCGGATGACGAGGATCTCAATTCCGGCGACTCGCAGGACTGCAATGCAAACCACGTCCCGGACGAGTGCGACATCGCCGGCGGCAGTTCGGTAGATACAAACACCAACGGCGTGCCGGACGAGTGTGAGATTGTCGTCGGCGACGCCAACTGTGACGGCATCCTCAACTTCCGCGACATCAACCCGTTCGTGCTCCTGGTGTCCAACTGGACGGAATGGCACGCGGCGTTCCCCGATTGCCCAACCGGCAACGGCGACATCAATCGCGACGGCGGCGTGACGTTTGCCGACATCAACCCGTTCGTGGTGCTGCTCACGAGCCAGTAAACGAGTGCGACGAGCCCGGGAGGGAGCCGGGCGCGTCGCTCCGGGAGCGGCGCAGGCGGATAACCGGCGGGGTGAGCATGGCTTATGCGTGCACGCCCGGGGGCATTGTGCGCGTTGAATCACTCGATTGGCGGCAGCCGGCGGCGGACTGCCTGGGCGACGAAATCCGCGCAGGCCACAGAGATCGCGAAAGTTTCGCTATCGGACGGCTAGGGGCCTGCGTTACAATGAACAAGCCGTGCCCCGCAGAGGGGACGACGAGCGGCGCCACCTTCTGCCTTGCGGACCCGTCGCAGCGGGGAGGGCGTCACCCGGTGTGCCTTGCAACGGTCAAGTTGGTGACACGTACGGGATATTGCGATATGTGTATCCACACAACAGGTGTGCAACGGCCCGTGATGCTGGACCGCCCGGGCTGCTCAATTGACAGCGGTACCATTGGGTCCCCACGGAATCATCTCTAAACAAAGGAGTCGCGCATGGACAGTGGACGTCTGGTACGCAGTGCGTGGTTGCTGCCCCTGCTGGGCGCGTTCGCGCTCGGCCTCGCACCGGCCCAAGCGGCAGATCGGGTGGTGCTCGTCGAAGAATTCACGAGCGTCACCTGAAGCTACTGCACTTACGCCGGTCAGGCGTTGAACACAATGCTCAATGACCCCGCCATCGCCCCGCACTTGGCCTTGCTGCAAATCCACATCGGCGATTCGTATGCGACCGGGTGGGGCAACACGCGGGACAACTTCTACAACGTGACCGGGACGCCCACCGCCTGGTTCGACGGCATCACGTCGGTGGTCGGCGCCGGCAGTTACCAGGGCGCGCTCACCGCGTACACCGGCAAGTACAACCAGCGGCGCGCCGTGGCGACCAACGTCCGGATCACGGTCACGGGTGTCCAGTCGATGGGCTCGACCTTCACCATCCGCGCCAACGTCTGCGTCGAGCCCGGCGCCAGCCACAACATGCGCGTCTGGATCGCAGCGGTGCTGGACCACTACCCGAGTTCACCCACGTACTCGCGCTGGTGCTTCCGGCAGGCGGCGACCTCCCAGGACATGACGCTCGCCCCCGGCGAGTGCCAGATGGTCGCGCGCAACATCACTTTCGACACCACGAGCTGGGCCAACCAGGCCAACATCAAGATCGTCGCCTGGGCACAGACCCCCAACAGCTCCGCCCCGGCCGAGATCTTCAACGCCGCCGTCCTGAGCTGGCCGTTCGGCCCGGACTGCAACTTCAACGGCGTCCCGGACGCAGAGGACCTCTCCTCCGGCAACTCCGCGGACTGCAATCTGAACGACCTGCCGGACGAGTGTGACATCTCCTCCGGCGTGTCCCGTGACACCAACAGCAACGGCATACCGGACGAGTGCGAGACGCTGCGCGGTGATTCCAACTGCGATGGCGAAGTGAACTTCCGGGATATTAACCCGTTCGTGCTCGCCCTGACCAACTGGTGGCAATACATCGCGGATTTTCCGGATTGCCCCCACAGCAACTGCGACATCAACGAAGACGGCAGCGTTGGCTTCCAGGATATCAATCCGTTCGTCAACCTGCTGACGTCCCAGCCGTAGTCCGCCGGCTGCGGAGCCTTCGCTCCGCCCGTGCGGCGCAACCAGAAAGCCACGGTCGCAGGCGGCCGTGGCTTTCTGCTTGCGCTTCAACCCCCAACCCGCGCCCCTACTGCCCGTAGCGCTTCTTGAATTCCTCCATCTGCTGCTGGCGCCGGGCTTGCTCCGCCGGATCGAGCTTGTTCAGGTACCACTGGTGGTTGGCGCTGTTGAGCACCTCTTCCAGCTTCTTGCCCAGCGCCTCCGCCGCGGCGGTTTTCTCCGGCACGCCGGACGCCTTCCCCGCGTGCACCAGTTCTTCGAGCTCGGGCACGTACTCGGAATAGAAGTGCTTGGCGACCTCGTAGGTGCCGTGCCAGTGCGTGTAGTCCGGCCCCATCATCGACGCCCCGTGCCGCGCCCGCCGGCCCTCGTGGTGCCAGATTTCATACCACGTGAAATCGATCTTGTTGGAGAACTCCACCGGCCGCAGCAGCGGCTTGGCCAGCGTGTACAGTTCCAGGCCTGGTTGCGCGAACTTTGCGTGGTATAGCTCGATCAAGCTGTCGTACTGCACGTAGAAGTTGTCGACCCACTGGTTCGCGTGACAATTGAGGCACACGTCCTTCATTGCCGCGCGACGCTTCTCCCAGCCGACCTCCGCGCCCGGCAGCCCCATCTTCTTGTCGCTGATCTCCGGGCGGATCGAGAGCGCCGGCCGGTTGTTCCAACTGATTCGCAGACCGACGTCGTGCGATACCGGCTGGTTCTTCGTCGCACTCATGTGGCATGTCGCGCAGGTCGGGGCCAGGCTGTAGTCCTCGCCCACGATCCACTTCGGCGAGGCCAGGTTCAGCTTATCTTTGTGCGCGCGAAACGCGATGCCGTGCTTCGACTCGTAGTAGATCTCCATCTGCGGATGGTCCGGCCCCATGTGGCACTTGCCGCAGTTATCCGGGTTGCGGGCCTGCTCCGCCGAAAACGCGTGCCGGCTGTGACACGCCGAGCACGAGCCCTCCGAGCCGTCCGGATTGATCCGGCCGATCCCGGTGTTCGGCCAGGTCGCGGGGTCGAGCTTGCCGCCGGGCAGCACCTTGATCTCCGTGCCGTGGCATTGCCAGCAGCCAAGCACGGCCGACGCCGCGACGCCGTTCTGGAACGCGGGCGTGATCATGCCGCGGTTACCCTCGACGACCTCGGCCAGCGTGTTGTCGAGCGAGCCCAGGATGCGCGCTCCCTTCGAATGGTGGGAGCCGCTGAATTCCTGCGCCTCGCGCGCGTGGCAGCGGGCGCAGTCCTTCGGCGAGACGATCGTGGCGATCCACTGGCCCTCATGCTTGAAGGCATCGGGCTCGCCTTCCTGCGCGGCGTGGCATTCGTAGCAGCCGATGTTGGCGCGGTAGTGCTTGCTCGTGCCCCATTGCTGGTACACGGCCGTGCTGTCTTTCTTGTGGCACTCGATGCAGGCCTTGCTCTCCGCGGACAGCTCGGTCAGGCCCCAGGTCTGCGCGGTGGCCGCGACGGCCCCGCATGCGGTGGCGATGATGCCGAGGACATTGCGGTTCATGACGGTTGGACTCCGTAGCGTTTCGCGTAAGTCAGATCGCCGGCCAGCACCGGCACGGAGATACGGACGAAGATCGTGTAGAGCAGCAGGCCGAAGGCCCAGATGCCCAGGCAGACCAACACCTCGCGCAGCGTCGGCGTGTACTCCACGATCTCGCCGAGCTGCGTCGGAATGAACGCCGGCACGATCAGCCCCATGCCCTTCTCGATCCAGATGCCGACGATGGCCAGCACACAGGCGGTGTTCAGAAAACGCAGGGCCCGCGACGCCGGCAGCACCAGCAGGATCGTCGCGACCAGGTTGAACGCGATCGCCGTCCAGATCCACGGCACCAGCGCGTGGCGGCCGTGCAGCCCGAAGTACAGGTAGCGCGACGATGCCAGGTGCGCGGTGTCCGCGTAAAACTCCGTGAACACCTCGCAGCCCAGCAGGAAAAAGTTGATGATCATCGCGACCTGCACGATCCGGCGCAGCGTGAACAGCGCGTCGTCGGTGACGCGGTGCCGCGTGAACCGCCGGACGACCTGCAGCGTCAGGATGATGAACGCCGGCCCGGCGGCGAACGCGCTGGCCAGGAAGCGCGGGGCAATGATGGCCGAGTTCCAGAACGGCCGCCCGCCGAGACCGACGTACAGGAACGCGGTCACCGTATGAATGCTCACGGCCCAGACGATCGCGATGAACACGAAGGGCACGTAGAAGACCGGCGACGGCTTGCGGCCGCAATACGCGGAATACAGCAGATAGCCACAAATGTGCAGGTTCAGCAGCAGGTAGCCGTTCAGCGCGATCACGTCCCACGTCAGCATCGAGATCGGGAAGTTGAAGCGCAGCAGCAGGTGCGCCGCCCGGTCCGGCCGGCCGAGGTCCACCGTCACGAACAGCAGGCACATGATGATCACCGCGACGGCGAGCAGCTCGCCGAAGATGACCACGTCGTGCAGGTGCATGTTGCGGTACACATAGACCGGAATCACCAGCATCGCCGCCGCCGCCGCGAGACCGACGAGATAGGTGAAGTTCGCGATGTACAAGCCCCACGAGACCTGGTCGGTCATGCCAGTGGTCACCAGGCCCTGCACGAGCTGCTGGCAGTAGGCATACACGCCCAGCAGCGTGACGACCGTCAGGACCGTCATCCAGGTGTGGTAGCGCCAATCGCCAACGAAGCTGAGGCGGACGCACTCCCACAAGAACGTGCAGTAGCGCTTCACGCCCCACCTCCCGGCTCGGCCGGGCTGATCGGCTCGTGATAGCGGCTGCCGCGCTCGTCGAAGTAGTAGAAGAAGCGCGGCAGCGTGCCGACCTCTTCCTTCAGGACGTACACGCGCTTCTGCCGCAGGATGTAGGCGACCTCGCTCTCCGGGTCGAGCACGTTGCCGAACTTCCGCGAGCCCGTCGGACAGACCTCCACGCACGCCGGCATGCGCCCGACGCGCGTGCGATGGAGGCAGTACGTGCACTTCTCCATCACGCCCTTCGCGCGCGGGCGGTTCGAGAGATACGCCATGTCCGGGTTGAGTTCGTCGGCCGGCACCTGCGGCTCCGCAAAGTTGAACCGCCGCGCCCAGTACGGGCACGCCGCCTCGCAGTAGCGGCATCCGATGCACCAGTCGTAATCGATCACCGTGATGCCGTCCGGCTCCTGCCACGTCGCCTCGACCGGGCAGGCCTTCACGCACGGCGGCTTCTTGCACTGGTGGCATTGCACCGGCATGTAGTAGCTGTCGTGCTCCGGCACGATCGGCGGGTCGTAATGATGGTCCGACGTCTCGACGTCGATACTGCCTTTCTCCATCTTCAGCACCCGGATGTACTGAATTTCGGGTGCCCGCGACTGGTTGTTCTCGCGGACGCACGCGTGCACGCACTTGCGGCAGCCGATGCAGCGGCTGAGGTTCAGGGCGTAGACGTATTCCACCCCGTCCAGCGGCGGCGGATCACTCACCCGGGGCGTCACCTGGTAACGCTGCGCAACCTCGTGCGTGACACGCTCCAGCACCGCCCGCTTCTCTTCGGGCGTCATCTCCTTGTAGTGCCGTTGCAGGAGCTGCGCCAGCGTCGGCCGATCGCCCGGCGCGAGGTCCTTCAGGGGCGAGAGTGCCGCCGCCAGCGCGGACGCCCCCGCAACCGTCGCGGCGCCTTTGCGCAGGAAACCGCGGCGGGTCAGTCCGGGCGTCGCAGGGCCGGGATCCGGCCGGGACGGGTCCATCACTCCTCCTCCGGGCTTGCGTGCCCAGCCTCGGACCGCCGGTAGATGCGCAGTGGATCGGTCGCCGGGTGCTCCTCCGGGAAGCGCTGCTCACCCATCCGGAGCGTGTTCGGCGGCGGGGCCGGATGCATGGGCGGGAACGGCGGCTGGTGTGGGTCGTGGCACTGGATGCACTTGAGCCGCCTCTGCGCGCCGCGCTGCTCGTCCCAGTAACCGTTTGTCCGCCCGTGGGCCCCTTTCAGCCAGTCGCGATACACCGGCCCATGACACTTGGCGCAGAGCAGTTGCGGCTGGTCCGCCGGGATCTCTCGGCCCCAGTCATCCACGTACGTATCCCGATTCGTCGGATGGTGACAGTTGAAGCAGCGCGTGTTGATGCCGTGCTTCAGGACAATGTCGCGATGTTGCGTCAACGGGCGCGTCGTTTCCGGCGGCGAGGTGAACAACCGGTGGCAATCGCTGCAGCGATACGTGAAGCCGGCAAGTTGAATCTCGGCCTTGAGTTTCGGCTGCCGCACCGGCGTCGGGTCAATCGCCCACGCCGGCACAACCGTCGGTGGCGGCACCGGGTCGCCGAAGCGCCACGGGTCCGCGACGAGCACGGCCGCCAGCGCCAGCAGCACCAGCGGCACTACGATCGCGCGCAGACGGCCATCGCGCGCTGCCGGCTCGGTGGTGGCCGCGGGTTCACCCACGGGGGACTCCTGACCTCAGACGTGCGGTGCCCAATACCAGCCAACAGCATATGCAAATCTGGTCGCGAGCGGGTTGATCCAAATCAAGTTTGCGGCCGCTCCGTCGTGCGCGCTTTCGGGCGACTCAGGTGAACAGGTGCAAGGCATAGTGCAGTCGCCCCTTAAGCATCAACCGTATGCCCGCGTATCGCATGACCGCTCGAATCTGCGCGCGGTACTCCGGCGCGTAGCAGTGCGTCGGACATTTCCTGCAAATCGGTTTCTGGTTATACGGGCAGCGCAGCCGCATCACCACCGCATGCTGCAGCAGCTTGCGGCAGACCCTGCACAACTCCACGGGCCGGCCACACAGCGCTGCCAGTTCGATGGTCCTTAACTCGACGGGCACACGTTCGGCAGCGCGGTGTTGGCTGTGGCAGTACACGCGGACAAACGTGGCCAGCGTGCGCAGGTCACGTCGCAGCGTGCGCCCGGTGCGCGCTGCTGCCCCGGCCGCAACCAACCTGCTCATCGCTCCGCCACCACGATGAGATCCGTGCTCCGGTCGCGCTCGTATGCAGCGCCGCGATAGCCGCCGTAGCACCGCACCTCTCGCGCGCCGGCCTGCCCCGCCATGCGCACTACGTCCGCCGCTTCGAGCCCCAGAAACGTCGGGCAGTCGTAGCGCGGCACCACTCCGTCCGGCATCAGCGTCAGATCGACCAGGTCAACGAACCCCCGGTTGCCCGCGCGGTGCACGCCCTTGACGAGCACGTGGTCCACGCCGTCGATCGGCACGCGCTTGCACTTCTGCCACACCGTCGGCCCATCCGGCAGATGCCAGAGGTTCAGCACTTGGAGCACGCACACGCCGCCGGGCCGCACCGCGCTGAGCATCTGCCGGACCGCGCGCTCGGCCGTGGCGATGTCGGCGGCCAGCGCCAGCGAATTGCCGACACAGATCGCAGCATCGAAAAAGCCGGCGGCCTCGACCGGTTGATCGAACGGCCGCACGACCCAGCGCAGCGTCGGCGATTCGCCAAACTGCCGCTGGCATTGCGCGATCATCGCGGGACTGAGGTCGGCGCCTTCGACTGCGCAACCCCACGAGCGGAACATGGCCGCGTGCCGGCCGGTGCCGCAGGCTGCGTCGAGCACCCGGCGTACGCCGTTGCGCTCGAACAGCCCGCGGTAAAACGGCTCCTCGTTGGCCAGCCGTTTCGGCCAGTCGATCAGGGCATCGTAGCAGTCGGCCCGGTCGTCGAACGCGGGAGTGCTCATGGAACTCGTCCTGGCCAGTGCCGCGCCGGTCACTACGCCACGGGTGCCAGCGCCTCCTGGAGGTCCGCCAGTGGCGTCTTGTTGCTGGTCAGCTTCAGATCGTACTTGTCCTGCAGGATGCGGAACACGTTCGGCGACACGAACGCCGGCGCCGCCGGACCAATGCGAATGCCCTTCACGCCCAGGGCGAGCAGCGTCAGGAGCACCGCCACCGCCTTCTGCTCGAACCACGACAGCACGATCGTCAGCGGCAAGTCGTTCACACCGCAATTGAATGCCTTCGACAGCGCGACCGCGACCTGGATCGCGCTGTAGGCGTTATTGCACTGCCCCATGTCGAGCAACCGCGGGATCGGCCCGACACCGTCAAGCTGGAACGTGCCGAAGTCGTGCTCGCGAATCCGGTACTTGCCGCAGCCCAGCGTCAGAATCAGGCTGTCCGGCGGCGTCGCGTTCGCGTAATCGGAGAAGTAGTTGCGGCCGACCTCCGCGCCGTCGCAGCCGCCGATCAGGAAAAAGTGCTTCAGCTTACCGGCCTTCACCGCCGCCACGATCTTATCCGCCAGCCCGAGAATCACCGACTGGTGGAACCCGATGGTGGATTCGCGCGTCGGCACGTTCTTCAGCGGCGTGCAGCGCTTCGCGCATTCGATGACCGCCGAGAAGTCGTTGCTCGTCAGCCGCGTGCCGCCCGGCACCGCCGTGACGCGTGTGGTGAACAGCCGATCCTTGTACTCCTCGCGCGGGATCAGCACGCAATTCGTCGTCGCCAGGATCGCGCCGGTGAAATCGACGAACTCGCGCTTCTGCTTCTGCCACGCCCCGCCGAAGTGCCCGGCCAGGTGCGGGTACTTCCGCAATTCCGGGTACATGTGCGCCGGGAGCATCTCGCCGTGCGTATACACGTTTACACCCGTGCCGGCGGTCTGCCTCAGCAGGTCGTCCAGGTCCACCATATCATGCCCGGTGACGAGGATCCCCGGGCCGGCCTTCGTGCCCTCGTAGACCGTCGTCGGCGACGGCGTACCGAAACGCTTCACGTGCCCCTCGTCCAGCATCTGCATGACGCGCAGGTTCTGGCGCCCGCATTCGAGCACCAGCTCCAGCAGGCTGCTCATGTCGAAGTTGACATTCGTGACCGTGGCGAACAGGGCTTCTTCGGTGAACGCGTCCACCGCTTCATCGACCATGCCCAGGCGCCGCGCGTGATGCGCGTAAGCGGCCATCCCCTTCAGCCCGTACAGCAGGATCTCCTGCAGCGACTGCATGTCGGCGTCTTTGCCGCACACGCCGATCTCGGTGCACCCCTTGCCGCGGGCCGTTTGTTCACACTGGTTACAGAACATGCGCGTTGCTCCTTGTTAGTGAGTGTCCCGGCCGCAGGCCGGAGTGGTTTCCTGAAATGCGCCGCCGTCGGCGGGTATTTCGCGTTGCGCGCCGATCGCGCCACGCGTCGTGATGACCACGTCCCGGATCGGCAGCGTGCTGCCCGCCAACCGCCGTGCCTCGAGCACCGCCTGTAGGATACCCGTACAGCACGGCACTTCCATATGCACCACCGTGATTCCGGCGAGCTCGTTGGCCGCGATCATCTCCGCCAGCTTCTCCACGTATCCCCGCGTGTCGTCCAGCTTCGGGCACGCAATCGCCACCGCATGGTCCCGCAGAAACCGCCGGTGGAAATCCGCGTACGCCACGGGCACGCAGTCCGCGGCCACCAGCAGCTTCGCTCCACGCAGCACGGGCGCCGCGGGCGACAACAGCCGCAACTGCACCGGCCAGTGGGTCAACTCGGATGGTTGCTCCGCCGCGTTGGCGGGCACGCGCTCCGACCGGCGTTCAAACTGGGCGAAACGCGTTCCAGGGCAGCCGCTGTGTTGCGGCCGCGACGCCGGCGCGTGCTGCACAGCGCGCTGTCGCGCCGCCACGGCCGCCGCGTCAAACGCTTCGCTCTCGCGCTTCTCGATCCGAATCGCCCCGCGCGGGCAGTGCCCCAGGCAGGCCCCCAGCCCATCGCACAACCGATCCGCGACCAGCCGTGCCTTGCCGTTCACGATCTGCAGCGCGCCCTCCTCGCACGCCGGCACGCATTGCCCGCAGCCGTCGCACAGCTCTTCTTCGATCAGGACCACGTCTCGCAGCATCGCCAATCCTCGCCGTGACGGGTGCGGCGTCACCGCTTGCCCGTCGAGGCATAGTTTCGGACAATGCACGCCACCAGACCTTGATCTGGATCAAATTAGTACTAATTTTCCTGCTGAGGCCGCCATTCGATGAACCCCGTCGTGCACGACATCATTCGCAAGTGCCGCCTGTTCAACAAGTTAACGGAAGATTCCCTCGTCCTGCTCAGCGGACAGGCGCGCCTGGTCCGGTTCAAAAAGGGCACCCAGATCTTCCGCCAGGGCGACGATTGCCCTGGCCTGTATTGCGTCGGCACGGGCGTCGTCCGCGTCTACAAGCTCGCTCCCAGCGGCAAAGACCACGTCCTGCACTTCGCCGAGCCCGGCAAGACGTTCGCCGAAATCGCCGTCATCGGTCGCTTTCAATGCCCCGCGCACGCGGAGGCGCTGGAAGACACGGAGTGCGTGCTTCTGCCGGCGGAGACTTTTCGCCGGCTGCTGGCGACGAACCACGAATTGTGCGTCCAGTTTCTCGAGGGCATGGCGCACTGGGTACGGCAGCTCATCGGCCTGATGGAAGATATCGTGTTGCGCGACGCGCTCGGCCGGGTCGCGGGCTACCTCCTGCGGGTCGACGGTTCGGTCACGGGTGGCACGTTCACGCTGCCGGTGTTGAAGAAGGACCTCGCGAGCCACCTGAACGTCACGAGCGAGACGCTCTCGCGCACGCTGCGCCGCCTCGCGGAAATCGGCCTGATCGATCTGCCGGACGCCCAGAGCATCACCATTCGCGACCGCGCGACGCTGGCCGACATCGCGGAGGGCCTGCCGCCGGGCGAGTTCGAATAGCCGCCCGCGCTGACTGGAGATCATACGCGCATGTTCGGGTTCAAGCGCCGTCGCCGTCGTCGCCTGCGGGCCCAGCCGTTGCCGCCCGGTTGGCTGGCCGTGCTGGCGCAGCGTGTGCCCTACTACCATCGGCTTACGCCCGACGACCAGGCCGAGCTGCGCGGACACATACAGGTGCTGCTCGCTGAGAAGCGTTTTGAAGGCTGTGGCGGCGTTGAAGTTACCGATGAGATGCGCGTCATGATCGGTGCGCAGGCCGCGCTGCTGCTGCTGAATCGCGACACGGACTACTTCCCCAAGACGGACACGATCCTGATCTACCCGGACCGCTACTACGCCGAAACGACGCAGCGCCTGCCCGGCGGCGTGGTGGCCGAGGGCGTGACCGGGCGGGCGGGCGAGTCGTGGTACCGTGGCCCCGTCGTGCTGTCGTGGACAGACGTCCGCGCCGGCGCCGATCGGCCCGCCGACGGCCGCAACGTCGTCCTGCACGAGTTCGCCCACCAACTCGACAGTGAGTCCGGGGCGGTCGAGGGTGCGCCGGCGCTGCCCAAGCGATCCATGTACGCGGACTGGCAGCGCGTGCTCGGCGGCGAGTACGAGCGCCTCGTTGACGACCTGCGGCACGGTCGGCCGACGCTGATCAACCCCTATGGTGCCACGAGCCCGGCGGAGTTCTTCGCCGTCGTCACGGAGGCGTTTTTCGAACTGCCGATCCCCCTCCAACGCCGCCACCCGGACCTCTACGAACAGTTCCGCCTATACTACCGGCAGGACCCGGTCACACGTTTCACCCCGGCCGTCAGTCCGTTCAATCGAAACGCCACAAACCCGCCGCTCGCGCCAGGCGATACGCCCCCGTCATCTCCTGGGCCGTCACGCGGCGATTGACCTCCGCGAACCGCACGTCGGTGCCGTCGGATTCGCGCCGTCCGACCAGGTTCGCCGGCCGGTACTGGGCCATGATGTTCACATACGTATCCGGCGAGACCTCGT
This sequence comes from Phycisphaerae bacterium, assembly GCA_017999985.1. NCBI lineage: Bacteria > Pseudomonadati > Planctomycetota > Phycisphaerae > Phycisphaerae bacterium. Next base: position 43,299 of record JAGNKU010000003.1, on the reverse strand, counting down.
CCGCCAACCAGCGGAAAATCGCCGCGCTCTCCGCCAGCAACCCCGGCATGACCAAGTGCCGCACCAGCACGCCGCGACACGCTACGCCGTCGCGTGTGAGCCGCAGCGGCCCGACCTGCCGGTGCATCTCGGCGATCGCGCAGCGCGCACGTGCGGCATAATCGCGCGCGTGCAGATACCGCTCGCCGGCGTCGTCCGACCACAGCTTGAAATCCGGCATGTAGATGTCCACGAGCCCGTCGAGCATTTGCAGCGACTCAAGCGCATCGTACGCACTCGTGTTATAGACAATCGGAATGTGCAGCCCCAGCCCCACCGCATCCGCCAGTGCTTCCAGGACTTGCGGCACGACATGCTCCGGCGTCACGAAGTTGATGTTGTGACAGCCCGCGTCCTGCAGCGCCAGCATCATGTCGGCAATCGCGTCGGGCCCGCAGACCTGCCCGTCCAGCGTCTGACTGATGTCTGCATTCTGGCAGAATACGCAGCGCAAGTTGCAGCCGGAGAAGAAGATCGTCCCGCTGCCGCGCGTGCCACGCAGGCAACCCTCTTCGCCGAAGTGCGCGAACGCCGAGCTCACGCGGGCGTGACGACCTACCTGGCAAATACCAAGCTCTCCCGCCGTGCGGTCGACGCCGCAGTGCCGCGGACAAGCCGTGCACGCGGCCAGACCGGCCACGGCCGCGACCGCTCGCTCACGCAGCACCGCCTTCCGCCCTGGCGTAAGGTACGCCGGCGTGCAGCGCTCGACCACGAAGGCATTCTCGTCGCGTGCGTTCACGCTATCGACCCACCGTCTTGCGGCTCTGGCGCCTCCGCGCGCAGCGTGCCGCACACGGCCACCAGCCCCGCGCCAGCCGCGACCGCACCCAGTGCAATCAGGCCCAGCGCCTCGGCGTAGTTCGCCCCGGCCGGCGTGATAATGTCACTTGTCAGCGTGCACAGCGCGAACGAAATCGCCAGCGACACGCCGACCACACGCCTTCGCCGCGAATGCCGTGCATCCGCGAGATACGTCAGCAAGACCGAATATGGCAGCAGCAGCGTCACGAAATGCGCCTTCCATGACAGGCCCGACAGTAGCAGCATCCCAATGAACACCAAACCCAGCTCCGCCGCGTGGGCGAGCGGTCGCCGCGCCACACGGCCGCGCCCGCGACAAGCCCACGCCAGCACGCCCAGCACGCCGGCGCTGAGCGCGAGGCGCAGGCCGTTCCGCGCCGCCGCCGACAGCTCGATCAACGTCACCTGCACATAACGTTCCGCATCGATGGTCGGACCGAACAGCCGGTTGAGAATGCCCACCAGCGCCTGGTTGGTGTGCTCCGAGCGCACAGCGCCCTGCGTCACAAAGCCTGCCACGACCGCGTTGTACCATCCGCCCAGCAACTGCAGATTCTGCTCCCAACCCAGCCACACCGCCGGCCAGATCACAAGACAGACGAGCAAGCCCGCCGCCGCCCCCACCCACGTCCGCCACCACCCCTTGTACGCCCAGTAGACGAGCAGCAACGCCGGCGTGAGCTTCACCGCCGCGGCGACGGCGATTATCGCGCCGGCCGCATACCAGCGCCCGCGCGTCGCCAGCCAGCACCCGCCCAGCACCATGCACAGCAGCAGCACGTTGATGTTTCCCATCCCGAAATCGTTGTCGATGAACCGCCACGTGCAGAGCAGGCTGCCCAGCGCGACGATCGGCGGCAGGTCCTCGCCCGGCCGACTGCACAACCGCCACGCCAGGCGCAAAGCCACGACCAGCGCAATCCACTTCGCCGTCTCAAACACGGCCGCGGCCGCGGCCGCGGGCAGCTTCGTCAGCGGCCAGATCAACGTGAGAAAGAACGGCGGGTAGATGTAAAACGGGTTCGCGGCATAGAAGGTCCGGCCATCGGATTGCGCCAGCTCGACCGCGTTGGCGAGCCACCCGCGCAGGTCCGGGTTGTGCCAGCGCATGCGCTGCTGAAACGCGATCTGGTCCCCGATGAACGGCAATGCCAGCAGCAGGCACAAGGCCAGCAGGGCCGCCCCGCCGCTGCGCACGCGAAAGCCGCGGTGCCCCCAGCCAAGGCGGGCCAAGATGCGACGCCCGTTTTCTGTCACGCGGCACTCCTGCAGCGAATCGGGGGCTAACCTGGTCTTAATCGGGCCTTGAACAACTGGTAACATGTTATTGACAGACTGGGCCGTGTTCGAGTCCCTCGGAGTCTGCCGATGAGCGACCGCGCAACCATCCTGGTGGTCGAGGACGAGGTCGACCTGGCCGACCTGCTCTGCTACCACCTGGAACGCGAAGGCTACCACTGCCGACGCAGCACCGACGGTGAGCAGGCCCTGGCCGAGGCGAGCCGCCAGCCGCCCGACCTGATGATCCTCGACCGCATGTTGCCGCGTTTGTCCGGCGACGAGGTCGCGCTGCGGATGAAGCGCGATCCGCGCACCGCCGGCGTGCCGATCATCATGCTGACCGCCAAGGCCGAGGACGAGGACGAGCTGGTCGGGTTCGCGCTCGGCGCCGACGATTACGTGCGCAAGCCGTTCTCCGTGAAGCTCGTGCTCGCGCGAGTCGCGGCGGTCATGCGCCGCCAGCGCACCGCCAGCGGCAAGCGCGAGGTGCTCAGCGCCGGGCCGCTGGTGCTCGACCACGGGCGCCACGAGGTCCAGGTCGACGGCCGCGCGCTCGACGTTACCGCCACCGAGTTTCGCATACTCGCCGTGCTGATGGCCGCGCGCGGCCGCGTGCTGACGCGCGAGCAGCTCATCGACAACGCCCTCGGCCAGGGCGCCGCCGTCACCAACCGCGCCATGGACGTGCACATCGCCGCTCTGCGCAAGAAACTCGGCAGCGCCGCCCCCTGCATTCACACCATCCGGGGCGTGGGGTATGCTTTCCGGCTGCCGGATAGCGCGCCGGAGGCCACGTAGACGGGATACGACCATCAGCGGCCGGCCGTGGAGATTCCTGATCGGCGGGGGCGTCCTGTGTGTGGTTGTGTGCGCGCTCGCCATCTGGCTCCTCGGCCGCGCGCAGGAAGAGCAGCAGTCCCGGCAGACCCAGCGTGACCTGCTCACCCAGGCCCGCCTGCTCCGCGACGTCATCCGCGCTTCCGAGGCACACGCGCAGTCCCACGCCGTGTCCGAACTCGTCCAGACGCTGACGGCGGCCGGCGTGCAGGTCGCCCTGCTTGGACCCGACGGCACTGGCGGACCCGATCGCACCAGCGACTTCCAGGAAACCCCCGAGGTGCGCCAAGCCATTCGTCCCGGCGGCGAGTGGGGCGCCGACACGCGCCCCTGGGGCCATGAAGGCCGCCCGCACATCATGGTCGCCGTCCGCGTCCGAACCGACGACGACGTGCCGTTGGCCGTCGTCTGGCTGGCGCGTCCGCGCTGGACACTGACCGCCGATCCCGTCGCCGCCGCGCAGGTGATCGGCGTGGTCGCGGCCACCGTGGCCGCCCTGCTACTCGCCCTGTTCTTCCTCAATATCCGCCTGCGCCGGCGTGTGCTCAAGCATGCCATCCGCGCGATCCGTACGCTGTCGGCCGGCGACCTGTCCGCGCACTTGGCCGTCGGCGATGACAGCGCGTTCACCGGCGTCACCGCCGCGCTCAACACGCTGCGCCGCCGGCTCACCGGCCAGCTCAAGGTCATCGACCGCCAGCGTCACATGCTGCAGGCTCTCGTGGACCACCTGCAGGAGGGCGTGATCGTCACCGGCAGCGACGGCCGCATCGCCCTGATCAACCCGCCGGCGATCCAGATGCTGGACCTCAAGCCCGGCCCCGGCGGAAAGCTCGTCGGCGTCCCGCTCGAAAACGTGATTCCGCACCACCCGCTGCAGCAACTGCTTAGTCCGCGCGAGGCCGCGGCACCCGAGCCCGACGTGGAAATCCGCCTCGCAGTCGAGAGCCCCGCGGGCACTGCGCATCTTGTCGCGCGCGGCACGCAGGTCACGCTCGCCGAACCCAACGCGGACGCCGGCGCCGCGCCCGTCGGCCGGGTCGCGCTGCTGAGCAACGTGACCGAAGTACAGCGCCTGCTCCAGATGCGGACGGACTTCGTCGCGAACGCGTCGCACGAGCTGCGCACACCGCTCTCGACGATCCGCGCCGCCGTCGAGACGTTGCTCGCAATGGACCTCGCCACCGAGGGACCTGCCGCACGCTCGTTCCTGGAGAAGATCGATCGCCACAGCGAGCGGCTGCAACTGATGGTTGCGGACCTGCTCGACCTCTCGCGGCTGGAGACGCCGACGGAGCGCTTCGAGCCGGAAGCGCTCGACTGCAAACGCTGGCTGCAGGATCTGGAGAGCCGTTTCGCCGAAGCGCTCGAACGCAAGAGCCTGCACTGGCAGGCGACCCGCGTGCCGCCGGACGCGCGCACGATGCTCGCGAACCCTCATCTGCTGCGGCTGGCGATTGACAACCTCGTCGACAACGCCATCAAGTTCACCGAGCCCGGCGGCCACGTGAATCTCGAGCTGCGTGTCGCCGGCGACGAGGCGGTCTTTCGCGTGACCGACGACGGCTGCGGCATCCCGCCCGAAGACCAGCAGCGCGTCTTCGAACGTTTCTACCAGGTGCAGCGCGCCCGCTCCGGACCGCAACGCGGCACGGGCCTCGGACTCTCCATCGTCCGCCATGCCGTCGGCGCCCTGCGCGGCCGCGTCCAACTCGAAAGCCGGCCGGGAGCCGGGACGCAAGTGACGGTGACCATCCCCCAGGACGCGGCCTGACCGGCGCTGGCCAATTTGTCACCTGACCTTAACCGAGCATTAACACGCCACGGCTATGACTCCGGTGTGCGCCGACCAGGCGCGCCCCCTGGGGTGCACACGATGACAGGAGTCGAGGGATGATGATGCGAAACATGTGCTCGGCGATGGCCCTGGTGACGGTGTGCGGGTTCTGCATGGCGGCCCCGGCGCCGGCCCAGGATGGCGGCGGCAACAAGAACGAGCTGGTGGTAGACGGCTCAACGACCGTGGGCCCGATCGCCAAGGCCCTGGCGGAGTACTACCTCGCGGCCAACAAGGACGTGAAGATTAGCGTCAGCGAGTCGGGCAGCGGCAACGGCGCGAAGAGCCTGATTAACAGCACCTGCGACGCGGCCACCATGTCGCGCTTCATGAAGGACGAGGAGTTCAAGGCCGCGGTCGACAAGCGCGTCCTGCCCATCGCACACGTGATCGCCCTGGACTGCATCGCCGTCGTCGTCCACCCCAGCAATCCCGTCAAGAACCTCACGCTCGACCAGGTGCGCGACATCTACACCGGCAAGATCACGAACTGGAAACAGGTCGGCGGCCCCGATCTGAAGATCGTCAAGATCAGTCGCGACACCAACAGCGGCACGTACGAGTCCTTCGACCACTTCGTCATGAACCAGGAGAAGATGGCCGCGGACGTCGAGTACGTCGGCAGCAACGGCGCCATCCGCCAGCGTATCCAGAGCACCAACGCCGCCATCGGCTACCTCGGCCTGGGCTTCGTCGATCGCACCGTCAAAGAACTGACGATCGGCAACGTCGTCCCCACCCGCGAGACGTGCCTGTCCGGCCAGTATCCAATCAGCCGGCCGCTGTACATGTTCACCAACGGCTACCCGAAGCTCGGCAGCCACCTGCACGCTTACGTCACCCTGTACTTAACGCCCAAGGGCCAGGAGATCATCGAGGCGCTCGGCTTCGTGCCGCTGACCAGCTATCCGCCCGCGGCCGGCCCCGCCAAAGAGTAGCAGCGCGTGACGACCCAGGCCGCCGGAGCTGTGCTGGTGCGCACCGCGCACCCGCGCCCGCTGCGCCTCAGCAGGCGCGCGAGCCGCCTGCGCGCGCTGGTTGCGCTGGCCGGGCATGGCGTCCTGCTGCTGATCACATCCAGCTCCGCGCTGGCCGTGCTGTTCATCTTCTTCTACATCGCGCGCGACGCCGTGCCATTCTTTCAGCTCCGCGGCCTGCGCGAGTTCTTCACCAGCACGCACTGGTATCCGTCGCGCGACCCAGCCGAGTTCGGCGCGCTGGCCATCTTTGTCGGCAGCGGCCTGGTCACACTCGGAGCGGCGCTCGTCGCGGTTCCGCTCGGCGTGCTCGGCGCGGTCTGCCTGAGCGACGTCCTGCCGTTCAGTTTCCGGCAGATCGTCAAGCCGGTCATCGAGGTGCTCGCGGCGATTCCCTCGGTGGCCTACGGGTTCTTCGCACTGGTCGTGTTCGCACCGCTGCTCCAGAGCCGGGGCGGCACCGTCCTGATGATCGGCTGGTGGTGCCTCGCCGGACCGCTGGCGGCGCTCGCCCTGTTCGTCCTGAGCGACCTGCTCACCGCGCGCGTCGCACCTGGCCGCGGCAGCAGCTGGGCGCGTGTGGTCGTCGCCGTCCTGCTCACCCCCGGCGCCCTGCTTCTGCTCGTGTGGGTTGGGCAACACCTGGCGCAGGTCCAGGTCCCCAGCGGCGCCAACGCCCTGAACGTCTCCATCATCCTCGGCATCATGGCCTTGCCTACGATCACCAGCGTCTCCGAGGACGCCCTGCAGGCCGTCGGCCGCGAGCTGCGCGAAGGCGCCTACGCCCTGGGCGCCACCCGCGCCGAAGTCCTCGTTCGCGTCGTCATCCCCGCTGCCGCCAGCGGCATCTGTGCCGCCGTTATCCTCGGCCTGATGCGCGCCATCGGCGAAACGATGGTCGTCTGGATGGCCTCCGGCAACGCCGCCCAGATTCCCCAGCCCTGGTACAACCTGCTGCAGCCGGTGCGCACGCTGACGGCCACTATCGCCGGCGACATGGGCGAGGCCGACCACGTGACCGGCTCGGCCCGCTACCACGTACTGTTCGCGATGGCGCTGGCCCTGCTCACCATCGCGTTCATCTGCAACCTGGTCAGTGAGCGTGTCATCCGGCGCTCCGTCCGCAGGCACGGCTGAAGAACATGCGCCTCGGAACACGCAAAGTACTGGACCGCTCGTTCACCGGACTCGGGTCCTTCTCGATCGTCCTGGTCGCAGCGGCGCTCGTCGTGCTGCTCGCGCCCATCATCGCCCGCGGAGCGACCGCGTTCGTCTTCCGCGGCACCGTCGAGTATCGCCGGATGATGCGGGCGCATTTCGACAGCGGCGACCAGGCGGCCGTCGAAGCCGAAGTGGCCGCGGCCACCGCTGCCCGCCAGCCGATCTACGACGCACTGGCGAGCTTCGAGCAGAAGCTGCCCGGCTATCCCGCCGCTCAGCGCCGGGCCTATCGCGAGTCGCTGGACGACCTGAAGACCAACCTGCGCACCCTACTCGGCCCACTTCCCGGCGATCCCCCGCCCGCCCTGGTCCGTGACGCCTACGGCCAGACGCGCTGGGACCGCGCGCAGCTCAAGCTCCGGCAGATCCTGTATGTACAAACCTGGGACTACGGCCCCGACGGCCAGCAACAGGGCCGCCCCGTGTTCACCCCGCGCGTCAACGAGTTCAAGGGCACCGCGGTCGAGCCGATCTTCGAGTACCTCCCCACACACCTCGCGGATCTGCTGCGCCCCCAGCTCACGTTCTACTGGCGCTTCCTATTCGACACCGCGGTCGATGCGCATTTCTTCGGCGGCATCTGGCCGGAGGTTCTCGGCACGTTATATCTCACGCTCGGGGCCATCTTCTTCGCCGTTCCCATGGGCATCGTCTCGGCCATCTACCTCGTCGAATACGCCGGCGAAAACTGGCTCGTCAGCCTCCTCCGCAGTTGCATCAGCACGCTGGCCGGCGTCCCCAGCATCGTCTTCGGCCTGTTCGGGCTGGCGTTCTTCATCAATGCCCTGCACGTCTCGCCGGCAAAGAGCGTCCTGACCGGCTCATTGACTCTGGCCCTGCTCATCCTGCCCATGGTCATCCGCGCCTCCGAGGAAGCCCTCCGCGCCGTGCCCCGCACCTTCAAGGAGGCCGCCCTTAGCGTCGGCGCCAGCAAATGGCACGCCATCGTCACCGTCGTGTTCCCCGCCGCCCTGCCCGGCATCCTCACCGGCGTCGTCATCAGCATGGGCCGCGCCGCGGGCGAAACCGCCCCGATCATCTTCACCGCCGCCGTCAGCGCCGGCCCTGCGCTCCGCATCTGGGAGACGCTGACCCAGCCGACGCCGGCGCTGCCGTGGAACATCTACAACCTGTGCACCGAGCACGCGGCCGTCGATGAAATCCGCCACGTGCAGTACGGCATGGTCCTGACCCTGCTAGCGCTGGTGCTGGCCCTCAATGGCGCGGCCCTGGTGGCCCGCGCCCGCATCGCGCGCCGCTTGTCGAGGTAATCGGATGCTCATGAGCCCCGCCGAACCCATGCTGCGCAGCCCGTTCCCGCTGATGTCCGCCAGCGCGGCGTTGCCCGACCGCGGCGCGCCAAGCGCCGCCTCCGCGCAGCAGCACGTCACCGCGGACCGCTTCTCGGTCTTCTATCGACAAAACGCCGCGGTCAAGGATGTCTCACTCGCGATTCCGCGCGGCCGCATCACCGCCATCATCGGCCCCAGCGGCTGCGGCAAGAGCACCCTGCTGCGCGCGATCAACCGCATGAACGACCTCATCCCCGGCTGCCACACCACCGGCCGGCTGCTCCTCGAGGACGAGGATATCTACGGCGCCCAGATTGACGTCACGCTCCTGCGCAAGCGCGTCGGCATGGTCTTTCAGAAACCCAACCCCTTCCCCAAGTCGGTCTTCGACAATGTCGCCTACGGCCCGCGCATTCACGGCGTCCGCCGCGGCGAGCTGGCCGAAGTCGTCGAGCGCAGCCTCCAGAAGGCCGCCCTCTGGGACGAGGTGAAGGACCGCCTCGCGGACAGCGCCCTCAGTCTCTCCGGCGGCCAGCAGCAGCGCCTGTGCATCGCGCGGGCGTTGGCGGTCGAGCCGGAGCTACTTCTCATGGATGAGCCCACCTCCGCACTCGACCCCATGGCGACCGACCGCATCGAGAACCTGATGGCCGAGCTGCGCGGCAACTACACGATCATCATCGTGACGCACAACATGCAGCAGGCCGCCCGCGTCTCCGACATCACCGCGTTCCTCTACGTCGGCGAACTGATCGAAGTCGACGACACCGCCCACATCTTCACCAACCCGAGCAACCCCCGCACCCAAGACTACATCACCGGCCGCTTCGGATAACCGACGCCCCGCTCCGCCCTTCCAGCAGGGTGCGGAGCGGGGCCTGTCTTGAACACGCTGACAATGGTGCGTCGTCAGCCAGCCTTCACTGCGATCTTACGCGGCATCAGCTCCTGCACCATCGGCAGATGCAGCGTCAGCACGCCGTCACGCAGCTCGGCCTCGATCTTGCCCGCGTCGATGCCCTGCCCGACCTCGAACGCACGGTAGAAATCGCCGATGCCGTACTCCCGCAGCAGGTAGTTCGTCCGCGGATCCTGCCGCGGCGTCACGCGCCCGCTGATCGTGAGCTGGCCGCGCTCGTACCGCACGTCCAGGCCCTCGGGCGTCACGCCCGGCAAGTCCGCGATCAGCATCAGCTTGCCGTCCGTCTCCACGATATCGACGGCCGGGACGTATGTCTGACCGCCGCGGACGCGCTCCGGCGTCAACGCCTGCGCTTCACTCTTCTGGATGCTGGTTTCGGTGGCCATGACCACACCTCCAATGCTTGTTTCGATTTCCGCGTCGCCGCCCGATGTCCCCTACGCCGTCTTCACCGTGATGCGCTTCGGCCGCGCGGCCGCTGCCTTGGGCAACTGCACCGTCAGCACGCCGTCCTTCAGCACGGCCTCGACCTTGTCCGCGTCCACGTCGCACGGCAGCGTCAGCATGCGCACGAACTCGCCCAAGGTGCGCTCCTGCCGCTGATACGCGACCTTCTTTTCGTTCGCCTGCGCACGACGCCGTCCCTTGATCGTCAACTCGTTCCCGACGGCGTAGACCTCGAAATCGTCGCGCGCCACGCCGGGTAGCTCCGCTTCCACGAACACCGCCTCACCGTTGTCCCACACGTTCAGCGCGGGGAACTGCGCCTGCCGCCAGGGCGCACCGGTGACGCCAAAGCTATCGAGCAGGCGGTCCATCTCCCGGCGCAGCTCGCCGAAGGGCCCTGTCAACGCCATACGATCCGGCCACATGGTCTGCCTCCTTGATTTTCTATAACTCGCCGACGCCGCCGCTCGGCGTCGTTCCGCCAGACGCAACGGCAAATCGCGTGCCATGCGCGGCAACAGGCGCAAATCTCCTCTGCACAATGCGTTACAATTACTCCCCCGTTGAGACGCCGCGACTGCCGGATGGTCAACTTGGCAGTCCGCCCGCCCGACGTCCGCCACTTCGACCCGGGCTGCGCAGCTTTTCGCTTGCCCATCCGCTCCGTCTGCGGCGGCATCACCTGTCATTTTGGCCGGCCGGCCACGACGCCCGACACACGCCCCACCTGTCAAAATCGCGCCGCCGCGGGCGTAATCCACCGCGCCACGCGGCACGCGTCTTGCTCCCCGGCGCGAACAGGCTGGCTTGTTTCGGCGTACAAAGTCATGCATCAGCAATAAAGGAGCAGAATCATGAAAACCCGTAGAGCCCTGATTTACGTTTTGGTCGTCGCCGGCTGCGCCGTTCTGCTCGGAACGGCCTGGCCCGACTTCGTGAGCCGAGTTGCCTACGCCGTCGAGCGCGGCCAGGCCACCGCCGCCCGCGAGCAGCTCAAGCTAGCACGTGATCTGTCCACCGCTTTTGAGGACGTCACCAAAGCTCTCACGCCCTCCGTGGTGAACATCCGCTCGACGAAGAAGCTCCCGGTCAACCAGCGCTTCCCGGGCCTGCCCTTCGAGGACGACTCGGCGAACGACCTGCTCGAACGCTTCTTCGGCGAACGCCTGCCACGTGAAGCCCCTGGCCGTGAGTACGTGCAGCGCGGCCTCGGCAGCGGCGTCATCGTGACGAAGGACGGCTACATTCTCACGAACAACCACGTCATCGACAGCGCGAACCAGCTCACGGTCACCCTCTCTGACAACCGCGTGTTCGAAGCCAAGGTCGTCGGCACGGACCCCAAGACCGACCTCGCCGTCGTCAAGATCGAGGCCGATAAGCTGCTGCCCGCCGTACTCGGCGACTCCGACCAGATCAGGGTCGGCGAGTGGGTGCTCGCCATCGGCAATCCCTTTGGGCTCGCGCACACGGTCACGGCGGGCATCGTCAGTGCCAAGGGCCGCGCCAACATGGGCATCACCGACTACGAGGACTTCATTCAGACCGACGCGGCCATCAACCCCGGTAACAGCGGCGGCCCGCTCGTCAATCTCGACGGCCAGGTCATCGGCATCAACACGGCCATCGCGAGCCGCACCGGCGGCTACCAGGGCGTCGGCTTTTCCATCCCCGCGAACCTGGCGCGCCAGATCATGGACAGCATCATTGACAAAGGCAAAGTCGTCCGCGGCTGGGTCGGCGTCGCCATCCAGAACCTCACGCCGGACTTGGCGGAGTCCTTCGGTTTCGAGAGCACCGAGGGCGTGCTGGTGGGCGACGTCTCGGCAGACGGGCCCGCCCAGAAAGCCGGGCTCCAGGCCGGCGACATCATCCTCAAGTTCAATGGCAAGGCGGTCGGCGACATGAACCAGTTGCGTAACGCGGTCGCCGCCACCGCCCCCGGGACCCGTGCCGAAGTGGACATCCTCCGCGACGGCAAGCGCAAGGCCCTCACGATCGAGGTCGGCGAGCTGGAGGGGCAGGCCCAGATGGCCCGCGGCCCGGACGGTCAGCGCGAAGACCTGGGCATGACCGTCCAGACGCTCACGCCCGAATTGGCGCGCCAGCTCCGGCTCGACGGCCAGACCACAGGTGTGGTGGTGACCAGCGTCGAGCCCGGCGGCGTCGCCGAGCGCTGCGGGATCCTGCCCCAGGACGTCGTCACCAGCGTCGGTGGACAAAGCGTCGCCAGCATCAACGAGTTCCGCGCCGCCATCGCCGACCGCAACCTGTCTAAGGGCATCCTCCTGCGTGTCCGCAGCGGCGACTCCCAGCGCTTCGTGCTCCTGAAGCGCTGAGCGGTCGCCCGCCCGCCGGCCCCTTCCCACGCCGGGAAGGGGTCGGCGGCAAGACCGCCCCCCGCCCGAGTTGGCTTTGACACTTCCCAGTGCCTATCATGGGATGGGTAGACATAGTCCAGACTGCAAGTCGCGGAAAGCAGCATGCCCAGTCCACGTAAGGCCCGCGCGCCCGCCGCGCCCCGCAGCCGTTCGCGCCCGGCCGCGTCCCGGTCCGCGTCGGCGGATGAGCATTACCGCCTCGTGTTCGAACGCGACTTGGCCGGCGTCTACCGCACCACCCTCGATGGCCGCATCCTCGAATGCAACCGCTCGTTCGCAACCATGCTTGGCTACCGCTCCCCCAGGCAGGTCATGGCCGGCTCCGCCAAGGACCTGTACTTCGGCGACGGGGACCGCAAGGCCTTCATTGCCCGCCTGCGGCAATCCGGCGAGTTGACGAACTCCGAGCTGTGCCTGCGCCGCCGCGACGGCACGCCGATTTACATCCTCGAGAACGTCAGCCTGGTGCCCGACGCGCGCGGCCGGCTCACGGTCATCCAGGGCACCATGGTGGACATCACGGAGCGCAAACGCGCCGAGGAGGCCCTGCGCAACAGCGAACAGCGCTTTCGCGCGCTCGCCGCCGACCTACGCCGCCTGAACCAGCACCTGCAAACGGTGCGTGAAGAAGAACGGGCCCGCATCGCGCGCGAATTGCACGATGAGCTCGGACAGGCGCTGACCGCGCTGAACATGGACGTCTACTGGTTGCGGGAACGCGCCGGCCTGAATGAGGCTGCCTGCACCCGCCTGGTCTCGATGGGCAACCTGCTCAACACGACGATCCAGGCCGTCCGGCGCATCTGCGCCGACCTGCGCCCGATGCTGCTCGACGACCTCGGCCTCGTCGCCGCGCTCGAGTGGTTCGTGCGCGACTTCAGCCAGCGAACCGGCCTGCAAGTCTCACTCGCCCTGCCGCGGACACATACGCATGTGCCCCCGGGCCCGGCCACCGCCGTCTTCCGCATTCTCCAGGAAAGCCTGACGAACGTCGCCCGCCACGCCAAAGCCACGCACGTCGCCGTCGCGCTGCGCGTGCGCCGGCGCATCCTCACCATGACCGTCACGGACGACGGGATCGGCCTCACGGCGCCGCAGGCCGCCGGCGCTGAGTCGCACGGCCTGGTCGGCATGCGCGAGCGCGCGTTGCGTTGGGGCGGGCAACTGGATGTCAGGAACTCGCCCGGCGGGGGTGCGCTCGTGCGGCTGCGCATGCCCCTCGTGGACACCGCCCCGGAGGCCACGACATGATCCGCGTTCTCATCGCCGAGGACCACGCCATCGTGCGCGAGGGCGTCAAGCGCATCATGGCAGACACTCCGGATATCGTCGTCGCCGGCGAGGCCGGCTCCGGCGCCGAGCTGCTGCGCACCGTACGCACCGGACACTGGGACGTCGTGCTGATGGATCTGGCCCTCCCGGACATGTCCGGCCTGGAGCTCCTGCCGGAATTGCGGCGCGAATACCCCGACCTGCCCGTGCTCGTGCTCAGCATGTACCCGGAGGAGCAGTACGCCGTGCGGGCCGTCAAGTCCGGCGCGGCCGGCTACGTGCACAAGGGCAATCCGCCCGACGAGCTGATCACGGCCCTCCGCATAGTCGCGGGCGGCAAGCGCTATATTTCCGCTGGCACCGCGGCCTGCCTCGCGGCGCACGTCGACACGCTCGCCGACAAGCCGCCGCACGAAACCCTCTCGAACCGCGAATACCAGGTGCTCTGCCTGCTCGCCGGCGGACACCGCGTCAGCGACATCGCCCGCGAACTCGCCCTGAGCGTCAAGACGGTCAGCACGTTTCGCACCCGCATCCTCGAGAAGCTGGGGCTGCGGCACAACGCGGAATTGACCCGCTACGCGCTCCAACACGGCCTCGTGGAATAGTCCCCCGCACCCAGCTCGCGGCCTGCTATGTCCCCCGCGTGCCGCCCAACGCGGCCGCCTCCACGTTCCGCCGCACCGTCTCCAGCAGTGTCGCGCGGTCGATCGGCTTGCTGGCATAGTCGTCGCACCCAGCCGCCAGGCATTTCTCGCGATCCTGGAGCATCGCGTGCGCCGTCAGCGCCACGATCCGCCCCCCGTAGCCTTGCTCGCGCAGCATGGCCGTCGCCGTGTAGCCGTCCATTTGCGGCATTTGCATGTCCATGAGCACGACGTCGTAGGGCGTGCCCGCCCGCTCCGCCGCCAGGGCCGCCTCCAGCGCCAGCCGCCCATTCTCCACCGTCGTGACCTCGCAACCCGCCCGCCGCAGCAGAAAGGAGATCAGACGCTGGTTGTCCGGGCCATCCTCCGCATACAGCACTCGGCCTCGCACCTGCGCCGCGGGCGGTCCGGGTTGCTCCGACGGCGACGCCGGGTCGCACTCGGCCGCCCCGAGCAGCCGCACGCCCGCCAGCGACCCGGTGGCCACGGTCAGGTGAAACGTGCTCCCCTCCCCCGGCGTGCTCGACACCGTGATGTCGCCGCCGAGCAGTTGCGCCAGCCGGCGGCTGATCGTCAGCCCCAGCCCCGTGCCGCCGTACCGGCGGGTGGTCGACGAGTCCGCCTGCGTGAACGGCCGGAACAGCCGTTCCAGTTCCGCTGGCGCCATCCCGATGCCGGTGTCGTAGACCGTGATTTGCAGGCGCCCCGCCAGCGGCGTGTCGTCGTCCCGCCCCGCCTCGTCGCACAGCAGCCGCGCCACGACGCGCACCCCGCCCTGCTCGGTGAACTTCAGCGCGTTGCCCACCAGGTTGATGAGAATCTGCCGCAGCCGGGTCGGATCGCTCTGGATGAACTCCGGCAGTGGTCCCTCGCACTCCACCTGCAAGGTCAGACCCCTGCTCGCCGCTCGCTCCGCCAGCTGCGCGTGCACCTCCGCCAACAGCCGCAGCGGCGCGCAGGCGATACGCTCCACGACCATCTGCCCCGCCTCGATCTTCGACAGGTCCAGAATGTCGTTGATGATCTGCAGCAGGTACTCGCCGTTGCGCCGGATCGTCTGCAGGAGGGCGGGCAACTGCTCACGTGCGAAGTGACAACGCTGCTCGCAGCCCTCCGCGAGCAAATCGGAAAAGCCGAGGATCGAGGTCATCGGCGTGCGAATCTCGTGGCTCATGTTCGCCAGGAACTCGCTCTTTGTCCGGCTCGCCGCCTCGGCCGCCTGCCGCGCCTCCTCCAGCGCGCTGTTGCTCGCCAGCAGGTCGAGTTGCTGCGCCTTGAGCTGCGCCCGCTGCGCTTCCAGCTCCATGTTCTGGAATTTCAGCAACAGTGCCTGCTCGCGCAGCCGGTCCTCCGACGCCCGGCGCTCGAGTGCGTAGCGGATCGCGCGCTCCAGCAACGGGGTATCGACCCGGCCTTCCACGATGAAGTCCGCGGCGCCCGCCGCCATCGCCGCCACGTCGATATCGCGATCGCCCTCCGCCGCCAGCAGGATCACCGGGGCCCGGCCGTGCTGAGCGGCCGCCGCGCGCAGAAAGTCCAGCCCGTTGTGCGGGCCGAGCCGATAGCTCACCAGACACACGTCGTGCACCTGGCGTGCCAGCCACCCGACACCCTCCTCGAACGTGGGCACGCAGTCCACCGCGTAGCGCCGCCCCGCGCTCCGGGCGAGCAAGTCGCACATCCGGCGATTCGCCGCTTCGTCGGCGCCGACCAGCAGGACTTGTATCGCTCGTTCCGCCATCGCGCGCGGTACTCCCGCATTCGGCCAGTTCGGACCCACATCCCGGTACGCCAGACCCGCGCGGGGCGGAACGCCTCGCGCGTACGACGGTCCGCGCTCACAGTGTTCATCGGTCGGTACGCCCCCCACGGTGATCCAGCCCCGTCTCAGACCCGCGCGACGCCTGCCGCCCTCGTCCGATATCCGGCGCGCTTACTCATCCGGAGGGTGCGGCGCGTCCGCGCGCAGCCCCGGTAATCGCTGGAGACCTGCGAAGTCCGCGAAGTCGACATCGTCATCCGCGTTCAGATCACTGCACCCACAGCCCATCGCCGCTGGCCCGTTGCCTGGACCTGTGCAGCACTCCACGAACAGCGCCAAGTCCTCCGCATCCACGACGCCGTCCAGACTACAGTCTCCCGGGAAGTCCGATATGAGCGGCGCCCGCCGCAGCCCGCTGGCGTAGTCCACCCAGGCCACGGTGCCGCGGTGCAGGCTGGGATACAAGCTGCGCGTCGTCGTTAACGCCACGGCCTCGGCACCATCCCAGAGGAACACCCGCGTCTGGGTACCGCCGTTGGGCGCGCGCTGCCACACCACCAGGTCGTACCACAGGCTCGGGTAGTCGTCGGAGCGGCCACCCAGCGCGTCGTCATTCGTGACCCGCACCGTCAGCCCGTCTTTCCAGTAGAACAGCTCGCCCGCCACGAAGATGTCGCCCGCCCCCCGCCCGATCCACGCCACCGCACCCCCGTGCGCGCTGGGGCGCGCCTTGTAGTCCGTACCCTGCCCGAGACCCAGCCCGAGCGTCAGCGTGGTTGTGCCGTCGAAATACTGGACCTCAAACGTGACGGGATCCTGATACGCATACGTCAGCATCCCCGTCGCCGTGACATACGGGGCCGGCGCAATCCCCGGCGTGTTCAGGTTGAACGCCTGGCCGACTGACGCGTCGTACCACATCAGCCAGTAGTGATCACGGACCCACAACACATCACCGTTTTCCGCCACCGCCACATCGGTATCCACAACGCCCGGCGAATTCGAGATGTTGATGGCCGGCCCGCCATCCCAACGCAGGATCTCGTTGGTGCCCGCCGAACCTTGCGAATTGCGCCACGCCAGCACCCCGCCGCGGTTGTCCGGTTCGTAGTTGTGCAGCGCAAGCGGGTACACCAGCACCGATTCGATCCCATCGTAGAACATGACCGCCCCCCCAGCACCTTCCAGATACGCCACGGTCCCCTGCCAGACACTCGGCCACGTCCCTGCGGGCGAGATCAGCTCCGACCGGCCCAACTGCGGGGGCCCGGCCAGCGCCACGCCCGTGCCTGCGAGCGTTGCGATCAGGCTGGCCCAACCGGTGTTGGTGTTCCGCATGCGCCCACTCTCCTCTGTCCGCGGTGCAGCGCGACCCGGGTCCGGGTGTGTCGTCGCGGCGGCGCGCCCGTGGTTTCATCAGCCACGGAAGCCTGCCACGCCCTTCAGCGACACAATGCACGAGGCAGGAATGCTTCTTCCCCACGCCTGCCGTGCTGCTCCGACCGGCCGCCGACTCGATCTTACAAAGTCGCGCTTCGCGATTCAACGCAGACCGATAAAACCGCCCTCCGGGCCGGCGGAAGCCGTGTGACCTGCTGCCCGGCACTCGGCACGTTCTCGCTCCCGCGTGCGTCGCGGGCACCAACCGCTGCGCGGCGTCCCCGGTCCCCGCCCCCGGACACATGCGTCCACGTGTCTACAATCCCGGCAGAAGGGAGACCGCCATGTCCGAACTCACCGCCAAACGCTGTGTGCCCTGCCATGGGGGCGTGCCGGCCCTGACCCACGCGGAGATCATCCCGCTACTCGACCAGTTGCGCGGCTGGGAGGTGGTGCACAATCATCATCTGAGCAAAAGCCTGAGCTTTCCAGACTTCGTTTCGGCGCTGGCGTTCGTCAACAGCGTCGGCGAACTCGCCGAGGACGAAGGCCACCACCCGGACCTGTACCTGAGCTGGGGCAAGGTGGGCGTCGAGATCTGGACGCACAAGGTCGACGGGCTGACCGAGAGCGACTTTATCCTCGCCGCGAAGATCGACGAACTGCCGCGGCCGTCCTGACGATGCGCGCCCGCGCTGAGTGACGCCTCCGCCGGTCCAGCGCCGGCAGCCGCGACTCCAACCAGACCTGCGGGCCCCCGTTGCCCACGCTCAGCTCTGCCGGCCCGCTTCCGCGACGCGCTGCTTGATCTCGTCCAAACGCGCCCGCAGCGCCCGCGCCCGCGCATGCAGTTCCTCCGCGCATTGGCGCTCGCCGCTGAGCCGTACCTCCACCTGCGTCTTCTCCGGTCCCGTGGCCTGCGCGCGGCGTGCTTCGAGCGCCCTGGCCTTCGCGTCGCCGGCCTCAGCCAACGTGACAAGCTGCTTGGCCGCGGCCTCCAACTCGTCGCCGAAGTACTGCTTCTGGTTGTTCAGCAGCTCGTAGTCCCAGCGGCGCTCGCGCTTGTTGATCGTCCGCAATGCGCTCGCAGCCGCGATCATCGTCTCCTCGGCGCGCGACCACCAATTCTCGCGCTCCGCGCTCAGCCGCTGCTGGATCGCGTCGTACTGCGCCTGCACCGCGGCCTGCCGCCCGCTGTCCTTGAACCGCAGTCCCGGTTGCGCCGCGTCCAGGTCATCCGCCGCGCTCAGCACCACGCGATACAGCGCCACGCGTTGCTGCGCCGTCGCCTCCAGCTCCGCCACCTGCGCCGCAACGGGCGGATCGTCCATCCCCAGCGCCGCCCACACCTTGGCCACGAATTCCGCTTTGCGCGCGGCGTCATCCAGCCCCAAACCGTCGGGGACCGCGGCGACGGCTTGCTGCAGGTCAGCCACGGCTTTGCTGCGGACCTGCTGCGGCTCACCACCGGGCAAGAGCAGCTTCTCGAGTGCCTGCGCCTCCGCCTCCAGCGCCGCGCGCTCCTGCCAGCGCGGGTCGCTCGCGAGCCACAGCGACTCCGGGTTCAGCAGCGCCTGCAGCGGCGCCAGGTGGCCCCGCAGCACCGCCGCGCGCCGCATCAGCCCGTCCAAGTACGCCTGTCCCGCCGGCCACGCCCGTCGGACCGGACCGCGCACGCGGGCGTTCCGCAGGTAGTAGAGAATCGCGTCTTCGCTCGGCGGCGGCGGCGCGCAGCCCCCGGCCATCAGGCTTGCCAGCAGCCCACCCACCAGGACCCACGGGAGTCTTGTGCCTCGCGCCACGCTGCAACCTCCAACGGCAACCGACTGATCGGCGCCCGTCTCAGTCTCCCATCAGAATGTCCAGCGCCATCACCGCCACCCCCATCAGTGCCGCGCCCGCCACCACCCCGGCGCAGATCGACTCCTGGTTCTGCACGTACACCGCGTTCATGCGCTGCTCGGGCCGCGGCCAGATCCGCCCGATCACCCAGAACACGAACGATCCCAGGAACATCGCGAAGCAGGTCCGGAACGGGATCACGAACGCCAGGCCGATGCCGACGCCCGACAGCCAGAACCGCCCCTTGCTCTGCGCCCGCAGGATCTCGAACAGGATCCCCAGCACCGCGCCGATGCCCACCGCCCACACCGCCGAGTTCTGCAGCTCATCGATGCCCCGCGTCAGAATCTCCGCCACCGCCTTCCACACGGTCGCCGCGGGATACGAGAAATCCGCGCTGATCAGGCCCGCCGGGTTACCCTTCAGGAAGAGCGGGTAGAACACCGCCACCGAGAAGATCGCGCCCGAGAACGCGCCGATCACATGCCCCAGCGCCTGCAGCCGCGGCTTGCCACCCAGCATGTACCCCGGCTTGATGTTCTGGATCAGGTTCGACGCGCTGCCGGCCACCTCGGCGCTGATCCCCGCCGTCGCGATATTCGTCGTGATGTTCCCCGGCGCCAGCCCGGCATACGCCAACTGCGTGATCTTCCCCAGCGCGCCGGTCGGCGTGATCGACGTCAACGCCGTCGAGTTCACGCCGATGAGCGTGAAGACAAACACCATCGGCACAGCCACCGCGCCCATCCAGAGCTGCACGCCGAAGAACCAGTGCGCGATCCAGACCATGTACGCCCCGACGATCGGCACACCCACCAGTGACACCCACAGCGGCAGCTCGATATGCCGAACCGGGTCGACCGTGCGTTCCTGCCGCCGGCCCAGCGCCTTGAACGCGCTGATGAACATCTGCGGCTTCGCCAGGAACGAGTACAGCGATGCAGTCGTCATCATCGCGACCCCGCCCCACAGGGCCCACATCGCGATCTGGCGAAAATCGAACCCCAGCTCGCCGTTCGGCCGGACGATCCCCAGAATGTCCCCGCGATTGATCATGATTGGCGCGATGATGCAGTAATTGACGACCGCCCCGACCATCAACGACACCCCCGTGCGAATCCCCATCAGCCCGCCCGCCCCGATCATCGGGATGTCCAGTTCCGGCCGGATGGTCAGCTCCCGCAACGGCGTGCCGAGGATATTCGGGGCCCACCAGCCAAACTGCGCCTGCAGGCGGAAGTACCATTCATCGAGAAACTCGGGCAGTCGGATGACGGGCAGCTCGAGCTTGTGCAGCCAGGACGTGATCTTCTCGGCCTGCGCGAGTTTCGCGAGCGCCGCGAGGATGCCGAAGACCACCAGCAGCTTCGCCGGCAAGACCGACTTCCCCGAGTCCTCGCTGTGCAGCGTCTCCATCACGACGCCGGCGGCCCGGCCCTCCGGGAACGGCAACTGCTCCTCGTTGATGAACCGGCGCTTCAACGGGAACGCGAACAGCACGCCGAGCACGGCCAGCCCCAGCAGCCACATGATCATCTGCCACCAGGGGACCACCTGGTTGGTGATGATCATGTAGGCCGCCATGCTCGCGATCAGCGGGCCGTTCATGTAGCCCGCCGAGCAGGCGATCGACTGCAGGATGTTGCTTTCCAGCACGTGATAGCCGCGGATCAGCCCCGTCTTCTCCAGCGCCTTGAAGAACACGAACGCGAGAATGACCGACGTGATCGCCACGCCCAGCGACCAGCCGGCCTTCGCCCCGACGTACAGGTTGCTGATCGACAGCAGCCCGCCGAGCACGAAGCCCATCAGGACCACGCGTACCGTCATCTGCTTGACGTCCCCCTGGTACACGTTCTCCAGCCACCAACGGTCCTTTTCCTCGACCGTCATCGTCCGGATTTGCTCGTCGGTGAGTTGCTTGATCGCCATCGCTGCCGCACCTGTTCGTGGCCTGATCGTCCCGTCACGTCAGCGCCGGCCCGCGCCGCCCGGCCCGGCGCGCCGGCCCCGGAAGGATCGGCGGCGCCGCGCCCCGCCGCCGGGTCGATCGTAAATGACCCCCCAAGCTCTGTCAAAGCCCGTCGCCGCTTGTCAAGCGCCAGCCCCCCTGGATTCCCCGCCCGTGCGAGCATCCGCGCCGCCCGTCTGCATCGCTGGCGCGCCGCGCATCGCGAACCCGCCGCCACCACGCGACGTACCATGCACGAGCGCACCGCGCTCGCCGCGGGAAACTGACCACGGTAGGATTCCGGGCTGGCCCCGGACGCCGATGGCCGGCGCCGGGATTCGCCCGCTGCTTCGGGTGGAGACTGCACTCATGCTGCAAGCGCTGAAAGAGCTCGACCGCGTCCTGCGCGGCGAGGCAACCCGTATCTCCGCGATCAAGGACGGCTCGATCCGCATCCGCGTCCCCGGCATGCTGGCCATGATCCTGCTGCTCGGCCTGTTCGCTGGGTTCTGCGTCGGCTGGTTCGCGCTCTTCAACCGCAAGCCGCCCGTCTACGAGCAACTGCTCGCCTCCGCCGTCAAGGTGCCGCTGCTATTCCTGCTGACGCTGATCGTGACTTTCCCCTCGCTCTATGTCTTCAACGCGCTCGTCGGATCGCGGCTCTCGCTGGCCTCCGTATTCCGGCTTCTCATCGCTGCGCTGGCTGTCACCCTCGCGATCATCGCCTCCTTCGGCCCGATCACCGCCTTCTTCTCCGTGAGCACCGAGAATTACTCCTTCATGGTGCTGCTCAACGTGCTGTTGTTCGCCGTCGGCGGCGTGCTCGGGCTCCTCTTCCTGCTTCAGACACTGCACCGGCTCAGCCTGGTCGACAAGCTCCTGCCACCGTCCGATGAACCGACCCCCCCGACCACACCGCCGCCAACGCCCGACGGCGCCCCCGCTCCGCCGCCCGACCCGCTGGGCGCGCTCGACCGCATCGAGGGCCGCGTGCTCGGCCGGCACGTCAAGGCCGTGTTCCAGGCGTGGATCATCGTCTTCGGCCTCGTCGGCGCGCAGATGGCCTGGGTGCTGCGCCCCTTCATCGGCGACCCCAACCGCCCCTTCGCCTGGTTCCGCCCGCGGGCCTCCAATTTCTTCGAAGCCGTCCTCGGCACGCTCCAGAGCCTGTTCAGCTAGCTCGATATGTTGACGCTGGCCCAGAGCGCCGACGCCCTCCTCCGCGGTGTGCCCGCCGACACGCGGCCGCTTGTCCGCCGACGCACGTTGCTGGCCCTGCTGGTGAGCTGCGGCGCAATCTACGGCGCCGTCATGGGCAGCTACGGCGGCTTCGCCGGCGACCGCGCGCCGCAGGTGCTGATCTCCGCCAGCAAGGTGCCACTCCTGCTGCTCGCCACGTTCGCGCTCGCCCTGCCCAGCTTCTTCGTGCTCAACACCCTCCTCGGCGTGCGCGGCGACTTCGACGCCGTGGTGCGCGCTCTCGTCGGCGCGCAGGCCGCGCTGACCATCGTTCTGGCAGCCCTCGCCCCGTACACCGTCTTCTGGTACGTGTCGTTCACCGGGTATCAGCCGGCGATCCTCTTCAACGGCGTGATGTTCGCGGTCGCGAGCCTCGCCGGCCAATGGCAACTCCGCCGCGCCTACCGCCCGCTTATTGCCCGCAACCGCCGCCACCGCGTCCTGCTGCGCAGTTGGCTCGTGCTCTACGTGTTCGTGGGGATTCAGATGGCGTGGGTCTTGCGGCCGTTCATCGGGGACCCTGGGTCACCCGCGCAGTTCTTCCGCGCCGGCGCGTGGGGTAACGCGTACGTCGTGGTCGCCCGGCTGGTCTGGGATGTGCTTGCGCGCCCTTGACCACCGGCGCGCAAAAACGCCAAGGCACAACCACGCTGCCGGAACGTCCCCACCGCCAGTCCGCTGGAGCGCCGCTGTGTCCTGGCGTAAGCGCGCCGCGCGTGCCGCGCGATTACTTCGGCCAGACCTTCTCGCCCGTCTTGGCGTCGGTCAGAATGATCGCATCGACCGGGCAAACCTGCGCGGCCTGCATGATCTCCTCGTCGGTGTGGCCATCGGCGTTCGACACCTTCGCGATGTTCTCGTCGTCCATCTCAAAGGTGTTCGGCGCTTCGCCGCAGCACGCCCCGTCGCCGATGCACAGCTCACGGTCAATCTCGATCTTGTACTTCGCCATTCCGGGCACTCCTTCCGCCGCCGCCCGGTGCCGGCCCGCAAGCCGCTTGGCGACGACGTCTTCCAATCACGGCGTGGGCGAGGCCCAACCTCGCCCCGGCTCCCGGCACTCGACCTACAAGCCCCGTGCCGTGACCGGCCACGGAGCGGCCGGCGTGAGAAGCCCCTTTCTTAGTGCCTAATCCGGGTTTGTCAACTGCGGACTCCGGCTCCCCCGGGGCACGCCCTGCGCAAAATCTCGCAGCCCCCGCTGACGACCACCCATTCAGGTCAAACCGCCGGCGGTTTGCGCCGGTTCACCGCGTCCCCAGCCCAGCGGCCGCAACACCCGGTTCTTCAGCACCTCCCAAATCCCGAGCGCCCGCGGCCCCGGCGTGAATTCGGCCACCAGTAGCGTCACATCGTCATGCACCAGTTGCGGCCTGCCCACGTGCGCGTGGACCGCCGCCATGATCGCGTGGGCCAGTTCGCCGGCCTGCGCCGCGTGCTGCTGGTCCAGTACTGCCGCCAGGCGCTCTTCCCCGAATAGCTCACCGCCGGGCGCCGGGGCCTCCAGAATGCCATCCGTCATCAGCAGCAGCCGATCGCCGGGACGCACCCGGACGCGCCGCCGCGAAAACCGCGTCTCCGCGTCCACCGCCAGCGGCAAATCCACCAGCGCACGCTCCTCCCGCTCGCCCGGGCACGGCGCCAGCCGTTCCCAACGCGCCTCCGCCCGCCGATACAGCCACGCCGGCGGGTGCCCTGCGCTGCTGATATAGACCAGATGCAGCGGCGGAATGTAGCTGACCGCCACGGCCGTCGTCATCGCCGTTTCCGTCCCACGCGTGAGCCGCCGGTTGAGCTCGGCCAGCACGCGCCGCTCGTCCAGGTTGTCCATGAACCGGCGGAGCAACCGGTGGATCTCCTCGCTCACCAGCGCCACCGTCTCACCGTGGCCGGCCACGTCCGCCAGGCACATCCGCGACAGCAACCCCGAGTTGCACAGTGAGACGTAATGAATGTCGCCGCCCCGCCCCCCGCGGCACGGCTGCGAGTACACCCGCCCATGCACGCCCGGGAGCTCGATCGCCGTGTCGATCGGGCGGTTCCCGCCCCAGATCTCGGCACAGGAAAACTCCGGCGGCGACTTCGCCAGTTCGCGCTCGGGGGCTGAAGCCGTCTCGATCGTGCTCATTGCTGCCGCTCCGACCTGGGTCCATCGGACACGCGGGCCACATTCGCATGTATGGTTGTAGCCGCCCGGCCCGGCCTGGCAATACCAGCCGGCCGGATTTCGCCCACGCCCAGCGGGCGCAGCCCGGAACGCCGCCTTTCGTGTAGAATACGGTATCGCGTTGTGTGCCCGGGGACAGCCCGGCGCGCACAACCACGTGCCGTCCGCTGGAGAGCTTACATGAGCACCAGGACCGTTCCGCACTCACCCAAGCACCATGGCGGCCATGGGCACCACGCGCCTGATCCGACGACCATGTCCGGCATCCCCATCAAGCGCGTCTACGGGCCGGACGACATCGGCGGGATCGAGTTCCTTCACGACATCGGCCACCCTGGCCACTTCCCCTTCACGCGCGGCATGCACTCCGACATGTACCGCAAGCGCGTCTGGACCATGCGGCAGTTCGCCGGCTTCGGCACCGCCGCCCAGACCAACGCCCGCTTCAAGTACCTGCTCGAAAAAGGCCAGACCGGCCTCTCGACCGCCTTCGACCTGCCCACACTCATGGGCCGTGATTCCGACGACCCCCTGGCGCTCGGCGAAGTCGGCAAGTGCGGCGTCGCCATCGCCTCGCTCGAAGACATGCGCGTACTCCTCAGCGGCATCAACCTCGCCGACGTCAGCACCAGCATGACGATCAACGCGCCGGCGGCCATCCTGCTCGCCTTCTACATCTGCGTCGCGCGCGAGCAGGGCGTCGGGCTCGACAAGCTCCGCGGCACGCTTCAGAACGACATCCTCAAGGAGTTCCACGCCCAGAACGAGTTCGTCTTCCCGCCCGGACCCAGTGTCAAGCTCGTCATCGACACGATCGAATACTGCACGCAGCACATGCCGCAGTGGAACACGGTCAGCGTCAGCGGCTATCACATCCGCGAAGCCGGCGCCACCGCTCCGCAGGAGCTCGCCTTCACCATCGCCGACGGCATGTGCTACGCCGAGGAGTCCATCAAGCGCGGCCTCGCCCCGGATGCGTTCCTCCCGCGCCTCAGCTTCTTCTGGGATGTGCACAACGAGTTCTTCGAGGAGATCGCCAAGCTCCGCGCCGCCCGCCGCATGTGGGCCCACATCACGCGCGACCGCTTCCACGCCGAACGCGAACGCAGTTGGTGGCTCCGCTGCCACTGCCAGACCGCCGGCGTCTCGCTCACCGAGCAGCAACCCATGGTCAACATCATTCGTGTCGCGTACCAGGCCCTGGCGGCCGTGCTCGGCGGCACGCAATCCCTCCACACCAACAGCATGGACGAGACGCTCGCCCTGCCCACCGAGAACGCCGTCAAGATCGCCCTCCGCACCCAGCAGATCATCGCCGACGAGACCGGCGTCACCCGCGTGGTCGATCCGCTCGGCGGCAGCTACTTCGTCGAATGGCTCACCAGCGAAGTCCAGCGCCAGGCGCAGGAGATCCTCGACCACATCTACAACGACCTCGGCGGCGTGCTGAAGGCCACCGAGCAGGGCTACTTCCGCCGCGCGATCGCGGACTCGTCCGCCCGCTTCGGCGCCGAGTTCGATCGTGGCGAGCGCATCATGGTCGGGGTCAACAAGTACCAGGAGCACGACTTCGAGCGCATCCCGATCCTCAAGATCGACGAGCACGTCGAGCGCGAGCAGGTCTCCCGGCTGAAGGACATGAAGCAGCGCCGCGACCGGCAGCGCCACGCGGCCGCCCTGGAGCGCCTGCGCCAGTCCGCCGCCGCAGGCGAAAACGTCATGCCCGCGCTGATCGACGCCGCCGAAGCCCTCGCCACCGTCGGCGAAATGATGGAAACGCTGAAGGGCGTCTACGGTCAATACGACGGCGGCCCGGAGCTCTGACGCGGCGGGGCACACCCGCACCCGGGACAATCGGCCCACGCACACCACTATCGAGATTGCGCGGCCGTCATACTGACTCGCACAGTGCCGCGAGGGGCGTTGCCTCGGCAACGATTTCCGCGATGCTCGTCTGCGCGTACGCGCGCTGCACCAGCGCGGCGGCCTCGTCCAGTCGGCGATGCAGCGGGCACAAACGCCCGCGATGCGACTTCAGCCCCAGCGGGCAGCGCTCGATACGCTGCACCGGGTCCACCGCGTTGATCACGTCGAGGACTGAGATTTCCCGTGGTGCGCGCCGCAACCGGAAGCCGCCCGACCGGCCGGGGTTCGACTCCACCAGGCCGGCCCGTGCCAGTGCCTGCAGGACGCGCGCCAGGTAGCCCGCCGGAACGTGCGTGGCCCGTGCGATCCGCGGCGTGCCCAGCGTGATGTCGGGGTCGCGGGCCAGCCAGACGATGGCCCGCAAGGCATATTCGGCGGTGTGTGAAATCGTCATCCCAAGTCCTCGCAGGCCCGCGGCTTCCGGCCGCGGGTCAGGCACAAGCCAACCGCAACCTTGACCGCTCGATTATGCGCGCTAGACTCCAAATATCAACGTGGACGTATTGGTTTATGTTTAGCCCACAACCGGCCGGTGCCAGCACCAGCCAACCAGCAAGGAGCGTCTGGATGAGCCCCATCGAACTCGCGACCCCCGTCGGCCAACTCGTCGCCGAACGTCCGGCCCGTGCCCGCGTCTTCGAGCGCTTCGGCGTCGATTATTGCTGTGGCGGCCAGACTCCGCTGCGCGACGCCTGCGCTGCGGGCGGAATTGACCCGCGGGCTGTCGCCGCCGCGCTCGGCGCGGCGGACGCCGACGCCACCGCGACCAACGACGCGGATTGGACGACCGCCCCACTCGCCGATCTGATCGCGAATATCGTCGACACGCATCATGCGTATCTGCGCCGCGAGTTGCCGCGTCTGACCCAGCTCGTCGCCAAGGTCTACCAGGTGCACGGAACGCGCCATACCGAGCTGACCGACGTGCAGGAGGTCTTCGGCGATCTGCAGGCGGAACTCGAAGCGCACATGATGAAAGAAGAGCGCATCCTCTTCCCCATGATCGCGAGCATGGAATCCACCAGTGCATGCACCGCCGCCCACTGTGGATCCGTGCAAAACCCCATTCGCGTCATGGAGCATGAGCACGATTCGGCCGGCGCCGCCCTGGCGCGCCTCCGCGAGTTGACGGCCGGCTACGCGCCGCCGGTCGATGCCTGCAACACGTACCGCGCCCTGCTGAGCGGTCTGGCCGAGTTCGAGGCCGACCTGCACACGCATATCCACAAGGAGAACAACATCCTGTTCCCGCGCGCGGTGGAGCTGGAAGCCACACGGTGCGGCAGCGCCACCACCGCCAGACCTGTGTATGAGTAGCAGCCAGAGCAGGCGCGCCGGTCAATGCGCGGCGTATTCCAGAAGATCCGCAGCTGCTCAACGCCCGTCGGCGTTGCCCAGCCGTCCACATGGGTAACATGCTGGACACGCGGAAGAACGTGTGCGCCCAATAGGACGGCGGGCCGGAACTCCAGAGCCGCGGAAGCTGTGCGTCTACTCCAGCGGGACGCATACCTCCGTGATCAGTTCCTCCGGCGGCGTCCGGTTCGGGTCGTTCTTGTAGAACTCCAGCGACGGCGCGCCACGCATCTCCCGACCCTGCTTCGGCAGCCATTCGCCACACAGCCGCGCGTACGTCTCGTGCAGCCGCTCGTACGGCCCGCGGTGCACCGTCACCGCGTAGTCGCCGCCCGGGATCGTCTGGATTCCCACCGCTCCTTCCGCTTGTACTTTTTCCCCCACTACCATGCACGCGTCGTACCGGATCTTGTCCGGCGGCGTCACCTGCGGATCATCGTGACACAGCCCAAGGAACACCGTGTCACGCCCCAAGAGCCGGCGCGGCCCGGCCCAGCCACACAACTGTCCCCATGTCGCGCCCACCTCGTGATACGGCCCCACGTGCCGCACAAACGCCACCCGCAGCGCTTCCAACTTCTTGATGCTGGCTTCCATCGCTGGTCCTCCCGTGTAATGGAGTGTGAAATCGTCCAGGCCCCCGGCGGGCTGGTAGTGCACGCCGGACGGCACGTCCGGCAGCGGGAGCACCTGGTGCAGCTCGCGGAACTGCGACGGCGACTCGGCGAACATCGCGCGGAACGCCCGTGTGAACGCCTCGTGCGTCTCGTACCCGGCCTCGAACGCGATCCGCGTGACCGGCTGGTCCGTGTGCTTCAGCCGCAGCGCCGCCCGCTCGAGGCGCAGCCGCCGCACGTGCGCCATGAGCGTCTCGCCAACCATGCCCTGGAAGACGCGGTGAAAATGGTACGGCGAGAAATGCGCCAGACCGGCGAGGTCGTTAAGCTCCAGCGCGTCATCGAGATGCTGCTGAATGTGCACCAACACTCGCAGCATGCGTTCCTTGTACGTTTGCTCCGTCTGCAGCTTCATCGCTTGCTCCCGTCACCCAGGAGACTACCTGTGGACGATCGCCGCCGCTTGATCGTTTTTGCGAATCTGGACCTCAAGCCGCGGACCCCGTCGCGTCGCGCGCCTGCCGCGCTATTGCGGCCGCTCCTCCGCCGGCTCAAACGGAATCCACACCGTGAACGTGCTCCCCTGCCCCGGCCGGGACTGCACTTCGATCTTCCCGCGGTGCGCCGTCACGATGTGGTTCACGATCGCCAGCCCCAGCCCGACACCGCGCGTCTGCCGCACGCGCGTATCGTCCGCCCGGAAGAAGCTCTCCCCCAACCGGTCGAGCTGGTTGCGACTCATGCCGATCCCGTGATCCTCGACGACCATCACGATCACGTATCCCTCGCGTGACACCGCCAGGCGCACGAACTTGCGCTCGCCAGCGTAGCGATACGCATTCTGCAGCAGATTCACCAGCACCTGCTGCAGCGCCTGCGCGTCCGCCCGCACCACCGGCAGGCCCGGCGCCAGCTCCAGCCGCGCCTCGAACCCCTCGCTCTGAAACTGAGGCTCGAACAGCGTCCACGCCTGCCGCGCCACCGCCGCGATATCGCACGCGCGAAACTCGTATTGCTTCCGCCCCGACTCGATCCGCCCCAGATCCAGGATGTTGTCCAGCAGCACGCTCAACCGCTCCGCCTCGCGCGTGATCGTCTCGTGGTAGGCGTGGATCCGCTCCGGATCACGCACCCGCCGACTCGCCAGCGTCTCCGACAACAACCGGATCAATGCGAGCGGCGTCTTCAACTCGTGGCTGACGTCCGCCACGAAACGCCCTTGCAGGCGCGCCAGCTCCCGTTGCCGCGCCACCACCCGCAGCATCACCCAGATCACCAGCGCCCACGCCGCCGCCATCCCCGTCCCCGTCGCGAGCACGAACCCCATGCGCCGCCGCGCCGTCGCGCGCAACGCCGCCGTCTTCGCCGCGGTCGGTTCAATCAACGCGCAGCCGAACTCCGGTCCCAAATCCAGCAGCGGCATCACGCCCGGCTCCGCCGGCATCTGGGGCAGGCGTACCCGCCACGACCGCTCCCCGTCACCCGCCCGCCAGTAGCGCGCCAGCACGTCCGCGGCCGGCGCCACCAGCGCGATCTCAAAGTCGCGCGACACGGCCCCCACCGTCAGCACCAGCGGCTCGCCGGCCGCGGTGACGGCGTACAGGAACTCCCCGCGCCGCGGCTCCGCTTCCTCCGCGCCAGCGCGCGCGCCCAACACATCCAGCACCACCTCGACGACGGCCGCCCGCCGCGCCGCCCGATTGCAGACCTCGGCCAGCGCCACGCTCACCGGATCCTCCACCGGCAACGCCAGCAACTCCGTCTGTGCCTGCAGCCGCTCCGCCTCCGCCGGCCCCAGCCGCGCGGGATGATCGGCCAGCAACCCCCCGAGAAACGCGGCCGCCGTTGCCCGCGCCCGCTCGCGGTCCCCCGCCGCCCACAGCGAATCGATGCGCGCCAGCTCCGCGCGAAACGCGAACCGCGCCAGCCGCGGTGTGGAGCGCAACAGTTGCGCGGCATCGGCGAAAATCCGGGCCGCCGCCAGCGGGTGCCCAAGCTGCTGCTCGCACGCCGCCATCGCCAGCAGCGCCCCGCTGCGGGTCAGCGGGTCCGGGCTGAGCGCCTGGTACTGCAGATCCCGCAGCGTGGACAGCAGATCGCGCCCGCCCGCCTCCAGCTCCGGGCTCGTCGGCGCGCTGTCCGGTGCTGGCGCCGCAGCCACCTCCGGAAGGGGCTCTTCCAACGGCGTACGTGGATGCACGACCCACGCCTCCCCGCACGTCGACGAGCACGCCAGCAGCCAGTCCGCGCGCCCGCTGATCCACGCGTCGAATTCGTCCGCGCCCCCCGCCTCCAACGCCCGCCCCGCGTGCACCAGCGCCCGTTCGGCGTCCGCGCGCCACGCGGAGTGTCGCTCCGCCGCCGCCGCCGCCGCCGAGTTCCGCAGGTCGGCCCAGTCGCGTGCCTGCAGGGCCCGCCCCTGCGCGCTGACCGCCCACAGCGTGAGCCCCGTCAGCAGCAGGCTGACCACTACCAGCAGCAGGACCAGGGAACGCTGCGCGGCACCACGCACGGTTCGCTACTCCGTTGCGGCGGCCTCGGCCTTGAGGCGCCGCAAGTGCCCGGCCAGTTGCGCGGTGAGTCGCGCCCGCAACTCGTCGCACAGCGGTCGTAGGTCAATCGGGCGTTCCGGCTCGGGCACCACCGGCAGCTCCTGCTCGCCGATCCGCACACTGAGAATCGTCTTCTGCCCCGCGCCGTGCGTCCCGAACACGTAGAGGGTTTCGTCGCGCACTTCCAGGCGCACCCCCAACTGCGTGTACTCGAAACGGTCCGGCAGAAACGACGGCAAGGCGAAACCAATCGTCCGCCGCAGGACCTCCGACAGCAGGTTGCGCTCGATCCAATCCGACTCCGGCCCCGTCGGCTCCACGATGATCTCGGCATCCAGCGATGCGAGCCGGTTGCTTTCGACCGTCAGGTCATCGATCACCAGGCGGGCCTGGCCGCTCATCCGGCCCCAGCCCAGCGCCGCCGTCAGTCGGTCAAGCGACAGGCGTGCACAGCGCCCCGAGGCCACGAACCGGTCCACGCCGTCCGGCGACAGTTCCGCCGACTGAATCCGCAGCACCACCTCGCCGTCGATGTCCTGGAGCCCGACCGCCGCGAGTATGTCCCCCAGCGCCACGTCCGTGAAGATGCCTCTGAACGCGGCCCACTGCGGCACGCCGTCGACCACCGCCAGTTCCATCAGCTCCACGTCCGGCGCGCGCCCGCGCCACGCCGGCGACAGGAACGCCCCGGTGCATTCCGCGAGCTGCACGTCCTTCACGCGCCCGGAGACCGACAGCTCCCGCTGGCTACCTGTCTCGCGGTAAACGACGCGCCCGCCAAACGTACCGGTCTGCAGGTCCAGCCCCGTCAGGGCCTTCAACCCGACGATCGCGATGGGCAGCTCCGGCACGGTCAGTTCGACCCGGTCGAGCCGGATGCCGCGCGCCTGCGGCGAGAACTCCGCCCGCAGCGTGACCGGCTCCGGCGCCGCGTAGCCGTTGAGCTGCCGGCAGGTGACCGTCGCGCGCCCCACGTGTGGATCGTCGAACAGGACCACGCCGCCCGCGTCATCCAGCCCCGCGCGGAACTGCTCGCGCTCGAAGGACAGGTCCATGCCGTGGAACACGACGCGCCGCGGCCCATCCGGATCGAACCCGGGCCGCAGGCCGGACTCCAGCACCGCCCGGTAGTCCCCCCGCAGCCATGTGCGCGTCGAAATCTCGCAGTGCCCCCCGCGCAGTTCCAGTTCATACGCCTCCGGCTGCTCCGACGTCGGCGTCTGCGTCACCAGCGCCCGCTCGCACAGCGCGGCTTCCCCCCGTTTCTCCGGGAGCCAGATCCGCACCTGCTGGAACTCCCGCGCGGTACGGGAGCGTGGCACAACGCGCCCGATCTCGGCGGGCAACCCCAGGCTTCGGCTCAATTGCGACGCGCAGGACTTGCGGTATCCCGCACTCCGCACGTGCCACGCCGCCCCGCCCGTCAGCAGCAGCGACCCGAACGTCACGACGGCCAGCACGGTCACGGCGATGGAGCGGGCGCTGCGCATGCGGGGATTCTACCGCCAAACTCGGCCTTCAGGTCCCGACCGCCACGGTCCGATTTTATGGATAACTGCTTGTTTGCGCCGTCGGCGGCTCGCAGACCCGGTGGTCCGCGGGTGGCGCGGGCGCGGAACTCCAGGAGCCCCCGATGAGGCCTTTTCTCCTGAGCAGCATCGCCCTCGGCCTGATCTGCACTGCCTGTCAGCAACCCGTGTCGCGGCTCAACGCCCCACCGCACGGCACGACCGACACCCCCAGTCCCCTGCAGGCCGAGTACGCCCACATGACCAACAATGCCCTGCTCGCGGACATGTCGATTTCGGATGTCCATTTCGTGCCCCATCGCCCCGAGCTCAACTCGCTCGGCGAGGAGCGCATGGCCCGCCTGTCAGCACTGCTCGATCTGCACGGCGGCGCGATCCGGTTCAGCACGGATGAGACCAGCGAGACGCTCCTTGTCGAGCGCACCGCGCGCATCCAGTCCTATCTCCAGGAAGCGGGCATCGACACGACCGCCGAGGTCGTCGTCCAGGATATGCCCGCCACCAGCGGCATGGACGCGATCCAGGCCGTCATGATCAAGGCCCACGAAGGCATGTACGTCCCGAATCAACGGCAGGGCGCGGCCGGCACTGATGCCGCGAGCGCGCCACGCAGCCAGTAACCCAGAATGGGAGTGCTACGGTGCACAAGCTCACCCTGCGAATCGGCATTGCGGTGGTCACCGTCGTCGTCAGCGGCCTCGTCGCCTGTCAGACCACGGAGCAGCAGTTCAATCCCGGAGCGCTGCCCCAGTCGCACACCGACGCGACCCCCCGGCTGAACGCCTCCACCTACGTCGCGCACGGCCATCTGCTCGAACAACAGGGCCGCCTTGAGCAGGCCGCGGAACAGTACCGCAAGGCCCTGGAACTCACCCCGGACCTGCCCGCCGCCCGTAACCGGCTCGGCATCACGCTGAACAAGCTCGGCCGGCACGCCGAGGCCTCGGCCGAGTTCCGCGCTGCGCTTGCCCGACAGCCCAACACCGCGCACCTGTACAACAACCTCGGCTTCAGCCTGTACCTCGAGAACCGCTACGAAGAGGCCGACCAGGCCCTCGCCCACGCCATCGAGTTGCAGCCTAACTTCACCCGCGCCCACATGAATCGCGGCCTCGTCCTCGCCAAGCTCAATCGCGACGCCGACGCCCTTGCCGCCTTCATGCTGGCCGGCTCCGAGGCCGACGCCTACTTCAACCTCGCCGTCATTCAGACCGAAGCCCGCCGCTACGCCGACGCCGCCCGCACACTCGAACAGGCGCTCGTACACAATCCTGATTTCACCGAAGCGCGCGCGCAACTGCACGAGGTCTCGCGCCTGGCCGCCGCCGAGGAGGCCCTTCGTACCGCCGCCGCGACCGAAGCTGCGCCCACCCAGACCGCGTCCACCGAAGCCATCGCCAGCGTACCCGCGTCGGAAGCGTCCACGACCACCGAAACCACCATCATCGCGGCAGAGCCCCCCACGACCATCGCGTCGCCCGACACCACCAGCGCGACTACCGGCTCACTGAGCGACCTCCCCGCCACTCCGCCTCCGACCCCCAATGCCGCCGACCAGTCGCCCACGGCCGGCGGTGATAATACCATCATCACGGCGAGGCCGCCGGCAAACGACGCCACCGGGGTCGTTCTCGCGGCCGACGTGCTGACCGTCCCGCCCACCCCCGCATCCGGACTCGACGCGGACCCGACCAAGCGGCTTCTGGAGGAAATGGAGGCCGTGATCGCGTCCGCCACCACCCCGACCCCCGCGGCCCCGCCCGGCGATACCGCCAAGACGGACGAACTCACACGCCTGTTCGAGCAGCTTGTCGCCACGCACGATGGCGACCCGGCCGAGTACGAAGCGCTCCTGTGCCGCGTCTATGAACTGCTCGGCGCGCCCGAAGATACCCATTAGGCACCAACCCCCTGCAGTGCAGCGGCCGGCCCCGCGCCGGCCGCTTTTTTTCCAGAAGATGCCTGCCAGCACCTTGCCCTTGTCCAGCGGCGGCCGCCCACCCTTCTGGTTAGGGGTATTTGCTTGACCCAACCTGCCGCGACCGGTGGGGCGGCGGGGGCATGGGCGAGGATTATCCGCGCACGCGGATGGAACTCGAGCAGCGGTTTCCCGGTAAACGCCTCGCGCTGGCCGCCGACGAGGCAGGGAGTGGTCTCGGCGGTGGCGCTGTCGAGCTGGAGCTACGCGGCGCCGCGGATCGAGTCGAGCAGCGCCCCGGAGTGGACGAACAGCAGCGGGGCGGCGGCGGGACCGTTCCGCGGCCTCGCGGTATACGGCACGATCAGCGCGACGAACGAGCTGATGGCCACCATGCGCGAGCCGCCGGAGCCCGCGGCGCCTGGTGCGTTTCATCCGCGCGGCAAGAATCCGGGCGACTTCTGGAGAATCGCAGCCGAGACCCGCTCACTCGGCGCAATCATGGGCGAGCGCGGTGCTGTCAAGGTCCCCGGCGGAGCCGGCTGGGTCGGGCACCCGCCGGGCGGGGAGGCGCGAATCATCCGCGAGCAGGATCCGCGCTGGTTGTCTCCCGGCGGCAGGAACCCGGGCGACTGCTGGGAGATTTCGACACGCCCGTGTCCCGGCGCGCATTTCGCGGTCTTTCCGGAACATCTGGTTGAGACACCCATCAAGGCGGGTTGCCCGCTGGAGGTGTGCATTCGCTGTGGCATGGCGAAGGAGAAGGTGCACCGGCTCCCCGAGAATCCCGGCGCGTTCAACATTCGCGTCCGGGATGTCCAAGCGGGCCGGCTGAAAGCCGCGGACAGAAGGGCATCCGAAACCGAGCTTCGGGACTACGACGAACACACGTATCGGTCGCGAGCACGCGGGCTTGTGATTTCTCCCGGCTGCGGGTGCCGCGCTGGCTTTCGCAGGGCGATTGTTCTCGATCCGTTCATGGGCTCCGGCACGACGGCGGTCGTCGCCAGAAAACTGGGGCGGGATTTCATCGGATTCGAGCTGAACCCGCGCTACGTGCGCATGGCCCGAAACCGGTTGGCGGTTCTGGGCGCCGCCTCACACCACACGAGCGCCGCGTAGGTGCGCTGGTTTTCACGTCGCGCTAGCGTTCGTTTGCACGATGCGGTGAAGTTGCCCAGGACGAAACCCGAAGCTGGCCCTCGGCCTGAAATGAGCTCGCATCCACTGGCCATTCACCGCTTTGATCTTCCGGGGCTTTTCACTCCCCTCGCCGGCGCACTATCTATCAAATTGTCCGCAACCGCCACAAGCACGGCGGCTGCTCCGCCCTTCACGAAATTACACGGTAGTTTGCCCGGCCCCTCCTTCGGGCACTTCTCCATAGCTTGGATCGCTTTGCCGGCCAGAGCCAGGCAGCCGAATCCAAGCGCCGTCCGTATCAGACCCATCACACACCTCCATCTTGGCAGCCGTCGCCGTCACCTGCTCTATCATGGCCCGGCTGAAGGGACCAGGCCGAAGCCTTGAGCGCGAACCGGGGGCTTGCTCATAAGAAGAATAAACCATTTCCCCAGCCGCGTCAACCATAACGCATTATGCGACAATGAGTTACGTTACTTTGTCGCGGGGTTTCCCCTGCGCTTTCTTCGTGGTCGGGCGCGCAACGCCTTGTGACGTGCTGGCTTACCCGACCTCCTTGCCGAGTCCCGGTGAACCGGTGCACCAAGCACCGTCACCGACGACCTCACCGAGGGAGAAACGCGCAATGGCAAAAAGTAACAAGGCGCCAGCGAGCGCGGACGCACTCGGGGACGGGATGATCCTCGATTACATCTCAGGGGCGCCAAAGAAGGAAACCCCGAAAGAAGTCGTCCGCCAGCGAATCGCGCGAGCGCTGTTCCACGAGTACGCCATCTCCGTGGATGACATGGAGGCGGACTTCCCGATCGCGATCGAGGGCAGCCGCAAACGCGTGGAGATCGCCATTTTCAAGCCTGGCGGCGAACACACGCAGGGGAACGTGTGCCGCGTCGCGGTGTGTCGGCCCGAGCCCAAAAACGGCAAGAAGGGCGCCACCAAGATGCGCGACCACGAGCAGGCCGAGAGCGACTTGGCTGAGCTCAAGAGCTTCATGGCCGCCGCGGAGCAGTGCCAATACGGCCTCTGGACCAACGGCCTAGATTTCTTCTTCCTGCAGAAGAAGGCCACCCGGTTCGACGTCAAGTTCCAGCCACTTGGCGACTGGCCCATGGGCGACGAGACGCCCGGCACGCGCGAGGTGGCGTCGGACATCCGGATGCGCCGAGCGGATCCCGAGATGCTCCGGATCGCCTTCCGCCGGTGCCATAACTTCATCCACGGCAATGAAGGAATGCAGAAGGACAAAGCCTTCTGGCAGTTCCTGTACCTGATCTTCTCGAAGATGCACGATGAGCAGCGGAACGGTGGCGACGAGAACACTCTGCCGTCGCTCGTCGTTGCTGTGATGACGAGCCTCTCGACGCACCGCAGCGTGCCCGTCCAGACGCAGGCCTCGTGCAGATCCTTGCCGGCCATGATCGTGACCTTGCCGATCCTCGGCAGGCTGGCCCATGAGTATCCGTTGTATTCGCTGCGGATGCTGACCGGGATGAACGGCTCACTGAACTTCCCGAGCGCGGCCAGCAGGTGCGCGTTGGTTTCGTCCACGTCTGTTCCCTCCGGCAAGTCCGGGTCGAAGCGATAGCAGCGCGCGAGTGGGAAGTTCTTTGGCATTGTCACCTCGACCGGTTCCGGTGGTTCGCTCGTCGACAGCAGGCCCACCTGGAACGTCGGTGTCGCCTCGGGCAGCGCGATGCCCAACTCCTGCGCGCGCAGGTACTGCTTGTACGGCAGGCGATGATGGCCGCGACGCTGCGGATAGCGGTAAGCCTCCAGCTCCAGCGCCGCTTTCAGCTGGGCAAACGCCTCGTTTTGCACAAGCTGTGTCCGCGCCGGCAGCATCAGCCGGATCCCGGTCGGTTCGCCCGTGAGATCAACCAGGAACCAGAGTCCCTGCTCGCTGACCGGGTGGAAGTCGAAGCTGGTCATCTGGCCGTGGAAGTTGATCAGGACGTTGTCGCTGTACGCGAAGCTGCGGCGCGCCTGGCGATGCCAGTGCGTGAGCTGCTCCGCTTCGCGCACCTCGATCCGGCAGCCCAGCTCGAGAATGTGCACCGCCCGCTCGCCGACGAACGTTTCGGTTGCGCACGGGCAGTCGTCTACCGCGACATTCAGGCCGCTGAAGACCGCCAGCGGACTCACGGTGGCATGCGACCACTCATCGTCTTCGAACTGGACGATCGTGCCCGGCACCGGATCGGGATCAGGCAGCACCTCCACCGGCGCGCCGTGCCAGCCCTCGTCGCTGATCTGCACCATCCGGCCGTTGGAATGGATCGTGGCCGCCCGCGGCGCCAGGCAGAACAGCCCAACGCCGGCCGGGTCTTCGCTGGCCTGGAAATCCTCCTCCCAGCCTGAGCCGCCCAAGTCGAGGAGCTTGGCGAAGTCGTCGATGCCGCAGCCGTCGTCTCGCACGGTGACGACGCCGTTCTCGTTGGTGATTTCCACGTGTTTGGCGCCGGCCCGCCGAGCATTCTGGAGCAGCTCGGTGATGCGGCCCTCCAGCGTCCCAGTGAACAGCCGGCTCGCTTTGGTCAGCAACCTCGGGTTTACGCATGCTTGAATCGTAGTCATGGTGTTTTCCTCGCATGAGGTAGAAGTCGACGTCATGCCAACGCCGGCATGGCCTTCGGGAACGCGACGCAGGCCTGCGCCCGCGCGCGGAGTCGCGGTTGTGCGTGGAGACTGACTGGCAAGTAACTGGGACAGCGGTTACGCGAGAACGACGGCGGCAATCCCGCGTAGGGCACGGGGCCGGTCCGCGGCGCGGTTATCGGCACTTTTTCAGCCTCGACGCCGCGCTGTTCCGCCGTACCGCCCGGTCGAGAATTGTCACCTGCGCGTTATACTGCGGATGATCCGGTCTGGCCGGAGCACAACTCATGCAGAAGGACCATGCACGTCAACGATGCATCGCTCCCGCACTTCGCATCTGCACCTGCGCTTACGTCGCGTGCTTTCTAGGCTCCGTGCCGGCGGGCGCTCAGCGGATCGGCTACTGCGACTCCTGCGAAAGCTGCTCCGCGATGCTCAACGGCGATTACGATATTGTCATCCTCGTCGCGGACATAACCGATGCGACCGGTTGGTGCATCGATTTTGGCGCGGACAACGTCACGTTCGACGGCAACGGGCGAGTGATCCTCGGAAACGGCGCACTCGTGGGCATCGACTTTAGCAACCGGCACAATGTCGTTGTACGGAATAGCGTCGTACTGCTGTTCGAGTACGGGATCTATGGCGATTTCTGCCATGATGTCGTCGTACAGGAGAACTCTGTATTGTTGTGCACTTGCACCGGTGTCTATTTGGGCCCGGGTGATGGGTGCGCGATTGTTAACAACTCGCTTGCTAGGAACGGTGTCGACAATCAGTTTGGAGCGGGCATTGAGCTCCAGGGCGGGACGTGGGACTTCTTGATATCGGGCAACACACTCACGGAGAATTGGCAAGGCATGCTCATCATGCATGCATACCAGGGCGTGCTGGTTGGCAACCGGGTTGAGGGCAGCATAGATTCCGGTATAGTGTTGGCGGGAAGCGACAATGCGGTTTACCACAACGCTCTGATCAATAATGGGCAACATGCGACTGACTACAGCGGCGCCAGCAACGTCTGGGATGGCGGTTACGCCGAAGGCGGTAACTTCTGGAGCGGGCACCCTAATATCGACGAGTTCTGCGGCCCGGAACAGACCGAGGCCGGCAGCGACGCAATTTGTGACCAGCCGTACGTAACCGGCGGCCCCGGAGGTGCGGTCGATCGATATCCCCTCATCCGCCCAATCCTGGGACCGTGGAACCCGTGCGACCTCGACTTCGACGGCGACGTAGACTTCTCCGAGTTCGAGACCCTGGCCGTGTGCTTTAGTGGTCCCGGCATAGAACCCATGCTCTGCTGCCTGCGAACCGACATCGACCGCGACGTCGGCGTGGACATGGCCGACTTCGCGCTATTCCAGGTGTCGTTTACCGGCTCGCCCTGACGATGCGGGGCGTGAGAAGCGGAGCGGGGGCATGCGCTGCATCGGCCGCGGAAGCCGATGCGTTTGACTGCACGCGCCCCAACAGCGTGGGCAGTCGGGTCAGAAGGAGAGGGCGAGGACCGACTGTCGCACGCGAGACAGCGCAAGACGGAGGAAAGACACGCGCGGCGCGGCCAAGACAACGGGAAGACTCCCGGTCGATCGAGCTACCGCTGAACGAGCTGAAACCTGGTGATTACCTGGTCGCAGCATCGATCAGCCTTTGATCGCCAATCCAAGGCGTTTGCCCGACGCGTGGTATCCGCACGTGCCGCGCAAGGAAGTGATTTGTTTCAAGACAGCATGAGGAGCACCGCGGCGGAATGCCCGGGCGGTGCTTTGAAGGTCGCGCAGGCGCGCGACGGAGGCACTCTTGACCGCGGGCTTCTTGAACCTATGCCGCGCGGCGTGCCAAACGGACCATCGGGTCGGATGGCGAGCCTCACTTGTCCGCGACGTACGCGAGGCGGCGTCCACCCGCGCCTGGTCGGGCGGTAACGCGCAGAAGGTCAGCCGCGATCAACCGACTAAGGCACTTCGAGAACGTTCGCCGGGCCAATGGCGGGATGCCGCGCTCGTGGCACCCGGCAACGTACAGTTCTCGCAGGCGCACCGTGCTGACGGGGGTGTGCTTCTCAGCCAATCGTGCGAGGGCCTTTTCGTGCTCCGAGAGGCCGGCCATGCGCGCTTCACGACGAACTTCCTGCCAGCACTTCAGCTCCCGGTCGATCGAGCCGGAATCCAGCATGCGGTGGCCAGCCTCGTCGGCTTCGATCACGGCTTGATCCCACCCGTTGCTCGCAAGGAACTCGCGCATGCGTGGTATTGCGTATACCGGCAGGGCGTAAGAACCGCGTCGGGCCCGCTACTTGTGAACGCATTGGCTGGCAAGGGCCGCGCGTACGCGTGCCTGGATTACCAGGGACAGTTTTGTCCTAGCCTGACGCCATGCCGGTAGCGTGCCAGTTGATAGAGTCGGATCATTCCATTGTTGACGCCGCAGACGATGACGTGGTCATTCCAAGCCGGGCCTCAAGTACCGCCAAGCGTGCGCGCAGTGTGGCACTCTCGTCCTGTAGCGCCCTGATCTGTGCCTCCTTTTCCTGGCGAAGCTCACGTAGGGCCTCGACGATGAGGGCCTGGAAGCCTCGGGGTGCCACGTATTTGTACCCGTTTTCACCCTCACTCACCCACTCTGGAAAAACCCCTTCTACATCCTGCGCAATGAAGCCGACCTGCCTACCCGGCAGAGTTAGGGGTGTGTGTGGATCGTTGTACTCAAAGGTCACGCCACGAAGGGCGAGGACCCGATCAAGCGCGCCCAGCAGCGGCTCAATGTCCTTTTTTAGTCGACGGTCTGACAGTGCCGCCCAGTCCCCTCCGCCCGGTTTGGCAGCCTGACCGTTGACGGCTAGCGTCACGCCGTAATCTACGGGATCAGCTCCGATCCCGACACGGCCATCCTTGACCAACCGAGACTGTATCCGACCCCACGACAATGCCGGCGCCATCACCCACATTGAGATGCGCCTCTCCCGATGTAGCGCCGCCCATCAGTCCGGCGTCCGCATACACGGCGGTAATATCACCACCCCCGCCCCCACCACCCTGGAGGTCGTCGTCCGGAGCCCACGTCCCCGTGCCGTCGTCCCACTTGAGCACTTGGCCGTCCGTCGCACCCATTTGATCGATCTTCACGCCCGTCACCGCGCGAGCGGCGATCATGT
Organism: Phycisphaerae bacterium; assembly: GCA_017999985.1. Classification (NCBI taxonomy): domain Bacteria; kingdom Pseudomonadati; phylum Planctomycetota; class Phycisphaerae; species Phycisphaerae bacterium. Next base: position 2,208 of record JAGNKU010000003.1, on the reverse strand, counting down.
CTGCCGAAATCGCATCCGGTTGCTGCTCATTTACGAAAACGCTGTCGCAATCGCCGCACTCCAACTGGCCTCCACCGGTGCTATCAACGCCCCACACCACGCTGCCGTCACCGTCTGACTTGAGCACCCTGTCGACCGGTTGTCCCTGCGAGCTCAGCTTGTCGTGCGTGACGCTTCCTACCTGAACCATCGATCCGGTGATTGAATTCGCCTGGCCCTCGTTCACGAAACTGGTATCACAATCACCGCAATTAACAGGGCCTGCTGCGCCCCGGCAATCGAGGACATCCACGACCCCGTCATGGTTGACATCCTCAGTCGCCAAGTTGCCAATGCCGTCACCGTTCAGGTCCCAGCAGTTCGCCCCTGGGTCTCCGTCCTGCCCTGGCTGACCTTGTGTGCCCGGTTGCCCGGGGACGCCTTGCGGTCCCTGTGGACCCTCGGCTCCCTGCGGTCCCTGGCGGGCGGCAATCTGCTGCTCCGCCAAGACCTGTTGCACGATCTGCCGCACGTCGTCCTCGGTGAGACCGACGTACTGCGGGCCCGCTTCATCGGCCGGCGGAATGCAGCCCGGCTCGATCTGAGCAACGAGCAGACCGACGCAAGCAAAGCCGAGAAGTGCAGGTGTCACACTTCCGCGACGCAACCGTGGGCTCAGTAACATACGCATGATCTTCTCCTCGCATTGCGGAGCGCGCGATACAGGTAGTCGAGGGCCACGATCGCGAGCGGGTTGGCGCCGGCGCAGTACGTGGCCCACAGGCGAGTCGCTTCAATCGGAGTGAGTGGCTCGCCCGGCTCCGCATGATCGAAATCGTCACGGATGCCAGACATACGTGCCGTCCACATCCACTATACCGGGCGGACCGGTCCTCAAACGAGCACGCGTACGTCACGCTGACCGGGCTTCCGCATCCGGCTGCACCACCCGCGGTCTCACGTCGAACTCGACCGTGTCCCGCATTTCCTCGGGAATCAAAGCCGCATAGTGCCGCCGACAAATCTCTGGGCTGTTGCCCATCAGCTCCGCGATCTTGTAGAGCGACTCGCCCTTCTGGGCCAGGTGGCTGCCGAACGAATGCCGGAAGTCGAGGCACGTCCACGACAGGCCGTTCCGCTCGTTGATCTCGCGTAGGTCCTGGGAAAAGTTGTCCGGGTCCCAGCGCTTGCCCGTTGGCGATGGGAAAAACCAAACGGAGTCCTCGGCTGGCTGACAAGCCTCCAAGTAGCTCCGCAGCGTGGACGAAATCGGCACGCGGCGATTTCGCCGCGTTTTGGGCTGCCAGGATTCGCCGTTCACGACTTTTTGACGCACACGGATCATGCCCGCTTTGAGGTCGACATCGTCCGGTGTCAGCCACAACGCCTCCTCGCGACGCAGGCCTGCGTAGATGTACATCGCGACCAGGGCCTGGATGACCGGCCGCTCCGCCAGCACGAGCAGTTGCTCGTCGATCTGCGGCAACGTCAGGAACCGAATGTGCCGCTCCGGTTCCTTCCGTCGCGGAACCGCGTCGACGGGGTTGGGGAATCGCCGGTCGGGCGAGCGGAATCCATGCTGCCGGATCGCGTAGGTAAACAGGATGTGCAGCACCTCCCGGATTCGATTCGCGGTCTTCGGGGCGATTCCCTCGTGCTTCACCCGTTGCGTGATATGCCCCTCGATGATGCCGGCGGTGAGCTCTTCGAGCACCTTGACCTGAATGTGGCGGCCAGCAAACCGGTCCTTCACGGTGATTGGTTTCGTCGCCCGGCACCCGTGGTTGATCGTGCTGCCCGGCTTCAGCGCGTCGCACACCGGGCCGAACACGGTCCGCAGGTAGGAGAGGTCGTTCTTGTACGACTTCCGCGTTCGAATCGTGCTCAAGTGTTCGCAGAATGCCGTGAGGAACGGGACGAGCGGCGTCCGCGACGCTTGGACCAGGTCGCCCGTGACAAGGTCCCCTTCCAACTTCTTGAGCCTGAGGCGGGCGATCCGCTCATCGCGGGTCCGTAGCGAGTGCCGGACCCGCAGGCCGTTCACGTAGTAGGTGATCCACCAGGTCTGCCTGCCGGGTTTGCGGAAGATGGCTGCCATCGCAGGGCCTCCATGGCCACTCCGGACCCTGCGACGTTTGCGGTGGGCACCTTTTGGTCACCCCTGCGCAAAAGAAAACGCAGGATCCGGAGCCAACTCCTTGATCCTGCGTAAGTTAGGCACTAGAGGGA